>NZ_JBEAAL010000016.1:0-165332 GCF_040066075.1 Neorhizobium phenanthreniclasticum
CCTCGCCTTCGATACGGCTGGAATTCTTCGGCAGAAGCCGCATGATCGACAGCGAGGTGACGCTCTTGCCGGAGCCGCTCTCCCCGACGATCGCCACCGTCTCGCGCGGCGCCACGTCAAAGGAAATGTTGCGCACCACCGTGCGCCATTCATCGTTCACACGAAACGACGTGGAAAGGTTCTTCACCGACAGCACCGGCGTCACCGAACCGCCGCTCGCTTCCATCGAATTACCCGAAAGCAGCATGGAAATCTCCTTTGACCGGGATCAGGCGGCAAGCGCGGTTTCGGCGAGTGTCACCCAGTAGCTGACGCCATAGGGGATCGCCTCGTCGTTGAAGTCATAAGCTGCGTTGTGAAGGCTGGCGGTCTCGCCATTGCCGATGAAGATGAAGGCTCCGGGCCGCTTCTCCAGCATGTAGGAAAAGTCTTCCGCGCCCATATGGGGCGGCACGCCGACATGCACGGACTTCGAACCGGCAACCTTTCCGGCGACCTGGACCGCGAAATCGGTCTCGTCGTCATGGTTGAAGGTGACGGGGTAACCGCGGTTATAGACGATCTCGGCGGTCGCGCCATGGGCGATTGCGGTGGACTGTGCCACTTCGACGAGACGCTTTTCCGCAAAATCGCGGGTTTCCGGCAGCAGCGTCCGCACCGTTCCGGTCATCTTGACGAAAGCCGGAATGACGTTGCTCGCCTCCCCGCCATGGATCGATGCAACGGTGACGACGAGCGATTTCAGCGGGTCTGTCTCGCGTGAGACGAGCGATTGCAGCGCCAGTACGATATGCGAGGAGACAAGCACCGGATCGATGGACAGATGCGGCTGCGCGGCGTGGCTGCCGCGGCCGTGGACGGTAATCTCGAATGTGTCGGCGGCCGCCATGACGCCGCCCTTGCCGATCGCGAAATGCCCGACCGGCAGGCGCGGTTCGTTGTGCATGCCGTAGACTTCCTCGATGCCGAACTTTTCCATCAGGCCGTCATTGATCATCGCCAGCGCGCCTGCGCCCCCCTCTTCCGCCGGCTGGAAGATCACCGCGATCGAGCCTTTGAAATTCCGGGTTTCGGCAAGATATTGCGCGGCACCCAGCAGCATCGCGGTATGGCCATCATGGCCGCAGGAATGCGCCTTGCCCGGCGTCTTCGAAGCCCAGGGTTTGCCGCTCGTCTCGAAGATCGGCAATGCATCCATGTCGGCGCGGAAGCCGATCACCGGACCTTCGCCCTGGCTGCCTTTGATGATGCCGACGACCCCGGTCTTGCCGATGCCGGCTTCGACCATGTCGCAGCCGAAGGATCTGAGCTTTTCGGTGACGAATTTGGACGTCTCGTGAACGTCGTAGAGCAGCTCCGGATTCTGGTGCAGATGACGCCGCCATTCGGCAACCTGATCCTGCATTTCGGCGACGCGATTGATAACCGGCATATAATTCCCCATCGTGTTTTTAACTGTTTATGGTCTGGCCGGGGCGGATATTGCGACGTGAAGATGGGTTTTTGCAAGCTTCAATTTTCCCGCTTGAACGGAAAATAGGCCTATGCTTAGATGGCCCAAAATTTGGTCACGTTCGCCTGAGGCGACACGATGCAACTTGTTCCTAAGCCAGCATTTGAGGAGGATGAAGAGAGAAACATCGTGCGAAGTCAATGCGTTATGAAATGACTTCGCAATCCCGTGGCATTACAAGCCGGCGTGACCGGCGAGCCGCAAAACACAACTCATAAAAGAATGATCAAGGGGAATAGCAGCATGAAAAACCTCAAACTCCTTCTGGCCGGCACAGTTGCCGCGCTTGCTTTCGCCGGCTCTGCCGCTCATGCGGAGCGCGGTACCGACGGGGATCTCAAGATTCTGTTCTGGCAGGCGGTCTCGACCCTCAACCCGTATCTTTCCGGCGGCACCAAAGAGGTCTATTCGTCCTCGATGGTCATCGAGCCGCTGGCCCGCTACGACGAGAAGGGCGAACTTGCTCCATGGCTCGTGACCGAGATTCCGACAGTCGAAAACGGCGGCGTCTCCAAGGACATGATGAGCATGACCTGGAAGCTGAAGCCGGACGTGAAATGGTCCGACGGAACTCCGTTCACAGCCGACGATGTCGTCTTCACCTGGAAATATTGCGTCGCTCCGGATGGCGGCTGCGCCCAGAAAGCCCAGTATGAAGGCGTGACAAGCGTGGAGGCAGTCGATCCGCATACGGTCAAGATCACCTTCAGCGAGCCCAAATACTACCCCTATAGCGCGTTCGTCGGCGCTCAGTCGCCGGTGATCCAAAAGAAGCAGTTCGAAAACTGCGTCGGCGCCAAGGCTCCGGGCTGCACCTCGGCCAACTTCGGCCCGATTGGCACCGGCCCGTTCGTCGTGAAGGATTTCAAGCCGAACGACGTCATCACCTATGCAGCGAACCCCAACTATCGCGACCCGGCCAAGCCGGCCTTCGCGACCGTCACCCTCAAAGGCGGCGGAGATGCCGCATCGGCCGCCCGCGCTGTGCTGGAGACCGGCGAGTTTGACTACGGCTGGAACATGCAGGTCGAACCGGAGGTTCTCGCCACCATGCTGAAGGCCGGCAAGGGCGAACTGGTAACGGCGTTCGGCACGCAGGTCGAGCGTATCAACCTGAACTGGTACAACCCCGATCCGAAGCTCGGCGACAAGCGCTCCACCAAGGAGGCCGGCCCGCATCCGGCCCTGAAGGATCCGGCCGTGCGCCGCGCTCTTTCCATGGCGATCGACCGTAACATCATCGATGAGGCGGGCTATGGGGAGGCCGGCCGCCCCACCTGCAATATCGTTCCCGGACCGGAAGCCTACGCCTCCACGGCCAATGACTGGTGCCTGACGCAGGACGTCGAAGGCGCCAACAAGCTGCTCGACGAGGCAGGCTGGAAGAAAGGCGGCGACGGCATCCGCGCCAAGGACGGTGTGCGCCTGTCGTTCCTCTACTCGACCTCCACCAACTCGGTCCGCCAGGCGACCCAGGAACTGGTGAAGGACATGTGGTCGCAGATCGGCGTGGACGCCGAACTGCGCAACGTCAGCGCCTCGGTCTTCTTCGGCGGCGATCCGGCAAGCCCGGACACGTTCCAGAAGTTCTATGCGGACGTCGAAATGTACACCAACAACTTCGACGGCACCGACCCGGAAAAATATCTGGCGGAATGGCTCTGCGACAAGGTTCCGAGCCCGGAGAATGGCTGGCAGGGGCAGAACATCCCCCGCTACTGCAACCCGGAATACGACAAGCTGGTTGCCGAGCTCTCCAAGACGGCCGACATCGAAAAGCGGATCGAGCTTTCCAAGAAGGCCAACGACATGCTGACCGAGGAAGGTGCCCACATTCCTCTCATCTACCGCGGTCAGGTCTCCTCGCATTCGGTCTCGCTTGACGGCGTGAAGATGAATGCCTGGGACTCCGAACTGTGGAACGCCGCCGACTGGTCGCGCAAGAAGTAATGACGATCGCCGGGCCTGCCTGGAGCAGGCCCGGCGGCCGCATTTTTCTCCCGCGCTAGTCCGGAGAGGTTTCCATGTTCACATACACTTTGCGGCGATTGCTTTTCGCAATCCCGACCCTGCTGATTATCAGCTTCGTCATCTTCGCACTGCTGGACCTCGCGCCCAGCGATCCGACCGGCGACCTGCCGCTGACGATCCCGCCGGAGGTCCGCGAGCAGATCCGCGCCTCGCTCGGACTGGATCAGCCTTTCGCCATCCGCTACCTGAAATGGCTGCAGCAATTCTTCATCAACGAACCGCTCAATATTTTTGAAAGCCTGACCGGCTGGCAGGTCGGCGACGGTGATCGCATGCGGGTTCTGTCCTGGGCGACCCGAAGCCCGGTGGTCGACCTGATCGTCCAGCGCCTGCCGCAGACGCTCTGGGTCGTCGGCCTCGCCTATCTGTTCGGCGTGCTGATCGCCATTCCGATCGGCGTCATCTCCGCCTACAAGCAATATTCGATCATCGACCAGATCGGCACCTTCCTGGCGATGGTGGGTTATTCCGTACCGACCTTCTTCACAGGCGTGCTGCTCATTGTCATCTTCTCCTCCTACCTGCAATGGTTTCCGTCCGTCTATGACACGAACCTGAGGGTCACGGACTTCTCGACCTTCATCGCGCAGGTGAAGCAGATGGCGCTGCCGGTGGCGGTCCTGGCGCTCTATAACGCAGCCCAGATCACGCGTTTCGTGCGAGCATCGATGCTGGACAACCTGCATCAGGACTATGTGCGCACGGCGCGAGCCAAGGGCGTCAAGGAAAAGACGGTGCTGCTCGTTCATGTGCTGCGCAACAGCCTGATCCCGGTCGTCACGGTCATTGCCCTTGGGGTACCGACGATCTTTTCGGGCGCCATCATCACCGAGCAGATCTTTCGCGTGAATGGGCTGGGCCAGCTTCTGATCACTGCCGTACAGGGTGCTGACATTCCGCTCGTACAAACGTTGACCTTCATCTTCGCCGTGCTGATCGTACTCTTCAATCTCATCGCCGACGTGCTTTACGGCATTCTTGACCCGAGGATCCGTTATGACTGATGCGACCATAACAGCCACACCGCCGGTCAAGGCGGCGACGCCCGTCCGATCCGCCTTCGGCGACATCTGGCACCAGTTCCGCGCCCATCGGGGCGGCGTCGCCGGGCTGGTGATTTTCGTCTTCATCCTGCTCGCAGTCGTCATCGGCCCGTATATCCATCGGGTGGCGCCGAATGCGATCAACATCCGCGACAAGAACCAGTGGCCGTCGCTCGCTCATCCTTTCGGCACCGACAATCTCGGCAAGGACATGCTTGCCCAGGTGCTTGCCGGCGGTCGCATCTCGCTCGCCGTCGGCGTGACGGCCATGCTGCTTGCCCTCTTCCTCGGAACGCTGGTCGGCGTGCTCTCCGGTTATTTCCGGAGGCTCGACGGGCCGCTGATGCGCATCACCGACCTCTTCCTGGCGCTGCCGCTGTTACCGTTGCTGCTCGTCATACTGATGCTCTTCCGCGATACGCTCCGCGCGACCTTCGGCCCGGAGACCGGCATCTTCATCCTGATCGTCTTCGTGATCGGGATCACGAGCTGGATGCACACCGCCCGTATCGTCCGCGGCGATGTGCTCGCCGTCAAAAGCCAGGAGTTCATCCTGGCGGCGAAATCGAGCGGCATGCGGGAATTCCGGATCATCATCAAGCATATCCTGCCGAACGTCCTGAGCTCCATTATGGTCTCGGCGACGCTTGGCATCGCTTCCGCGATCATCACGGAATCGGCGCTGAGCTTCCTGGGCCTCGGCTTTCCCTCGGATTTCCCGACCTGGGGCCGCCTGCTCTTCGACGGCGCCAATTTCCTGCAACTGACGCCGTCGCGCGTTCTCTGGCCGGGTCTGGCGATTTCTCTCACCGTACTCAGCGTCAACTATATGGGCGATGCGATCCGCGACGCGCTCGATCCGAGGGCCCTGAAGCACTGAGCTTTGAAGCGCCTGATCCTATCCAGGTTTTGAAAATGGCGGCTCCGGCCGCCATTTTGCTTTCCGCTGTCCCTGGAACCCATAAGCCTCTGCGTCGTTTGATTCCGAGAGCGGATGTCGCTCGAAGAACGAAGAAGGAGATGAGGCAGATGAACTGGAATCAGGTTGAAGGCAATTGGGAGCAGTTCAAGGGCAAGGTCCAGAGCCAGTGGGGCAAGCTGACCGGCGACGACCTCGACGTGATCGCAGGCAACAGGAAGCAGCTTGCCGGAAAGATCCAGGAACGCTACGGCAAGGCACAGGAAGAGGCCGATCGCGAGGTGGAAGACTGGCTCCACAGGCACTAAAAAATTTTTTCCCGAACCTTCGGAACCTATTTCAAGAAGGCTCGTTATAGCATTGTTCGAAGGCGACCCCCCCGTCCCCCGCCCTACAAAAGCCTTCGGACAGACTCTTCAATCCCCCTCGAAGAGACGAACTGGCTCGGCTCCGTCAATCGGAACCGGGCCAGCTCAGTTTTGGCGAATAGCGAATAGCGAATAGCGAATAGCGAATAGCGAATAGCGAATAGCGAATAGCGAATAGCGAATAGCGAATAGCGAATAGCGAATAGCGAATAGCGAATAGCGAATAGCGAATGAATATTCTCCGATTCGCAGACCAACGGGTCGTGAAAAGGAAGCGTTTTGTCGCGAATACGGACCAGTTGCCGCAAAGACTATCCGCTATTCGCTACTCCCTATTCGCTTCACTCTCCACCGCTTTCCAGCGGGAAGACCAGCTGATAGCTGATCCTGTCACGTGAAATGACGTATTGAGCCTTGCCGTTGACGGAGGCAGGCACGACGCGCTCCAGCACCGTGCTGCCGAAATGCGATTTGAGCGCCTCTTCTTCGTCCTCATCGGATTTCCGGCTGATTTCCAGCGCCTCGTCCCAGGTGATTTCCAGCGCGTCATGACCGTTGAGCTGGGTGCGGGCGCAGGTGACATTGATGACGCGGCCGTTGCGGAGCAACGAACCGTGGCTCACCGCATTGACGATCAGCTCGTGCAGGGCAAGGCCGAGATGAAGCGAGGCATTCGGCGTAAGCAGCACGTTGTCACCATTCACGCGCACGAGGTGCGTGTTTTCGGGCAGGTATTTTTCCGTCTGCTGCTGTACCAGTTCGAAGAAATAGGCACCCCGCCAGCTGGAATCGGTGATCAGGTCCTGGGATTGCGAGAGCGAATAAAGCCTGCCGCGGAACTTGTGCAGGAAAAGCTCGAGCGAGCCGGAATAGCGGGCCGTCTGCAGCGCGATGCTTTGGATGATCGCAAGCAGGTTCTTGGAGCGGTGGCTGACTTCCCTGAGCAATGCCCTGAGCAGTCGCTCCCGATGCCGTTCCTCGGACCGGTCGATGATGGTCGTGACCAGATGCACGCCGCCCTTGGCCAATTCCACCGCCTGCACGCGGAACTCGTAGATCTGCTCGGTGCCGACGGCGATCTCGATATGCCCCTTGTTGCCTGGCTTGATGATCCCTTCCTTGAGGGTGCCCAGCTTGGCTGCAACCTCCTCGCCGAACAGGCTGAGATCGCTCGGCGTCGAGAAGTGCTCGTTGGCCCAGATGTCCGGAAGATTGGTAACGAAGAGATAGTTGCGGTGAGAATCCTGGATGATCACGCTCGCCCCCAGATCGACGAGCGCGGGCATGAAAAATTCACGCAACTTGTCATCACTCTGACCAGCTTGCTGCCATGTCAGGGGATGCACCAATTTCTCACTCCCTCTGCGGGCTCTCGGGAAAAAACGGGCGTCCGCCGAAGGGACGCCCGGTTTATGATCTCTTGTCATTTATAGATTGTCACAGATGCCGGAACAACCCGACAGGGCATCAGCATAGGTGGGAACAGAAAGAACGGAACCTGGGCGATATTGCCCACGCACCTGCAGCTCGATCGAAGCTGGCCGCGGCAGCCAGGAGCAGGAACACGACAGAGCATGATATCGCATATTTTCCTCCTTCTCGGATGCATGCCAAACGCCATCCTGCTGCGTTCGTTCCCGACCGCTTCTGCAGAGATGAATCAGGCAGCCGCCTTGACTGCCTCGTTGAAGAACAGGGCCTGGCTGATCAGCGCCTTCACCATGTCTGGATTGAACGGCTTGGTGACGAGGAAGGCGGGCTCCGGACGTTCGCCGGTCAAAAGACGTTCCGGGAAGGCGGTGATGAAGATCACCGGCACGCTGGAGGATTTCAGGATCTCATTGACGGCGTCGATGCCGGAACTGCCGTCGGCAAGCTGGATATCGGCCAGCACCATCTTCGGATGCGACGACTGGAAGAGCGAGACGGCCTCCCTGTGCGTGCGTGCGATGCCGACGACACGATGGCCGAGATCCTGCACCATCTGCTCGATATCGAGCGCGATCAGCGGTTCGTCCTCTATGATCATGATATCGGTCGCGACCTGACGCGAGATTTCGCGGGTCGCTTCCTCGAGCAGGCGGTTTACCTCCGCGACACTAACGTCCAGGACTTCCGAGGCCTCTTCTACCGTAAAGCCCTCCACCGAGATCAGCAGGAAGGCATGCCGCGCCTGCGAAGGCAAGGTAGCCAGATTGGCGGCTGCGCGCTGCTCCCATGCGAAGGGCGATTCCATCGGTCGGATATCTATATTCGTGGAACCAAAAATCGTGACGAAGAGTTTATAAAGCGAAACACGGTCCTTGGACGTTTCCGGGAATATCGAAACGTCTGCGATCAACGCTTCCAGGACCGCAGCAACATAGGCGTCTCCCGAGGTCTGCGACCCGGTGACGGCGCGTGCATATCGGCGCAAATATGGAAGGTGGGTCGCAACGCGTGTAGTTAGTGACATACAAAATCTCCCCTGATGCCCAGCGGCAATTGACCTGTTATGAACGTGATCATGCAAAAAAAGTTCCGCAAGATGGGAACTTTTTTTACTATCGTGAATTTTCCGCCCAGCAATATCGTAACAGGCCTGCGTGATGAGTGACGAAGACGACAACAGAAAAAAAGACGAGATGACAACAATTCAATCCCAAGAAGTCAGACCTGGAGCGGTACCTCCGAACGCATCCATTTCTCGAAAGCTGCGCGAATTCTACGACGCAGTACAGGAAGAAGGGATTCCGGATCGTTTTCTCGAACTGTTGGAACGTCTTGAACAGGCCGAGAAGAGCGCAAAGCCGGTGAATGTAAAATGAGCAGGGAGAAAGAGAGCGACGATCGCGGCTTTAAGCGCGACCTTCTTGCATCGCTGCCCAATCTGCGCGCTTTTGCAGTATCTCTGACAGGCCGGCACGACAAGGCGGACGATCTCGTGCAGGATACGATCATGAAGGCCTGGGCCAACCAGTCGAGCTTCACGGCCGGCACGAACATGCGGGCCTGGCTGTTCACCATTCTACGCAACGAATTCTACAGTCAGATGCGCAAGCGCGGTCGCGAAGTGCAGGATAGCGACGGCCTGTTCAGTGAACGCTTCTCGGTGCATCCCGAACAATACGGCCGGCTCGATCTGCAGGACTTCCGCAAGGCGCTCGACAAGCTGCCGGACGACCAGCGCGAGGCGATCATCCTCGTAGGCGCCGCAGGCTTCGCCTATGAGGAAGCCGCCGCAATCTGCGGCTGCGCCGTCGGCACGATCAAGAGCCGCGTTTCCCGCGCTCGCGGCCGTCTCCAGGAACTCTTGGGGGTTTCCGGCGAAGGCGATTATGGCCCCGATCCAGGCGATGCTGCGATTACGGCCCGCGCTTTCGGCAGCTAGGCCCTGTCATCCGGAATGCCGTTCACCCGAGCGGCATTCCTCACAGCCTCGACCAATTGCTGTTCGTCGAAGGGCTTTGCCACGACGGCAGTGCCGGGCCAGGTTGGAAGCCCGGCCAGTTCCTCGTCCACCAAAGTGGAAAACACGATGCCAGCGCCGCTTGCGCGCAGCCGGTGCGCCTCGTCGGGATTTTGCCCAAGGCTGGAATCGGCCAGAACGACATCGAAATTGCGGCCTTCCAGAACCGGCGGGTAATCGCGTGGCATGGCAATTTGAATTTCACAGGTCATCGCGCTGCCGAGAATGCGTTCAGCGCCCATAGCAACGAGATATTCCAAATCAATGATAAGAATTCGCAAAAGCGTCGCTCTCATTCGAGTGCAAAAACGCCCTAGATCATTGAACGAAGAGCGCGTCATTTAAAAAAGACACAGACGGGAAGAAAACGCCAAGCTATGGTTCATCCGCCCTGTCTTCATGGAGTCCCATGGCCACGTCCACACCCGCCATTCTTCCGCGCGTTAGCTGCGATCAGTGCCCTCTGCGCCAATGTCGGAGCTTTCGTGATTTCTCCTCGGAGGAACTTGGCTTCGTGCATGACTTCAAGACGGGTGAAGTGTCCGCCGCGCAGGGTATGTCGATCATGGTGGAAGGAGAACGCAACCCGCAACTCTATACCGTGCTGTCCGGCTGGGGTTTCCGATATAAGATCCTGGAGGATGGGCGCCGTCAGATCCTCAATTACGTGCTGCCAGGCGATCTGATCGGACTGCAGGGCCACCTCATGGAGGAGATGCAGCACTCGATCGAGGCGCTGACGCGGATGACGCTCTGCATCTTCGAACGGGACAAGCTTCCGAAGCTCTTCCGCCATCACCCCTCGCTTGCCTACGACATTACCTGGCTGGCTGCCCGGGAAGAATCCATGCTTGATGAACATCTTCTCAGCATAGGCCGCCGCAGCGCCCGCGAGCGTGCGGCCTATCTCTTCGCATTTCTGGATGCGCGGGTAAAATCGGTCGCCGCTCCGCCGGCTGATAGACCCTTCATCTTGCCGTTGACGCAGCAGCACGTAGCCGACACGCTGGGCTTCTCGCTTGTCCACACGAACAAGACGCTGCGCAGACTGGTCCAACAAGGGCTCATCCGCTGGCTCGACCGCGGCTGCGAGGTGCTTGACACGGAAAGGCTCTACCACGTCGCCGAATGGCGGCCGCCCAAGGAGGGCAAGCGACCGTTCATCTAATGCGTGTCGCGCCAAAGTATGCAGCGGTTTTGCGAAAACGACATGCGTGAAAACAAGAACTTAGAGCGTGCCGGATGAATCTGAGAGATCGCGACACGCTTTAAGATCATTCGGCAGGTTCGTCCGTATCGCGGCTCGCCATCCCCATGTTGCGGGTAAGCAGGAATCCGAGGCCGGCCGCAACCCCGACAAGCAGGAGCGGCCGCGATTTCATGACGAGCGGCAGGGCCGAGATCGCCGCGGTCACCATCAGCGCCTTGTTGCTGCTTGCCGCCGCGGCCTCGCGCTTGCGCCTCTCTTCCGCCCGGTTTTCCATCATCACCCAGAGGAGAATGATGAGCGCCAGGACAAGCGCCCCACCCGCCACGGCAAGCAATGCCATCGGCAATCCCCACATCTGGCCGAGATAGACCGCGAGTGCGGCGACTGCCAGCACATAGGCCGTCAGCAGAAAAACCAGCATGAAAGCGTAGAGGATCGCGTTTCGCTTGAGCCGACGCGCGAACGCCGCGACATCCATCGCGACGAGCGAGGCCAAAAGGGGGCCTAATCCTGCCATCATGAGCGCCGCATCATCAGCGCGAACAGGAAACCCACGCCTGCGGCGATGGCGACGGACTGGATAGGGTTCGTGCGGATCTGGCGTTCCAGGTCGCGCTCCAGCGAGACGGCCTGCTCGCGCGCAGCTTCCACCATGTGCATCGACGCATCAGCCGCCTCATGCGCGGCGCGGCGGGCCTTGCCTTTGTATTCACTGGCCTTTTCATTTCCCACAGCAGCCACGGTCTTGGCAAGAGAGGCAATATCCTCGCGCAACTGCTGGAGCTGAGCTTCGATCTCCTTCGATGAGGCCGAGTTCTGGCCGTTACCGCCGCGGGCGAATTCACTGGTCGGATTGGCAGTGGGCATATCGATCTCCTGGGTTTATCTGTTCTTTTGAAGCATGCAGGCAGACGGCCGGCTTTGCGGAAAATCAAATGACGTGGACGGCGAGACGTCGATCAAGGGCTCGGGATACCCAAGGCCACAGGGATATGCCTCTCATCTTCAACCTCCTCGACAAGCGCATGGCGAGCGCGCAGACCTGCAAACCCGTTTCAGGTTGCGCGAATTGAACGCGGCAAAGGCGTGATTGTTCCGCGATACCGTTCGGAGACGGAAGGCCGAAAGAGGACAAAGAGGCTATACGACTGCCTCCGGCGGCTCCGGCCACTGGCTGATCCCGCCGGTCCATTGCTCGAAGGCACGCGACAGCTTGAGCACGAGGAGGTCGTCATAGCGTGGGCCGACGATCTGCAGCCCGATCGGCATGCCGGATTTCGAGAAGCCGCAATTGATGGACGAGGCCGGCTGTTCCGACATGTTCCACGGCACCGTGAAGCCGATATGCTCGAAAGGCAAAGCCGGGTCGTTAGTGGGGGAGGCCCATTCCGCCGGATAGGAGACGATCGGATTGGTGGGAGAGATCACCGCATCGACCGTAGTAAAGAGCTTGCCACAGGTCTTGCGCATCTCGATCGTCTGGTTGAAACCGCGCACCGCCTCGACGCCGGAGACATGCGCGCCGCCTTTCGCCCATTCGTAGATATAGGGCAGGATCAGCGCCCGCCGCTCTTCCGGCATCTTCTCGATATCGCCCCAGAAACGGGCGCGCCAGAAATTGTCGAGCCCGTCCAGCATCTGGCGGGTGATGACCGGCCCGACCGGAATGACGATCGCACCCGCCTCCTCGAAGCGCTTCGCCGCGGCAGTGACAGCCTCTCGGACGTCCTCGTCGACGGCTAAGCCAACCCCGGCGTCGAGCATCAGGCCGATCTTCATGCCCTTCACGTCGATGGCGGAATCGAGCCAGTCGAAATCGTTGGGCGGCAGCGACGTGCCATCGCGCCAGTCCGGACGCGACAGTGTCGCCATGGAGATTGCCGCGTCCTCCACCGTGCGGGTCATGGGGCCTGCGCAGCGGCCGACATAATAGGGATCGACCGGAATGCGGCCCTGGCTGGGTTTGAAGCCGAAAAGCCCGGTCCAGCCGGCCGGCAGGCGCACCGAGCCGCCGATATCCGTGCCGATATGAAGCGGCCCGAAACCCGCCGCGCCGGCTGCGGCCGCGCCGGCACTCGATCCGCCCGGGTTCTGCGTCAGGTTCCAGGGATTGCGGCTCAGGTGATGGAAGCTCGAAAGGCCGGAGGAAAGCATGCCGTAATCGGGGCATGTCGTCTTGGCGAAGATCACCGCGCCGTCTTCCCTCATACGGCCGGCGATCGGAGCATCCTCCGTCGCCGGCAGGAGTTCCACCGCCGCGGTTCCGAGCGGCACCGGCTGGCCCTTGGTGGCGATCAGTTCCTTCAGCGTCACCGGAATGCCGTCGAGAGGCCCGAGCGTCTTGCTCTTCATCCAGCGCGCGGTGGAGGCCGCAGCCTGCTCGCGCGCGTTTTCCGGATCGTAGAGATAAAGCGCCTGCACATGCGGCTCGAAGACCGCAACGCGCGCCTCGACCGCCAGCCAGTATTCGGACGGTGAGAGTTTCCTGGCGGCGTAGAGGCCTGCAAGTTGGCGGATGGTCAGTTTCAGAAGGTCGTTCATCGGAATATCTTTGCGTTCGAAATCAGGAATTGTCGCGGGGATCGAGCAGGTCACGCAGGCCGTCGCCCAGCATGTTGAGACCGAGAACGGCAAGCGCGATCGCAAGCCCCGGCATCAGCGCCAGCCAGGGCGCCTGACCGAGAAAGGTCTGGCTGTCGGCGAGCATCCGTCCCCAGGTCGGCGCCGGCGGCGGCATGCCGAGACCGAGGAAGGAAAGGCCCGCCTCGGTGAGGATCGCAAGACCGAGCTGGATCGTCACCTGAACGATGATCTGGTTCGATATGTTCGGAAGCACATGCGCGAGCGTGATCCTGGCTTTTGGCCGACCCATGCCGATCGCCGCAGTCACATAGTCGCGGGTCCATATCTGCAGCGCGGCGCTGAGGGTGAGCCGTGCGAAGACCGGCACCATGAAGACGGCGATCGCAATGATCGCCGTGAACCGGCCGGAGCCGATGAAGGCGCCGAGCATCATTGCCGACAGGATCGGCGGCACGGCGAAGACGATATCGCAGCCGCGCATGACGACGAGTTCCAGGAGGCCGCGCCGCATGGCGACGATCACGCCGACCGCCGTGCCGACGCTCGCGCCGATGAGCACCGCAAGGACGGAGGTCGACAGCGAATTCCAGGCGCCGACCATCAGCATGGAGGCGACGTCGCGGCCGAACTGGTCGGTGCCGAAGAGGCCGGATTCGAGCGGCGCTTTGAGCCTCTGGACGATCTGCATGCGGGTCGGCGGAAACGGCGTCCAGACGAGCGACAGCAATGCGACCGTAAACAGCGCCAGCGTGATGACGAGCCCGATGAGGAAAACGGGGCGGCGAAGAGCACGTGTCATTGCGCACCCGCCCTCAGGCGCGGGTCGATCAGGAGATAGGCGAGGTCGACGAGGAAATTCATGAGGATGACGAGACCGGAGAAGAACAGCACCACATCCTGCATGACGACGATGTCGCGCTGCGAAAGCGCCTGATAGGCGAGCCGTCCGAGGCCCGGCAGGTTGAAGACGTTTTCGACCAGCACGGCGCCGGCGATCAGGAAGGTGAATTGCAGGCCGAGCATGGTGACCACCGGCACCATCGCGTTCGGCACCGCATGCCGCCAGACGGCAATGCCTTCGCTCAGGCCCTTGGCACGGGCGGTGCGGACGAAATCCTCGTTCATCACCTCCAGCACGGCGGCACGCGCGACACGAGTCAGCACGCCCGCCTGCGGCAGGGCGAGCGCCACCGCCGGCATCAGCAGCGCGTTCAATCCGGCGAAAAACCCGGCATCCCAGCCGGGGAAACCGCCGGCCGGCATCAGACCCAGCGTGGTGGAGAAGAGGATGATCAGCAGCAGCCCGACCCAGAAGGCGGGAACGGCAATGCTGATGTAGGAAAGCAGGCCGGCGACGAAATCGAAGACGCCGTTGTGCTTTCTGGCCGCCTGCACGCCGAGCGGGACGGCGACGAGAACGGAGAGGACGATCGCCATCAGCGCCAGCGGAACGGTGACCGCCAGCCGTTCGGCGATCAGGCCGGCAACCGGCACGCCATAGGTATAGGACTGACCGAGATCGCCCCGGAACACGCCGGCAAGCCAGGCGAGATAGCGCACCGGCAGCGGCTGGTCGAGCCCGAGCTGTGTCCTGAGCGCCGCAAGCGTATCCGGGCTTGCCGAAGTGCCGAGCATGATCGCCGCCGGATCACCGGGAAGCAGGTCCATCACCGTGAAGATGAGGAGCGAGACGACCAGCAGCGTGATGATCAGGCTGAGGATGCGGCGGATGAGGATGGAGATCATGGGGTGACCTCATGGCAAAACTTCGAAGGCCATGGCTTCAACGCAAGTCCTCGCAGCATTCGGAGGCGACGCGGCGGGCACTCACCTCCCCCTTGAGGGGGGAGGTCGCCGCGAAGCGGCGGGTGGGGGTGATCGGATTCAAAGGAATAGCTTGAAAGCCGACGCTTAATAGAAGGGATGCGAAGCTCACCCCACCCCGGAGCTTCGCTCCGACCCTCCCCCTCAAGGGGAGGGTGATTTGCCGCATTCACCCCATTCCAGTTCATGACCCAGGCTTCACTCCTCCCAATGAACATCCGTCAGGACGTTCGACGGGATCGGCTCGTTTTCCCAAAGCCCCTTCACCTTGGCGTCCCAGACGCCAAGCTTCGGCATGACGAAGAGGTAGAGCCCCGGCACGTCGTTGGCGAGAATGGTCTGCGCCTCGCCGTAAAGCTTCTCCTGTTCCGCAGGATCGGCAGTGGCTTCCACCTTCTTCAGCACGTCGTTGAAGGCCGGGTTCTTGTAGTTGAAATAGTAGGGATCGCGGGCATAGATATCGATGTCCATCGGCTCCGCATGGGCGACGATCGTCATGTCGTAATCACCCGCCTTGAAGACGTCGGCCACCCATTTCGCCGGAAACTCCGTGGTCTCGATATTCATCGTCACGCCGATCTCGGCAAACATCGCCTGCAGCACCTGCGACGTGCGCTGCGCATAGGCCATCTGCGGCGCCTTCATCGTGAAGGTGAAACCGCTCGGGTAACCCGCTTCGGCAAGCAATGCCTTGGCCTTTTCAGGATCATAGGGATAGACGCCGGTCAGATCCCTGTAACCGCGATCGTTCGGCGTGTAGTGGCTGCCGATCGGCGTGCCGAAGCCGGACCAGGCTCCCTCCACGACGGTTGCCCTGTCGATGGCCATCATCAACGCCTGGCGCACCCGCTTGTCATCGAAAGGCTTGCGCGTGTTGTTCATGCCGGCCACGACCTTCAGTTCGGTATTGCCGATGACGGTCGCGAGCCGCTTGTCGTCTTCGAAGGACTTGATCAGCTCCGGCGCGCCGAATTCGGGGAAGGCGTCGACGTCACCGGCCTTCAGTGCTGCGGCCTGGGCTTGCGCGTCGCTGATGAAGCGGAAGGCTGCGGTATCGAGCTTTACAGCAACAGTCTTGTTCCAATAGTCCGGGTTCTTGGCGAGATCGACCTTCGAGCCCTTGGCCCAGCCCGAGAACTTGAACGGACCGGTGCCGATCGGCGTCGTCTTGTTGTCAGCGGCCGATTTCGGCTCGACCATGACGGAGGACGGCCAGCCGAGCCAGTAGAGCAGGCTGCCGGCCGGCTGCTTGAGTTCCAGCACCAGCGTCGCGGCATCCGGCGTCTCGATCGTGTCGATCGAGGCAAAATAACGCTTCTGCGGATTGACGGAATCGGCGCCGCGGGCGCGGTCGATCGAGAATTTCGCAACCGAGGAATCGAAAATCTCGCCGTTGTGGAATTTCACGCCCTGGCGAAGCTTGAACGTATAGGTGAGACCGTCTTCGGAAATCTCCCAGCTCTCGGCAAGTTGCGGCTGGACCTTGCCGGCCTTGTCGATCGCCGTTAGGCCCTCGAAAATGTTCTGCCAGGTCACCTGGCCGATCGCCACGGGTGCCGCGATCGTCGGATCAAGCCCGGCGGGCTCGATCGCCATGCCAACGGTGATCGCGGTCTTCGGCGCGGCTTCCGCACCGTCCTGTGCGAGAAAAAGGCCCACCGCCGTCGCAAGACCGAAAGCGGCACTTCTCAAAATCGTGGCGGAGCCCCAAAACGTCATCCTGCCCATCCATCGTCCCCTTTTTGGTAGGCGATCCAGCCTGATCGGCACCTGCGGGATCGCGATTGCCAAAAGTGTGTCATTTCGCAGGTGCACACACAATGTAGAATTTTGTGTTCTCTGTGTAGCCGAAAACGCTACACGGAATGCATTTGAACAGTGGCTTTTACGGGTTCCGATTTGCGCATGTCGGCGCCGCGCATGAAGCGCTCTATGAAATCGACGAGCTTGCCGGCGGCGAAAGAAAGCTGCCGGTCCGGCGCGACGCAGAGGTCGATCGGCGTGCGCACCGCCTTGCCGGCGGCGATCGGAACGGCGACGAGCTGGCCCGCCTCGATCTCCCGGCGCACGGTAAGCGCCGGCAGAAGCGTGACGGCCGCTTTCCGCAACACCAGTTCCTTCAGCATCTCCAGAGAGCCGGTCACGAAAACCGGATCGAGCTCCAGCCCTTCCCTGGAAAAGATCTCTTCGAAAGCCTGCCGCGCGCCAAAGCTCTTGTCGGGCAGCGCCAGCGGCATCTGCACGAGATCGCGGAGCGTGAGTTCCTTCGCACTCGCCGACGGGTGATCGGCCGCCATGACCACGTCATAGGTGATCTCGGAGCGCAGCCGCACCTTCACGCCGGAAATCTTGGGCGCAAAGAGCGTCACGACCAGATCGGCTTCCGCCGCGGCAAGCGCTTCGACCGCCTCGCGGGCGCTGGTGATCGCCACCTCGAACCGAAGTTTCGGATAACGCAGGCTGAATTCCGCAAGCACCGGCGCGATGAGGTTCGCGACCGTCGCGCCATTGGCGTAAATCACCACCCTGCCCCGCTGCAGGCCCTGCAGGTCGTCGATCAGCTGGTGGACATGTTCAAGCTCGCGCAACGTCCGTCCCGCCCGCGCGGCGAGAAGCTCGCCGGCTGCCGTCAGCTTGATGCCGCGGTTGCTGCGCTCGACGAGCGGGGTCCCGAAATAATGTTCCAGGTTCTCGATCTGCCGGGACACGGCGGTCGCCGCGACATTGAGGTTTTCGGCCGCCGCCCGCATGGAGTTCGTGCGCACCAGTTCATCGAAATACATAAGCGCGCGAAGCTGCATGCGATCCTGCCGGCTGCAGCAATTCCGGAAAAGTGTGTCGCGGTTTTCCGTCCGGAATTGCTTGGAAACAAAAAGAGACGCCCCTCAACCGCGGCGAAAGCCTTCGCTGGCGACGAGCAACTGGCGCGTATATTCCGCCGAAAATTCGCGTTTTTCCAGAGCCGCTGCTGGCAAAGTCTCGACAACCTTGCCCATCTTCATCACCGCCAGCCGCTCGCACATGTGACTGATGACGCCCAGATCGTGACTGACCATGATGAAGGTGAGGTCGCGGTCGCGGCGCGCCTGTTCGAGAAGGTTTAAGATTTCCGCCTGGATCGAGGCATCGAGCGCCGAGGTCGGTTCGTCCAAAAGCAGGATCTTCGGTTCCAGGATGAGCGCCCGGGCGATCGCTATGCGCTGCCGTTGCCCGCCGGAGAGCTGGTGCGAATAACGGAAGCGGAAGCCGGAGCCCAAGCCCACCTCGTCCAGCGCCCGGGAGATGCGGGTCTCGATATCGTCGAAGCCGTGGATCAGGAGGGGTTCGAGCAGCAGGCGGTCGACCGTCTGGCGCGGATGCAGCGAGCCGTAGGGGTCCTGAAAGACCATCTGGACGGTGCGGTAGAACTCCTTGTCCCGGCTCCGGCCGGAATAGGGCCTTCCATTGACGGAAAGCGTACCCTGATCGAAGGAGGCGAGCCCGGAAATGGCACGCAGCAGCGTCGACTTGCCGGAACCGGACTCACCGACGATGCCGAAGGATTCGCCGGCGCCGATATCGAAGCTGACATGGTCAAGTGCCGCAAAATCTTCGTAGGTGACGACCATGTCGCGGATGGAAACGGCTGAGCTCATAGCGCCCACTCCGGCTTGCGGTCGAGAACCGGCAGCGGATGCCGGTGCGAACCGATGGTCGGCAGGCAGTTCAAAAGCCCGCGCGTGTAGGGATGCTGCGCTTGGGCAAGATCGGCCGATGGCAATTCCTCGACGATCTTCCCCGCATACATGACGATGACGCGATTGCAGAAGGAAGAGACGAGCCGGAGATCATGCGAGATCAGGATCAGTCCCATGCCGCGCTCCGCCACCAGCTTGTCGAGGATGGAGAGCACTTCGAGCTGCACGGTAACGTCGAGCGCCGAGGTCGGCTCGTCGGCAATCAGAAGCTCCGGACCGCAGACGAGCATCATGGCGATCATGGCGCGCTGGCCCATGCCGCCGGAAACCTCGTGCGGATAAAGGTCGAAGACGCGTTCCGGATCTCGGATCTGCACGGCTTCCAGCATGGAAAGCGCACGCGTCCTCGCCTCGGACGTCGAAACATCCTCGTGTGTCTTCAACGTCTCGACGATCTGCCGGCCTATGGTCATCACCGGATTCAGCGAATATTTCGGATCCTGCAGGATCATCGCGATCCGCTTTCCGCGCAGCGCCCGCAGCTCGGCCTTGCGCATGGAAAGAAGATCGCGGCCGGAGAAAGCGAGCTTTCTGGCCGTGATCGACGCATGGGCCGGCGTGAGCCCCATGATGGCGCGGCCGGTCTGCGACTTGCCGGACCCGGATTCGCCGACGATGCCGAGCCGCTCTTTCCCGAGCGTGAAGGAGACGCCGCGCACGGCGCGTACTTCACCGGTGCGGGTCGGGAACGTCACGCGCAGGTCTTCGACTGTCAGAAGCGGGGTCTGTCCATTCGTCATTGGCCCGCCTCCTTCGGATCGAGCGCGTCGCGCAACCCGTCGCCGAGCAGGTTGAAGCCGAGGCTGACGACGAGGATCGCGACACCCGGCATGGCGGCGACCCACCACTGGTCGAGGATGAAGCGGCGGCCGGAGGCGATCATCGCGCCCCATTCGGGCAGCGGCGGCTGTGCGCCGAGGCCGAGAAAGCCAAGGCCGGCGGCAGTCAGGATGATGCCGGCCATATCGAGCGTGACGCGTACGATCAGCGACGAGAGGCAGAGCGGCATCACATGCCGGATGATGATGCGAAGCGGCGAAGCCCCCATCAGCTTCACCGCGGCAATGAATTCCGAGTTGCGGAAGGTCAGCGTCTCGGCGCGGGCGATGCGTGCATAGGGCGGCCAGGAGGTGACGGCGATCGCCAGGATCGCGTTCTCGATCCCCGGCCCGAGCGCCGCGACCAGCGCCAGAGCGAGCACGAGCTTCGGAAAGGCGAGGAAGATGTCGGTAATGCGCATCAGCACCGCGTCCAGCCATCCGCCGGCATAACCGGAAGCCGTGCCGACGATGAGGCCGATGGGTGCGGCGATGACCGCTACCAGCACGACGACGAGCAGCGTCAGCCGCGATCCGTAGATCAGCCGCGAGAGGATGTCGCGGCCCTGGTCGTCCGTTCCGAGCAGATAGCCGGCCGTGCCCGGAGGCAGGAGGCGCGCGTTGCGCAGGTCGCCGACGACCGGATCATAGGGCGCAAGCACGTCGGCAAGGGCTGCGACCACCAGCAGCAGGATCAGAATGCCCAGGCCCACCAGCGCCAGGCGATTTTCGGCAAAGCGGCGCCAGATGATATAGGCGCGACCGAGACGCGCCTGCTGGCGCGAGGCCGGCCGGTCGGATAGCAACCACGCGCGGCTATAGGGTTTGAGTGCGATTTCCGGAATACTCATCGGCTGCGGGTCCTCGGGTCCAGTGTCCGATAGAGAAGATCGGAGAAGATGTTGATGCCGACGAAAACGGACCCGATCACCAGCGTGCCGCCGAGCACGGCATTCATATCGGCGTTCTGGAGAGAATTGGTGATGTAGAGGCCGAGCCCCGGCCAGGAGAAAATGGTTTCGGTGAGAACCGACCCCTCCAGGAGATTGGCATAGGAAAGCGCGATCACCGTCACCAGCGGCACGGCGGCGTTGCGCAACGCATGGAACCAGATGATGCGGGCCTCGGAAAGGCCCTTTGCCCGCGCCGCCACGATATATTCCTGGGAAAGCTCGTTCAGCATGAAGGAGCGGGTCATGCGGCTGATATAGGCGAGCGAGAAATAGCCAAGCAGCGCTCCGGGCAGCGCGATGTGGCGGAAGAGATCACCCACCACGTCCCACTGGCCCTGCATGGCCGCATCCAGCAGGTAAAAGCCGGTCTGCGGCGAAAAACTGTATTCGTAGACGATATCCACGCGGCCGGGAAAAGCCACCCACCGCAGTTGCGCGTAAAAAAGCACCAGCGCCAGGAGGCCGAGCCAGAAGATCGGCACGGAATAGCCGATCAGGCCGATGACGCGGACGATCTGGTCGGCGACGCTGCCGCGCTTGACGGCAGCAAGAACGCCGAGCGGTATGCCGAGAATTGCACCCATCAGCGTTCCGATCGTTGCAAGCTCCATGGTGGCGGGAAAGACGCGCTTGATATCCTCCAGCACCGGATTGCTGGTCAGCACTGAAGTGCCCAGATCGCCCGAAAGCGCCTGTTTCGAATAGATCCAGAACTGCTGATAGAGCGGCAGGTTCAAGCCCAGCTCGATCCGGGTCCGTTCATAGAGGTGGGCCGGAGCGCGGTCGCCGACGATCGCCAGCACCGGGTCGATGGGCACGACCCGGCCGATGAAGAAGGTGACGAGCAGCAGCCCGAATATGGTCGTGACCACGGTCACCGCAAAACGCAGGACGGAAGCCGCGAAGGACGAAGCACGGCGCCGATTGCGCCGTGTCGCCACGGTTGTATCTGTAAGGGTCAAGAAATCAGCCTTCCGGGCTAAGGCCTATATAGGCCCTACTCCTTGGAAACGTTGAACACGTAGTTCGTATCGAAGGTCGGGCCGAGCTTGAAATCCTTCACGCCCTTGCCGACGCCGGCCACTTCCGTCTGCTGGAAGATCAGCGCGAACGGACCGGTTGCGAGCAGCTTCTTCTGCAGGCTTTCGTAGATTGCGGCGCGCTTGGCCGAATCCCGCTCCAGGAAGCCGGTCTTGGTTTCCTTCGTCAGCTCCGGAATATCCCAGGCATTGCGCCATGCGAGCGTCTTTGACGTGCCCTCATCGGCATTGTTCGGGTTTGACGTGAAGGTTTCCGCGTTTGAGTTCGGATCCCAGTAATCGACGCCCCAGTAACCGATATACATGTCATGGGTGCGTGCACGGTATTTGGTCAGCGTCTGCTTGCCATCGCCGGGAATGATCTCCATCTTGATGCCTGCCTGGGCGAAGGTCTGCTGGATCGATTCCGCAATGCCGGTGGTCGGCTGGTTGTTGCGCACGTCCATGGTGACGGAGAAACCGTCCTTCAGGCCGGCCTTGGCGAGCAGTTCCTTGGCTTTGGCGACGTCGAGCTTGTAGGGCTTGTCGTCGATCGCGCCGAGCAGGCCTTTCGGCAGGAAGGTCTGGTGGATTTCACCGACGCCTTTGATGAGGGTCGCCTGGATCGCATCATAGTCGACCAGGTATTTCATCGCCTCGACGACTTCCGGCTTTGCAAGATTCGGGTTCTTCTGGTTCATGCTGAAGTAGAAGACCGAACCCTTCGGGGTGCTGGTGATCGTCGTGCCCTTCTTGGAAACCGCGTCGATATCGTTCGGCTCGAGATTGCGCGCGACGTCGATATCGCCGTTATCGAGCGCAAGCCGCTGCGCGGCACTTTCCTTCATGTGGCGATAGATGACGCGGTTGAGCTTCGGCTTCTCACCCCAGTAATTGTCGTTGCGCTCCATCACGACCACTTCGTTGGCGCGCCATTCGCGAATCTTGTAGGGGCCGGATCCCGCGAAATTGCTCTTCAGCCATGCGTTGCCGTAGTCGTCATTGGTGACATGCTGCGAAACCAGTTGCTTGTCGACCACGGCGGCAACGGTCGCGGTCAGGCAGTTCAGCACGAAGGACGGCGCATAGGACTGGTCGACGGTGAGCACGAAAGTGCTCGGGTCCTTGGCAACGGCCTTTTCGGTGATGTTGTCCTTCTTCAGGCCGAACTGATTGAGGATGAAGGCTGGCGGTCCGTCGATCTTGACGGAACGTTCGAAGGAATAGGCAACGTCTTCCGCGGTGATCGGGTTGCCGGAGGCGAATTTCAGACCCTGCTTGATCTTAAACGTATAGGTGAGGCCGTCGTCGGATACTGTCCAGCTTTCAGCGAGATCCGGCGCGACCTTCGATGTGTCGTTGATGTCGAGCCGGACGAGACGGTCATAGCTGTTGCCGTTGATCTCGCCGGCCGAGAATTCGAAGGCCTGGCCCGGGTCGAGCGTGATGATGTCGTCGAAGGCAAGCCCGATGACGAGCGTATCCTTCGGCGTGACGGCGAATGCCTGCGGCGCGGCCGCGAGCATCACTGCGAGCGCAGCGCCCGTGGTCAGCAGACGGATTCGTCCCTTGAATGAATGGAGCATGGTCTGGTTTCCCCTTTTGGTTCTTTGGACCTTTGGGGAAAACCGCCCTATTCGTGCCAGGCCTTCCCCAAAACTCTGAGCCAGTTTTCCCGGCAAAGCTTTTTTAATTCTTCGCCAGCGTAGCCCGCTCCTCTGAGCGCCGCAACCAGATTCTGATTTCCTCCAGCATCATGAATCTCTTCGGGAATCGAGGCGCCGTCGAAATCCGAACCGAGCGCCACGTGATCGATCCCCATGCGGCCGACCATGTGGTCGACATGACGGATCATGTCTGAAAGCGGCGTCGAAACGTTGTCGCGGCCGTCGTCGCGCAGCATGGTCACGGCATAGTTGAGGCCGACGAGGCCGCCGCTCTCCTTGACCGCGTCTAGCTGCCTGTCGGTCAGGTTGCGGGCGACCGGAGTAAGCGCATGGGCATTCGAATGGCTGGCGATCAGCGGCTGGTCCGAGGTCTTGGCGACATCCCAGAAGCCCTTCTCGGTGATGTGCGAAAGATCGATCAGGATACCGAGCCGGTTGCAGGCCCTGACGAGTTCGAAGCCGAGATCGGTAAGACCGGGACCGGTATCCGGCGACATGGGAAAGGCAAACGGCACGCCGTGGCCGAAGATGTTGTGGCGGCTCCAGACAGGGCCGAGCGAGCGCAGGCCGGCGGCGTAAAAAACATCGAGATTGCCGAGGTCCGGATCGATCGCTTCGCAGCCTTCCATATGCATGACGGCGGCGAAAATGCCGTCTTCCATCGCCTTGCGAATATCGGCCGTGGAGCGGCAAAGCCGCCAGGCGCCGGCCCGGTCGAGGCGAAGGGCGATGGCCGCCTTTTCAAGCGCGATGGTCACGGACGGCAGATGGTCGAGGGGTGCAGCAAGCGGCGTTTCGTAACGGCCATCTGCATCGGGCTCCTTCAGGATGAGGTCGCCCGACGGGATATAGATAGCACAGAGTCCGCCGGCGAGCCCGCCGGCCTTGGCGCGTGGTCCGTCGATATGGCCGTTCGGCGTGCCGTGCATGAATTCGGCGATCGGGTCGCCGCCCGCCTTCATGTTCCGCCAGAGCCGCAGAAGCACGTCGTTATGGCCGTCGAACACCAGTTCCATGAAGCTGTTCCCGATTTCCTGTGAAAATCCCCGAGGTGAGTGATCCGCGATCCTATTCGCCCGACGCTGTTTCGCAAGGCACAAATCGCCTCAGGCGGTCCAGTTCCCCTCGCCCGCCTTTTTCAGCATCGGCGTCCTGAAAACGCCGACGGTGCGCTCCTGCCATTGCCGCCCGAAGGAAGCGAGCCTCTCGTGCCAGCGTTCCGATTGCAGCATGGCTGCGCCGATCACCACCGGTTCGATACCGAGCGAGGCCATCAACTCAAGCCCCGACACGATCGACGCGCCGCTGGAGATGACGTCGTCAACCAGCGCCACACGCTTGCCCTGGATGAGCGGCAGCATGCGTGGATCGACATAGAGCCGCTTCTTCTGTTCCGGCGTGGTGATGGAGGAAAGCGGCACCGACAGGGTCTCGTCGTACCAGAATTTCCGCGAGGTCCCGAGCGGCACGTAGCGCGTGAAGCCCAGTGAGCGGGCGACGGCCGCGGCAAGCGTGAGGCCGAGCGTCGGCAGGCCGACGATCACTTCCGGCCGATAGATGGCAAGCTTCGGCGCGAGATCGGCGGCAAGAGCGTCCTGCACGTCGAAGCTCGCCTGGTTGATGATGAGAGAGGCGAGCGCATGCTCGCCGCCCGCGAGTGGCCGGATCGGCAGCTTGATCTGGCTGCCGTCGTCGAGCGTCGCCGGGAAGAAGCCGGAAAACGGCCCTGCCCTGTCGAATGAGCCCGGCGGATGCACGTCCTGCCAGAAATCATGCGGCTGCATCGTCTTTCCTATTCGAGAATTTCGAGGATCGGTGATTCCAATAACCTGCCGCTGGTCACATCGGCAATGCCGCGATCGGTCTGATGCGGGCCGGGATTGCACGCGAGCGTCGCGCCGAAACAGGCCTTGAACACGAGATAGGGCGGCTGCCAGTCGACGACGCGGTCCATGGCGGATCGGATATTCCGGAAACCTTCCGCCACCTCCTCCATCGGCGCTTCGGACACCAGGCCGGAAAGCGGCAATGGAAGGAGAGCCACGACCTTGCCGTCGATCGCCACCGCCATGCCGCCGCCGGCCCCGATGACGGCATTCGCCGCCGCGGCCATATCGGCCGGATCGGAGCCGAAGACGGTGAGGTTGTGGCTGTCATGGGCAAGCGTGGTGGCGAATGCCCCTTTCCACCGGCCCCAGCCGGTGAGAAACCCGAGACGGGTGCGGCTGTCGGCGCGGCCGTGGCGGTGGGTGACCGCGATCAGGGTCGTTCCCTCCGGGGGTACCACGTAACCGTCGGTGACATCCGCAACCGTCTCCCCCCAGTTCGTGAAGCGCGGGCGATCGATCGTTGCGAGCCTGACCTTCTTCGCCGTTGCGGAAAGCTTGAAGTCCTCCGCCGTCAGCGGCTTGAGCTTGACGGAATCCCGAAGCGGCGAGGAATCGATGGCGGCCGCCTCGATCGCCATCGCGCCGTCGTGGGCAACCGGCGTGCCGCTGGCCAGCACATGCCGCGCGCGGAAATCATCGAGGTCTTCGAAAACCACGATGTCCGCGCGGCGGCCGGCGGCGATCAGGCCAAGATCGGCGCGACCGATCCGGACGGAAGCGTTGAGCGTCGCAGCCTGCAGCGCCCATTCCGGCTTCATCCCATAGTGCACCAGCCGGCGGACCACATCGTCCAGTCCGCCGCCGCTGACGAGATCGTCCGGGAAGACGTCGTCGGTGCAGAGTGTCACGGTCTGCGGCAGGTGGCCGAGCGTCTTCAACGCTTCCACAAACTCAGGCAACAGGTGATCATGCGATCCCCGCAACTCGATCGTCAGCCCCGCGCGCAGCTTGGAAAGAAGGTCGGCTCCGGAGACGAGTTCGTGATCGGAGGTCACTCCGGCCGCCATGAAGGCGGCGAGATCGGGACCTGCGAGGCCCCGCGCATGACCGCAGACGAGTTTTTCGGAGACCAGTGCCGCCTGCACGATCGCGCTCATGCGCGGCTCGCGGTCGATGACGCCGCGCATGTTCATGACCTCGGCAAGCCCGCCGATCTTCGGCCAGAACAGCATTTCCTCGACGGCCGAAACGTCGAAATCGGCGCCCGCCACCTCCAGGCCCGGTGCCGACGGCACGCAAGAAGGGGCCAGGACGACCGCACGCAGCGGCAATGGCTTGACCGCCTCGACGGCCCAGCGCACCCCGTCGACACCATGGACGTTGCCGAATTCGTGGGGATCCCAGACGACGGTCGTGACCCCGTGCGGGAGCACGGTTGCCGCATAGATGGCCGGAGTCACCATCGAGCTTTCGATATGCATGTGCGTGTCGATGAGGCCGGGCGAGATGAACGCGCCTTTCGCATCGATGATCCGGGCGGCGTCAGAGCGGCTGCCGGCCTCGTGGACGCTGGCGATCATCGGACCGACGATGCCGATATCCGCCGGCCGCAATTCCCCGGTCCCCATGTCCACCAATGTGCCGCCCGCAATCAGGATGTCGAACGGAGCGTCGCCCCGCGCAGCCGTAACGGCGCGGTCGCGAAAGGCCGGTTCAGTGAACTCCTGCACCGTTGCGATAATGTTCTTCACCAGCTCGCCTCTGCCTGCAATGTTTCGAGAATGAGAGTTCTTGCCCTTTCGGCGTCGATCTCGACACCGTAGGCCGCATTGAATGCCGCCCGCCCGGCACGCGTCTCGACAACCGTGCGCCCGCGTGTCAGCCCGCCCGCGAGCTCCACGTCGATACGTGCCTCGCGCCAGGTCACATGGTCCGGATAGGCGAAGGCGACCGCCGCGACGGCATCGTAGAGCGCCATCGCCGGCCGCCCGCGGCTGGTGGCAATCTTAACGAAGCCTGCCAGGAGATCGGCAACCAGCCCGGCATTGCGGCCGCCTGCCGCCCGGATGGGCGCAATGTCCTCCGGCCCGCACAGCACCTTGCGGCAGAGATCGAGATCGACCATCCGGAACGGGATGTCGTGGGCAAGCACGATCGCCAGCGCTTCCGGATCGGCAAAGGCATTGAATTCGGCGGATGCCGTGTGATTGCCGGTCGTCACTCCGCCGCCCATCCAGGTGAGATCGGTGATCTTCGCCGCAAGATCGGGCCGCGCCAGCGCGATGGCCGCAATGTTGGTGAGCGGCCCGAGCGCCAGGATGCGCCGCTCGCCTTCACCCTTTTCGAGCCAGCAACAGAGCGCTCCGAAAGCGTCATTCTGAAACGTATCGGCAGCCTCCGGCAGACTGAGGCCGGCCGTCGGAATGCCGGTCTCGCCGAGAATGCCCGTTGCCGTCTCCAACTGGCCAAGCACTGGCGTATCACGCCCTACATGGATCGGAAACGGCCAGACGAAGGCAGACGCAGCACCCGCCGCATTGCGGCGGACGGCTTCGAGCGGCGCATTGCCGAAGGCGAGCGAGACGCCGTCGATCGCAAGCCCCGCATGCGCCGCGATCATGATCGCGGCGATGTCGTCGAAGCCCATATCGGTATCGATCCAGATGCCCATGGTCCGGACGCCTCAGGTAAACCGGGAAAGCGGGGCGGCCTTTTCGGCCGGCAGGTCGAAGGAGAGATCGCTGCCCAGCGCATGCGCCGGCTGGCTCGCCTCCACCTCTGCCTTGATCGGGCCGAAAGGCGTATCGAGCAGGTATTCGCGGCTGTCACCGGCAAAGGATGCGCCGCGCACGGTGCCCCGGAAAGGACCTGAGCCCAGGGTCACCATACGCGGCCGCCAGGCCAGACCCGCCGCTGAAGGGGCCGGACCCGATAGGTCTATCAGACCACTGCTGGTCTTCATCTTCCCCTGTTCGATCGGGAAGATGTTTTCGAAACCGACGAAATCCGCCACGAAAGAGGAGGTCGGGCGGTTGTAGATATCCTCGGGCGAGCCGATCTGTTCGATCTTACCGTTCTTCATGACCACAATGCGGTCGGCAAGCGCAAGCGCTTCCGCCTGATCGTGGGTCACGAAGATCATCGTCACGCCGGTTTCCTTCTGGACGCGCTGCAGCTCGGTGCGCATTTCAAGCCGCAGGCGGGCGTCGAGGTTGGAAAGCGGTTCGTCGAGCAGAAGCACCTTCGGCTCCATGACCATCGAGCGGGCAAGCGCCACGCGCTGCTGCTGGCCGCCGGAAAGCTCGGCCGGCTTGCGGTTGGCGAAGCTCGACAGGCCGACCGAGGTGAGGCCCGACCGGACTTTGGCGTCGAGTTCGGTTCCGCGCATGCCCTTGAGCTTCAGGCCGAAGGCGACGTTCTCGTAGACCGAGAGGTGCGGGAAAAGCGCATAGGACTGGAAGACAAGGCCGACGGCGCGCTTGTTGGCCGGCACGCGGGTGATATCCGCGCCGTCGAGCCGCACATGGCCGGACTTGACCGGCAGCAGGCCGGCGATGGCACGCATGGTCGTCGTCTTGCCACAGCCGGAAGGGCCGAGCAGCGCGACGAGCTCGCCCTTGCGGATGGGAAGGTCGAGGTTCGCAACGGCGACGGTGTCGCCATAGGCGAGCGTCAGCTTTTCGAGCGAGAGGTAAGGCGCGTCAGACATAGCGGGAAAATCCGAGGAAGCGTTCGGCAGCAAAGACGATGCCGATGGAAAGGAAGGCGAGCAGCGAGGAGAGTGCGGCAACCGACGGATCGAAGACGATCTCCATATAGGCGATCATGTCGATCGGCAGCGTGCGCACGCCCGGCCCGGAGAGGAACAGCGACACCGGCACCTGGTTGAAGCTGGTGACGAAGCCGAGGATGAAGGCGGAAAGAATGCCGCCGCGGATGTTCGGCATCACCACCCGGAAGAAGGCGCCGAGCCGGGAGGAGCCGAGCAGCACCGCCGCCTCCTCGATATCCGAGCGCAGGTTGTCCAGGCTTGCCGAGACCACCCGCACCGCATAGGGCAGCACCAGCGCCGTATGGGCAAGGAACAATGCCGGCGTGATGCCGACCTGGAACGGCACGACGATGTAGCGGAGCAGCGCCAGGCCGACGATGATGCCGGGCACGATGATCGGCGCCGAGACGACCGTGCGGACGATTTCCGCCCCCGGCAGCTTGTAGCGGGAGAGCGCGTAGGACGCAGGAATGCCAAGCAGGAGTGCTGCCGCCGTTCCGCCGATCGCCAGAAACATCGACATCGCGAAGCTCGCCCGGAAGCTCTCCACCGTGAAGACCTTCAGGATCCAGCGCAGCGAAAAGCCCTGCGGCGGGAAGGCCAGCGTCTCTCCGCCGGAAAAGGAGGCGGCGACGATGATCAGGAACGGCCCGATCAGGAAGCCCAGCACCAGGAAAAGCGTAATGGGAATGAAGAGGCTGCGAGCGCTCACTGCGGGCTCCTCTGCTTGTTCCTGGCCGTGGCGACGCGTTTGAGAAGGATGTTCGCGGCAAAGCTCATGACGATCAGAATGAAGGCGATGACGCTCGCCGAGACGAAATTGTTGGAGACCGAGACCTGCTGGTAGAGCAGCGTCTCCAGCATCAGCACCTTGGAGCCGCCGAGGATGGCCGGCGTGATATAGGCCGTCAGCGAGCCGGTGAAGACCAGCGTGCCGCCGATGACGAGGCCTTCCTTGGTGAGCGGCAGGATGACCTTCCAGAAGACCTGGAACCAGTTGGCGCCAAGCACGCGGGCAGCCGGAACGGCATCCTTCGGCATGTTCTCAAGCGCGGAAATGAGCGAGATGATCATCAGCGGCAGGAAGAGCTGCAAGAGGCCTATGAAAACCGCCGTCTCGGAAAACAGGATGCGCAGCGGCGCATCCGTCAGGCCGACCAGTTGCAGCGCCTGGTTGACGATGCCGGTGCGGCCGAGAATGACGATCCAGGCATAGGTGCGGGCAACCGGCGAGATCATCAGCGGCAGCACGACGAGACCGGTCATCTTGCCCTTGGTGCCGGGCTCCAGGTTGACGATCGCAAACGCGGCCGCATAGCCGAGCACGGCCGAGACGACGGTCACGATCGCCCCGAGCCTCAGCGTGCGCAGGAAGACGGTCCGGTTCAGCGGGTCGGCGAAGAAATCCGTATAGGCGGATATGGTCCAGCCGCCGACCGGATTGCGAAAGCCGTCGGAGAGCAGGATCGCCACCGGCATGAGGAAGACCGCCGCGGCGAAGAATGCCGCGGGCAGTGCAAGCGCCAGCGCTTCAGCCCTGTTGTGGAACATTGGTGGTGGTCTCCTGAACGATCCGCCCTCGAAGGGAACCTGTTTATTTACGTCGTCGCCCGCTTTGCTTCGGACACGTCCTCGCCAGATTTTGCGGCGTCATCCTCGGGCTTGTCCCGAGGATCCAAGCCGAAAAATACGTGACGAAGAGTGTGCCGAAAGCGCTGCAGATCCTCGGGACAATCCCGAGGATGACGACGGAGCGCGATGCGCCAACCCTTACTGCCCGACCTTCTCGTTCCAGCTTTTCACCCAGCCGGCGCGGTTGTCGAGCGCCACGGCGGACGGGATGAGCTTCAGGCTTTTCGCCGTCTCCTCGCCATAGGTGAGGTTGTTTGCGATCGCGTCGGACAGCTTGACCTCCTTGTTGGCCGGACTGTCGATCAGCTTTTCGGCAAGCTTCGTCTGGGTATCGGTCGAGAGCCAGAAATCCATGAACTGCAGCGCGAGATCGCGGTTCTTCGAACCCTTGGTGACGACCATGACGTTCATGCCGCCCGTCTGGCCTTCCTTGGGATTGGCCCAAGCAATCGGCATGTCGAGCTTGGTGAAGGGAGCCCAGGAGAAGCGACCGATGGGTGCTGCCCAGATTTCCTCCTGCTGCATGAGCTGCACGAGTTGCGAGGATTTTTCATAGAAGGTGACGATCTCGCCCTTCTTCTCCCCGACGGCTTCGATCGGAGCCGCAAGGTCCGGCGTGTCTTTGCCGAGCGCAAGACCCAGCATGTAGAGCGCCGGCGGCCCCTGGTTGGTGGTGACGTTCGGCCAGGCGATATGGCTTGCATATTCCGGCTTCAGGAGATCGGCCCAGGACTCGATCTTCATCTTGTCGGAACGATAGGCGATCGAGGTCGCGTAGAAGGTATAGCCGACGCTCATGCCGTCGCCGTTCGGGTCTTTCGCAACGTCGTAGAGCTTGTTGAAGTTGGAGAGCTTCGCCGTATCGACCTTGTCGGTCAGGCCGGCGCGGGAAGCGGCCAGCGCATCGGCCATCGAGACGACGGCCATGTCGACCATCGGATTGGCCTTGTTGGCCTCCAGCTTGGCGAGACGTTCGACGCTGTTGCCGGTCTCGACGACGAGCTTGCAGCCGCAGATCTTCTCGAAGGGATCGTAGACGAGCTGCTTGAATTCATCCTGCGCGAAGGCATAGACGGAAATCGTCAATGTCTTTTCCTGGGCCAGGGCCTGAGTTGGTGCGGCGCCCATCGTGAGCATCAGGGCGGTGCCCGATGCGAGAATGACCTTTTTCATGATTTGAGTTCTCCTGCTGTCGGCTTGTTGGATGGTTGAAGGGCATGCGAATTCGGTGCGCCAGTAGACTGGCGCACGATGAGCTGCATCGGCACCCGGTCCGTTTCCGACGCAACGTTACCGGACGCTGCGGGTTCGGCCTCGCCGTCCTGCGAGATGACCCGGATCAAGGCGGCAACGGCAAGATCGGCGATCGTGGCCATGTCCATGCGTATGGTGGTGAGCGCGGGCGTGACGACGGGGGACCAGATAAGGTCGTCGAAACCGGTGACGCTCACCATTTCCGGCACTCCGATCCCGGCGCGCTGTAGCTCGGTCAGCGCCCGGAGCGCCGAAAGGTCCGAGACGGCCGCAAAGGCAGTGAAGCCGGTTGCGGCCTTTTCCGCAAGCCCGAGCGGACAGCCTTCTCCCGCGACCGCTTCGACCTTCTCGATCCACAGCGTCTCGCATTCGATGCCGGCACCGAACCCGGCCTTCAACCCGCCGATCCGGTCGTTCTGCACATTGGAGGACGTGTTCGTGCCGATCAGCAGGACCTTGCGATGGCCGAGCGCGGCAAGATGCCGCCCCATCTGCACGCCGCCGCCCCAATGGTCGGCGGCAACGGTATTGCCGGGCGTGGACGGCGTATCGATGACGGCGACCGGACAGCCGACATCGGCGATACGCGTGCCGCGCCGGGGCACGATCACCATGCCGTCGACGCCGCGCTCCAGAAGCCGGGCGATCGCCTCCGTCTGCATCGCGATGTCGCCGCGGGAGTCGGCGATCAGCACGCCGTAGCCGGCATTCGAGGCGGCATTCTCGATCGCCTGGGCGATCTGCGGGAAAAGCGGATTGGCGATATCCGGCAGCACAAGGCCGAGAACCCCGGTGCGGCCGGTGCGTAATGCCCGGGCCGCAAGACTTGGCACATAGCCGAGCTCGGCCGCCTTGGCCCGCACCTTTTCCACCAGTTCCGGTGATACCCTGCCCTTGCCCGAAAGCGCATTGGACACGGTCGCCGCCGACACCCCGAGGGCGGCTGCGATCGCATTCATATTCGGTCCGGTCCGGTTGATTGCCATAAAACGCCTTGCTTAAACGTTTAAGCAAGATACTTTGATCAAGTTGCTTTGTCGAGTCGCTTCTGGCCGCCAGGCGATCGATATCCCCATATCTTGCCTTGACTTCGCCCTCCCCACCAGTGGAAATCCGGGTTCGACGATCGGGAGAGGGCAAATGCAGGTCGAAGACATCACCGGACTTTCCGCCACTGACCTGTCCAAAGCGATCCACGACGGGCAAGTATCCTGTGTAGAGGTCATGAAGGCCTATCTGGCGCGCATCGCAAGGCTCAATCCGAAGGTCAATGCCATCGTCAGCCTGCGCGATGCCGATGCCTTGCTTGCCGAGGCCGAGGTCTGTGACACCGAGCTTGCTGCCGGCAAATCGCGCGGCTGGATGCACGGGCTTCCGATCGCCATCAAGGACCTTTGCGAGGTGAAGGGCATCCGCTGCACCTACGGTTCCCCGCTCTTCGCCGATTTCGTGCCGGACAAGGACGAGGTGATGGTCGAGCGCATCCGGGCCGCCGGCGCAATCATCATCGGCAAGACCAATACGCCGGAACAGGGGCTCGGCTCACAGAGCTACAACCCGGTCCACGGCACGACGAAGAACCCCTACGACCTGACGAAAACCGCCGGCGGATCGAGCGGCGGCGCGGCGGCGGCTCTCGCCGCCCATCTTCTGCCGGTGGCTGACGGCAGCGACATGATGGGATCGCTGCGCAACCCCGCCGCCTTCAACAACGTCGTCGGCTTCCGCCCGAGCTATGGCCGCATCCCCTCATCGCTCAAGCTCGAACTCTTCATGGGCCAGCTTTCGGTGCTCGGGCCGATGGGCCGCACGGTGCGCGATGCCGCAGCCCTTCTCGCCACGCAGGCGGGCTACGATCCGCGCGACCCGCATTCGCTCGCCGTCGAGGATCTGGTTCCCCGGGAAGACCGCGATTTCTCCGGCGCCCGCATCGCCTGGCTCGGCGACCTCGGCAGCTACCTGCCCTTCGAGCCCGGCGTGCTGGAACTCTGCCGCGCGACGCTGCCGGTCTTCGAGCGCATCGGCTGCAAGGTCGAAGACGTGGTGCCGGATTTCGACATGGCCGACGTCTGGCGCTCATGGACGACGCTCAGAAGCTGGCTCGCAGCCAATGGCATGCGCGACAACTACGACGACCCCGCCAAGTGGGCCTTGATGAAACCGGAGATCGTCTGGGAAATTGAGCGCGGCCTCGACATGACGGGGCGCGAGGTGCATTTCGCCTCGAAACGCCGCAGCGCCTGGTATCAGTATCTGCTGACGCTCTTCGAGCGATACGACTACCTGATCCTGCCCTCCGCCCAGGTCTTCCCCTTCGATGCGGACATTCATTGGCCCAAGGAAATCGCCGGCCGGAAAATGGACACCTATCACCGCTGGATGGAGGTGGTGATCCCGGCCTCGATGGCCGGCCTGCCCGTCGCCGCCATGCCGGCCGGCTTCAGCTCAAACGGCCTGCCAAACGGCATCCAGATCATCGGCCGCCCCCGCGCCGACAGGGCCGTGCTGGAGGTGGCGCTGGCCTATGAGAAGGTGACGGAATGGTTGGATAGAAGGCCGGAGCTTTAGCTGAAACGGTGCGGCAGGTTTACCTCTCCCCTTGCGGGAGAGGTTACAAAATCACGATCTTAGCTTCAGCTAAGTCGTAGATTTTGTTGGTGAGGGGATTGGCTGCGAAATACCCCCTCACTTGCGATTTCTAACACTTAGCTGAAGCTAAGATGTTGAAATCGCTTTCTCTCCCACAAGGGGAGAGATTAAGATGCCAAAACCTCCTACCACCCCACCACCTCTTCGTTCTCCCGATACCGCCCGACCTCTTCCAGCAACCAGGCCCGAAAGGCCACCACCGGGCGAAACCCCGTCTTGCTGAGCGGCGCGACGGCATAATAGGCGCTGGGGCTCCTGACCTGATGCGGAAAGGCCTCGACCAATTGGCCGCTCGCGAGTTCCGAATCGATCAGGAAGAGCGGCATCAGCGCCACGCCGAGCCCCGCGATACAGGCCTGCGCGACGTTGCCGAACTGCTCGAACCGCATGCCCTGCGACGGCGTGCCGGTAACCCCGAGGCTCTCGAACCAGTGGCTCCAAGCGCCCGGCCGCGACGCCATGTGCAAGAGCGGCAGGCGCAAAAGGTCCTCCCCCCTGATGATGGGGTGCGCCTTGAGGAAGGCGGGAGAGCAGACAGGCGCCACCATCTCCTCCATAAGGAATGTGCATTCCGCCCCCGGCCAGTCCGGCCCTTTTTCACCCATGGGCCCGATATGGATCGCCATGTCGATGCCGTCGCGGTCGAAATCGAAGACGCCGATGCGGGTCGCGAAATTGATGGTGATCTCCGGGTGCCGGGCGACGAATTGCGGGATGCGCGGCATCAGCCAGCGGGTCCCGAAAGTCGGCAGGATGGCGAGGTTCAACTGGTCACTATGCCGTTTTGTCATGACCTGCAGCGAAGCCGAGCGGATCTGTGTCAGCGCGCCGGCGACCGCCTTGGCGTATTCCTCGCCGGCGGGCGTCAACATGACGCCTCTGCTCGTGCGGTCGAACAGCAGCACGCCAAGCTGCTCCTCCAGCCCGGAAACCTGCCGGCTGATCGCCCCTTGCGTCAGCGACAGCTCTTCTGCCGCGGCCGAGAAGCTGCCGAGCCTCGCGACGGAATCGAAAGCCGCAAGCGCGGAGGTGGAGGGAAGCAGTTTTCGCGAGAGGCTGACCATGGCGTTATTACTATAGATCATGGCCGGATGAGTAAACGGTGCTTGCTCTTCGCGGCCGCGCGGCGATAATTCTTTCAAACTTGAAATTGGAGTGAGACCCTTGGCTTTTTCCTGGAATGATCCCTTTCTGCTTGAAGACCAGTTGACCGACGAGGAACGGATGATCCGCGACGCGGCCGCCGCCTTCGCCAAGTCCGAACTCCTGCCGCGCGTCCAGGAAGCCTATCTCGAAGAGACGACCGAACCCGAACTCTTCCGCCTGATGGGTCAGACGGGCCTGCTCGGCGTCACACTGCCGGAGGAATACGGCGCCGCCAATGCTTCCTATGTCGCCTATGGCCTCGTTGCCCGCGAGATCGAACGGATCGATTCCGGCTATCGCTCGATGATGAGCGTTCAGTCCTCGCTGGTCATCTACCCGATCTATGCCTACGGCTCCGACGATCAGAAGAAGAAGTACCTGCCCGGCCTCGTCTCCGGCGAGTTGATCGGCTGTTTCGGCCTGACCGAGCCGGACGCCGGCTCCGATCCGGGCGGCATGAAGACCCGCGCCGAGAAGATCGAGGGCGGTTACCGCCTGCGCGGCTCGAAGATGTGGATTTCCAACGCGCCGATCGCCGACGTCTTCGTCGTCTGGGCGAAGTCCGAAGCCCATAACAACGAAATCCGCGGCTTCGTGCTGGAAAAGGGCATGAAGGGTCTTTCCGCGCCGAAGATCGGTGGCAAGCTGTCGCTGCGCGCCTCGATCACCGGCGAGATCGTGCTGGACGGCGTCGAGGTTTCGGAAGACGCCATGCTGCCCGGCGTCTCGGGCCTCAAGGGACCCTTCGGCTGCCTCAACCGCGCCCGCTACGGCATTTCCTGGGGTGTGATGGGGGCGGCGGAAGACTGCTGGTTCCGCGCCCGCCAGTACGGCCTTGACCGCAAGCAGTTCGGCAAGCCGCTTGCCGGCATGCAGCTCTACCAGAAGAAACTTGCCGACATGCAGACGGAGATTGCGCTCGGCCTCCAGGCGTCGCTGCGCGTCGGCCGGCTGATGGACGAGCACAGGATGGCGCCGGAGATGATCTCCATCGTCAAGCGCAACAATTGCGGCAAGGCGCTGGACATCGCCCGCCAGGCCCGCGACATGCACGGCGGCAACGGCATCCAGATCGAATTCCATGTCATGCGCCATGCGCAGAACCTGGAAACGGTCAACACCTACGAAGGCACGCATGACGTCCATGCGCTGATCCTCGGCCGCGCCCAGACCGGCATCCAAGCGTTTTTCTGAGTAGACGCGTTCGCCGCTTCGGCAGACCGGCAGCTCCCAGCGCGCCGGACTCAGACTGCGGACAAAGGCGGCAATTCCTCTTTCGTCATGCTCGGGCTTGTCCCGAGCATCTGACCACGTCTATATTCCCGAAATTACATAAATATAAACAATAGCTTGGCAAGCGACGGCAGATCCTCGGGACAAGCCCGAGGATGACGTCCTGCACGCCGAGATGTTTGTCAGCAGTCTGAAGGACCGGCAGCTCCCAGCGTGCCGGGCCTTCCATGTTTCTGCGCCTCGGCGAAGCGACAGTCGCTGGTTCACACGTCCGCGCCCAGGGTGACGAGAAGTTCATCCAGCTGACCGAACTGTTCAGGCATCGCGCCTTCCATGCCGGCGCAGGATTCGTCGCGCGCCTCCTTGGAAGGATAGAGTTCGTGAAGGACCAGCAGCGTCTTGCCATCCTCTTCCTCGAAGGTGACCGTGGTGACGGAGCCCTCTTCGCTTTCGTCATTGGTCCAGACGAGGCGTGAAGGCGGCGACACTTCGAGATATTTGCCGAAGAACGTCATGGAGTTTTCGGCATCCTGTCCGAACGTGACGCTATAGCCGCCGCCGGTGCGGACATCCATCTCGCAGGAAAGAAGCGGTACGCCGCTGGATTTCGGTGCCCACCACAGCTTGAACAATTCGGGCGTGGTCCACGCATCGAACACGAGGCGAACCGGACCGTTGAAGGTGCGCGTCACGACGAGTTCGCGTTCGGACCTCCGTTCGACCGCCGTGCGGCGGTCACTCACTCTCTTTTCCATCGAATTTCTCCTTGAGTTTCAAAGCCTCGACACTTTTTTGTCCCACGCCTTCGTGTCCGCACAGACATCCATCGCCTGCCTGTAGGCCTCGCGGCCGGTGGTTCGTGCAACATAAGCGCGTTCAGCCTCGCCAAAGGCAAAGCCGACAGTCCTGCGGGCAAATTCCAGTGCATAGGTCACCGAAATGTCCGCCGCCGTGAATGTTTCGCCGGCAAGATAGGGCGAATGCGCAAGCTGTCGCGTCACCAGTCCCAGCCGGCTCTCGAACACGGATAGCGCCTGGCCGGCACTCCAGTTCTGCCGCTCGGCCTCCGGCGCGAGATTGCGGGCACCGGAGACGAAGTACATGGAAGCCGCCAGCCCCGCTTCGCCCAGGTGAAGGAACTGCTGGTACGACGGGAAGGCGGGATCGGATGGTTGCGGCGCAAGCGGCGTCGGCCCGTAGCGGGCCATCAGATATTCCATGATCGCAATCGACTCGACCATGATGACGTCGCCGTCCTGAAGTGCCGGGATGAACCCGGCGGGATTGATCGCCAGAAATTCCGCGTCATGCTCGACGCCGGCGATCAGGTCCACCGGCCTCAGCCGGTACGGCAGGCCCATTTCCTCCAGCAGCCAGACGACCCGGAACCCTCTCCCTTCGCCATATACGGTAATCATGCCCGATACCCTCCTTCCCGCACCTGTCTCGAAAACGGCAAGCGCCGGCTGACCTCGCCAGCCGGCAACGATCCGAAGCTTGTGGGGGCGTTTACCTACCCCCGCCGCGCGGCCTCGATTGCCGCGACATCGATCTTCTTCATGGTCATCATCGCATCGAAGGCACGTTTCGCCTCGCCGCCGCCGGCCACAAGCGCCTCCATGAGAACGCGGGGCGTGATCTGCCAGGAGATGCCCCATTTATCCTTGCACCAGCCGCATTCGCTCTCCTGACCGCCATTGCCGACAATGGCGTTCCAGTATCGGTCGGTCTCCTCCTGGTCTTCGGTCGAAATCTGGAAGGAAAAGGCTTCGTTGTGCTTGAAGACCGGACCGCCGTTCAGCCCGATGCAAGCAACGCCCGCGACGGTGAATTCCACGACGAGCACGTCTCCCTGCTTGCCGTCCGGGTAATCGCCGGGCGCGAGGATTATCGCGCCGACGGCGCTATGCGGAAAAATCCCGGCATAGAAGCGGGCAGCCTCCTCGGCATCCTTGTCGTACCATACGCAGATCGTGTTCTTTGCCATTGCATTTCTCCCTTTTAGTCCTCGTGACGAGGTCGTCAGTCACGACCATACCCTAAAGACGCCGGGGCCTTCGGCGATCCGACATCCAGCCGAAAAAACTTAAATCCCCTCACACCCCACGCCGTTTTTCGTCATTGGAGAAATTTCCGCCTTCGGTGTATCAGTGAGGTCAGGTCCCATCAGGGACAGTGCACGAATGAGATAAAGGTCGCTCGAAAGAATGCACGCCATGGAGAAGACGGCGGAAGACGCCGATGGCGGTTTCAACGTCGGTGAACGGTTGCGCCTGGTGCGCCATCAGCATGGGCTTTCCCAGCGGGCATTGGCGATGAAGGCGGGCGTCACCCATTCGCTCGTCTCGCTGATCGAGAAGAACAAGGTGAGCCCTTCGGTCGCCTCGCTGAAGAAGATTCTTGAATCGATCTCCTATCCGCTGACCGATTTCTTCGCGCTGACCCTGCCGCCGGTCGACCAGATCTTTTATCGCGCCGATGAATTGGTTCCGCTTTCCACCGGCACGTTGACGCTTCTGCAGGTGGGCGACGCGAAATCCCACAGCGTGCAGATTTTCCATGAGTTCTACGAACCCGGCGCCGACAGCGGCGAGACCATGCTCCAGCATGATGCAGAGGAAGGCGGCGTGGTGGTGGCCGGCGAGCTTGAACTGACCGTCGGCAGCCAGACACGCATCCTCAAGAAGGGAGACGCCTATCTCTTCGACAGCCGCCTGCCGCACCGCTACCGCAACGTCGGCACCGAACGCTGCGAGGTGGTGAGCGCCTGCACACCACCCTATCTTTAGTATGACTTTATTGAAGGTCGCCGTTGATTGTGGCCGTCAATTATCTTAGGTCAGGCTGGCGAATTCTCCGTATCTCTGCCGGCGATTTTCCCTGATCGCCCCGCCCTTTTTAGAACGCCCGCCCTTTTTTTGGAACGAAAGTGGACCCCATGCAGACCTATCCCGACGTCAAGCTCTTCATCAACGGCGAATGGCGCGATGCCATCGGCGGCGAGACCATTCCGGTCATCGATCCCGCGACCGAAGAGGTGATCGGCAAGATCGCCCATGCACGCAAGGCGGACCTCGATCTTGCGCTGGAAGCGGCCGATAAGGGCTTCAAGATCTGGCGTGACACCGCCGCCTTCGAGCGTTCCAAGCTGATGCGCAAGGCCGCCGACATCATGCGCTCGCGCGTTGATGAGATCGCCTTCATGATGACCCGCGAACAGGGCAAGCCGCTCGCCCAGGCGAAGATGGAAGTGATGGGCGGCGCCGACACGATCGACTGGTTCGCCGAGGAAGCCCGCCGCACCTATGGCCAGATCATCCCGGCCCGCTTCAGCGGCGTGGCTCAGATGGCGATCAAGATGCCGGTCGGCCCGGTCGCCGCCTTCACGCCCTGGAATTTTCCGATCAACCAGATCGTCCGCAAGCTCTCCGCAGCGCTCGCCACAGGCTGCTCGATCATCGTCAAGGCGCCGGAAGAAACCCCGGCCTCGCCTGCCGAACTCATTCGCGCCTTCGTCGATGCCGGCGTTCCGGCGGGCGTCGTCAACCTCGTCTACGGCATTCCGGCCGAGATTTCCGAATACCTGATCCCGCATCCGGTGATCCGCAAGATCTCGTTCACGGGCTCGACGCCGGTCGGCAAGCATCTCGCTGCACTCGCCGGCAAGCACATGAAGCGCGCCACGATGGAACTCGGCGGCCATGCGCCGGCGATCATCTTCGACGACGCCGATCTCGAAAAGGCGATCGAGGTGACGGCGGCGGCAAAGTTCCGCAATGCCGGCCAGGTCTGCGTCGCGCCGACCCGCTTCCTGGTGCAGGACGGCATCGCCGACAGGTTCACCGAGGGCCTCATCAAGTATGCCCGGTCGATCAAGGTCGGCAACGGCCTTGAAGAAGGCGTCACCATGGGCCCGCTTGCCAACGACCGCCGCATCCCGGCCATGGAAGACATGATCCATGACGCCGTATCGAAGGGTGCAGAACTCAAGACCGGCGGCAAGCGCATCGGCAACAAGGGTTATTTCTTCGAGCCGACCGTGCTCGCCGACGTGCCGACCTCCGCCAAGGTGATGAACGACGAGCCGTTCGGCCCGCTTGCCATCGTCAACCGTTTCTCGCATTTCGACGACGCGATCGAAGAGGCGAACCGCCTGCCCTTCGGCCTTGCATCCTATGCCTTCACCAGCTCGGTGAAGACGGCCCACGCGCTCGGCCGCCAGATGGAGGCCGGCATGCTGACCATCAACCACAACGGCCTTGCCCTGCCGGAAGTACCCTTCGGCGGCATCAAGGACTCCGGCTACGGCACCGAGGGTGGTTCGGAAGCCGTCGAAGCCTATCTGGAAACCCGCCTCGTTTCCCAGATGAGCTGAGACTTAAGTTGGTTGTTTGAAATCCAAGGGACAGCGGTTCGTATCGCTGTCCCTTTTTGCTTCATTGCCCGCGACACCCCCCTCAGCCCAAAGCTCAACCGATCGCGAACACCTTCGCCCGCCTGAGGGTCACGAAGCCCCCATCGCCCGCCTTCACGAGGCGCTCCGGCTCGACGTCGAATTCCAGATGCTCGCCGGCCTCGGTGGTCGCCAGCACCCGCCGGCCACCAGGGCGGTCCAGCACGCGGCTGATGCTGGCCGGAATGCCCGGCCCCTGCAGTGACCAGTCGAGATCGGCCGGACGGGCGTAGAGTTCCGCCTTGCCGTCCGCCAGGCCGGAAACCTCGATCGCCGCGCCGCTGGCATAGGCCTTGCCGTCGCGCACCTCGGCAGAGATCACGTTCGCATCACCCAGGAACTTCATGACGAATGCCGATTTCGGATCGCGGCAGACTTCCTCCGGCGTGCCCTGCTGGACGATATGCCCATCCTTCAGGATGACGACCCGGTCGGCAAGGTCGAGCGCCTCTTCCTGGTCATGGGTGACGAAAAGCGTGGTGATCCCAAGCTCGGAATGGATTTCGCGCAACCAGCGGCGCAGGTCGCGGCGGACATTGGCATCGAGCGCGCCGAACGGTTCGTCGAGCAGCAGCACCTTCGGATCGACCGCAAGCGCGCGGGCGAGCGCCACGCGCTGTCGCTGGCCGCCGGAAATCTGCGCCGGAAACCGGTCGCCGAGGCCTTCGAGGCGCACGAGACGCAAAAGCTCGCCGACACGGGCATCGATCGCCGCCTGTCCGCGCTTCACCTTCGAGACCTTCATGCCGAATGCGATGTTTTGCGCAACCGTCATATGCGGGAAGAGCGCATAGTGCTGGAAGACGAAGCCGACGCCGCGGTCACGCACGGGAATGTCCGTCGCGTCCTGCTCGCCGAAATAGATGTGGCCGCCATCGGCATATTCGAGGCCCGCGACCATGCGCAGGATGGTCGTCTTGCCGGAACCGGACGGCCCGAGCAGCGCGACGAGCTCGCCGCTTTCGATCTCCAGAGAGACATCCCTGACGGCGCGAAAAGTCTCGAAGGTTTTGACCACGTGGTCGAGGCGGATTTTCATGAGGCTTTCTCCGCGGCATTGGCGGCTTCCGGCGCCCTTGGGCGGACGCGGCCGGCCCCCTGGCGTTCCAGCGCCACCTTGGCGATGATGGTGAAGACGGCGATGAGCGCCAGAATGGAGGCGGAAGCGAAGGCGCCCGCCGCCTGGTAATCGTGATAGAGCAGTTCGATATGGAGCGGCAGCGTGTTGGTCTGGCCGCGGATATTGCCCGAAACGACCGAGACCGCGCCGAACTCGCCCATGACGCGGGCATTGCAGAGCACGACGCCGTAAAGCAGCGCCCATTTGACGTTCGGCAGCGTCACCGCGAAGAAGGTGCGCCAGCCCGACGCCCCGAGCGAGGTGGCGGCCTCCTCCAGGTCGCGGCCCTGCGCCTGCATGAGCGGGATGAGTTCGCGGGCGACGAAGGGCGCCGTGACGAACATCGACGCCAGGATGATGCCGGGGATCGCGAACAGGATCTTGATCCCGTAGGCATCCAGCACCGGGCCGAAAATGCCCTGCAGCCCGTAGACGAACAGATAGGCGACACCGGCGACGATCGGCGAGATCGAGAACGGGATTTCGATCACCACGAGCAGGAAGCGCCTGCCCCAAAAATCGAACTTGGTGATCGCCCAGGCCGCCGCGATGCCGAAGGCGGTGTTGACCGGCACGGCGACGAGCGCGGTCAGCACCGTGAGCATGATCGCATGCCGCGTGTCGGGATGGGCGATCGTGTCGCGATAGACCTGCCAGCCTTTCGAAAAGGCCTCGACGCCGATGATGACGAGCGGCGCGAGGATGAGAATGGCGACGAGGACGAGCACGACGCCGATCAGGCTGCGGCGGAAAACCGGTCCGTCTCCGATGCGCGGCGGTTTGCGACGGGTAGCGATGACACTCATGGTCAGTTCCTCACCGTATAGCGCAGCGCCCGCGCCTGCATCCAGTTGGTGACGGCGAGCATGAAGAAGGCGGTCAGAAGCAGGACGGAGGCGATCGCGGCTGCCGCCTGGTAGTCGTATTCCTCCAGCCGGATGAAGATCAGGAGCGCGGTGATCTCCGTCGACATCGGCTGGTTGCCGGCGATGAAGATGATCGCCCCGAACTCGCCGAGCGAACGGGCAAACGAGAGGGACACGCCCGCCAGAAGCGCAGGCGTCAAAAGCGGCAGGATGACCTTGCGGAAGATTTCCCAGTCGGAGCCGCCGAGCGATTGAGCCGCTTCCTCCAGCGCCGGGTCGAGGTCCTCCAGCACCGGCTGCACGGTGCGGACGATGAAGGGCAGCGACGTGAAGCACATGGCGATCATGATGCCGAGCGGCGTATAGGCGACCTTGATGCCGAACCCGGCAAGCACGGAACCGAACCAGCCATTGGTGGAAAACAGCGCGGTCAGCGCAATGCCGGCAACCGCCGTCGGCAGCGCGAAAGGGAGATCCACCATGGCGTCGACGATCCGCCACCCCGGAAAGCGGTAGCGCGTCAGCACCCAGGCGAGCGCCAGGCCGAACACCAGATTGAACGCGGTGGCGGCGAGCGCCGAAAGCACCGTGACCCGATAGCTGGCGAGCGCCCGCGACGACGAAGCGATCCGCCAGTAGTCCTCCGGCCCAAGACTTGCCGCCTTGAACGCAAGCGCGACAAGCGGCAGGACCACGATCAGGCCGACATAGGTGAGGGTCACGCCCAGCGAGAGCGGCAATCCGGGCAGGACATTGCGTCTCAAACTGCTATTCCTTTTTCACGGCAAAACCCGGCGGATCAAAGCCCGCCGGGCAGGAGGAAACCGGTCCGATGTGGGATTAGCGACTGCCGTAAAGCTTGTCGAGAGTGCCGCCGGAAGAGAAATGCTCCGTCTGGATCTTGCTCCAGCCGCCGAACACGTCGTCGACATTGACGAGGCGGATTTCCGGGAACTCGTCCTTGAACTCGGAGACGACCTTGTCGTTGTGGACGCGATGGCCGAACTCCGCCGCGATCCGCTGGCCGTCCTCGGAATAGAGGAAATCCAGATAGGATTTCGCAAGCACTTCGGAGCCGTGCTTCTTGGCGACCTTGTCGACCACCGCGACCGGGAATTCCGCAAGCAGGCTGACCGAGGGAATGACGCTCTCGACCTTGTCGGCGCCGTATTGCTTGACGATGCTGCGGGTTTCCGCCTCGAAGGTGATCAGCACGTCGCCGGTCTCGCGCTCCACGAAGGTCGTGGTCGCGGCGCGGCCGCCGGTATCGAAGACGGGCACGTTGTCGAAGATCTTGGTGATGAACGCCTCGATCTTCTCCTCGTCGCCGCCATAGGCCTCCTTGGCCCAGGCATAGGCCGCGAGATAGGTGTAGCGCGCATTGCCGGAGGTCTTCGGGTTGGGGAAGACGGCGTGCACGTCGTCGCGGGCAAGGTCGCTCCAGTCCTTGATGTTCTTCGGATTGCCGGCGCGCACCAGGAAGGAGGGGAAGGAATAGAAGGGCGAGGCGTTGTTCGGGAATTCCTTCTGCCAGTCCGCGGAAACGAAGCCCTGCTTCACCAGAAACTCGACATCCGTGACCTGGTTGAAGGTCACCACATCGGCTTCGAGACCTTCGACGATCGAACGGGCCTGCTTCGAGGTACCGGCATGCGACTGGTCGATGATGACGCCCGGATGGCTCTTGATGAAGGCCTCGTTTTCGGCTGCGAAGATCTCGCGGGCGATATCGTAGGAGGCGTTGAGAAGCTTGTTCGGCTCCTGCGCCAGTGCAGGCGTGACGAAAAGCGCGGCAAACGCGGTGCCGAGGATCAGGAGGCGGTTCATGCAAGTCTCCGGTGTTTGATTGTTCCGCTGAAACTACCGGCTGGCGTGCCGGATCGCGAGGAACCGGGGACCCCGCTTGCGCATCCCTTTAGAAATTTCGTCCATTTTCGCCCCTGTTTGGCAAAGCTTTTCGCTCACCATCGGGATTACGCCGCCTCCCCTCCCGAGAAGGCAGTGCCATGAACGCTGGGGACCCTCCATCAAGCACCCGTCACGCGACGCTGCGCGGGGCTTCCAGGTCGTGGATGGCTTTCCTGATCTCCGTGCGGAACTCCGGCGTGTCCTGACGACCATGCACGGAAACGGCGTGCTGGACCGCGACGTCGACAAGCTCGTCGGTGCTGTCAGCCGACATGGCTACGGTGCATTTCATTTCGCTCGGAAATTCGCGGCAATCGATGAATTTGCGACCCATGTTCTCCTCCATCACAGGTCCATGGCCGGTCGGCCAGGGGGTATGAATCTTACTCCCATCGCTCGGGACAAACAAACGCAAACAAAGCCCCGCCGGGCGGATCGCCTGCGGGGATGATTCGGCGTCTTCGAAAAATAAACCGTCTGTCCATCAACGACTTGGATCGAACGGCCCGTGCCGTTTGTCCCCGCCAGCAAAACCGGCGCGATAATCCTCACGTCATCGGATGGGAACCGGGTTCGCGAGCCGGCTCCAGCTTCACGGGTCAAGGCTCGGTTTCCGGTGATGGTCGTGGAAGACGATTGGACGGGAACTGACAACTCTCGAAAGATAACCGAAACGGCCGGGGCAGGCAGAAAATCCTACCTCCCAAACCCAATGCCACTGCCTGCCCCGTTCCCAACCATGCCGGCTCTGCCTGCGTGGGCGAAGGTGTTTCCGGAAAAACTCAAGCGCTCGCCTTCTCCCGCAGCATCCGGATGATCGCGGAAAAATCGTCTCCGCCGTGGCCGGCCTTCTCGAACTCCGCATAAAGCTCGGCCGCATGGCTCCCGAGCGGCGTTGCGGCACCCGATTGCCTTGCCGCCTGCTGCGACAGCGTCAGGTCCTTCAGCATCAGCGCCGCGGCGAAACCCGGTTTGTAATCGTTGTTGGCGGGCGAGGCCGGCACCGGACCGGGTACCGGGCAATAGGTGGTGAGCGACCAGCATTGTCCCGATGACGTGGAGGCAACATCGAACAGCGCCTGGTGCGAGAGGCCGAGCTTTTCGGCAAGCCCGAAGGCCTCGCAGACGCCGATCATCGAAATGCCGAGGATCATGTTGTTGCAGATCTTGGCAGCCTGCCCGGCTCCCGCCTCGCCGCAATGGACGATCTTCTTGCCCATGGCCTCGAGGATAGGCTTGCCCGACGCGAACGCCTTTTGAGAACCGCCGACCATGAAGGTCAGCGTGCCGGCCGCAGCGCCCCCGGTGCCGCCGGAAACCGGCGCATCCAGCGAGATGCAGTTCATCACCTCCGCGAGCTTGTGTGCCTTGCGGGCGCTTTCCACGTCGATCGTCGAGCAATCGATGACAAGCGTTCCTTCGGGGACGAGCGTCGTAAGGTCCGTCCAGACCGCGATGACATGCTCTCCCTTCGGCAGCATGGTGATGACGCATTCGGCATCGTGAACGGCTTCCGCAAGCGTCGCAGCGCCCTTGACGCCTGCGCCGGCAGCCGCCTTCAGCGAGGCATCCGAGAGGTCGAAGCCATGCACCTCATGACCCGCCTTCACCAGATTGGCGGCCATCGGCCCGCCCATGTTTCCGAGGCCAATAAATGCGATCTTGGTCATGTCTTCCTCCCGTTCCTGTATTTCTCAGAGCCTGTGGTCCGCAAACAACACCGGATGCCGCACGGCGAAATAACGGTCGAGGTCCGCCTCGCTCACCTCTTCGAGCGTCGCCGGCCGCCATTTCGGATTGCGGTCCTTGTCGATGATCGCGGCCCGCACGCCCTCGTAGAAGTCGTGGTTGTGCAGGATTTCCACGCCGGCAGTGAACTCCCGTTCCAGGCATTCGACAAGGCTCGAACTTGCGCGTCCGAGCCGCAGCAGCCGCAGGGCCAGCTTGAGGCTTGTCGGGGAGCGTTTCGAGATGATCTCGCGCGTCCTGACGGCAAACTCGCCCTCTTCCTTTTCCAGGGCCGCGACGATTTCCTCCACTCTATCGAAGCGGAAGGTGCGGTCGATCAGGTCGCGATGGGCGGCGAACTGCCCCTCGCCCGGCGCGACCGCAAAACGATCGATCACCGCCCGCGCCTGTTCATCGGAGGCACTTCCCTTGAGCTCGCCCAGGGCCTCGACCAGCCCCTCCAGGCGCTCGGACGGAACGCAGGCGTCTGCGAGATTGGCATGGATGGCGTCCGCCGCGCCGACCGTCTCGCCCGTCAGCGCCATCCATGTGCCGGTCTCGCCCGGCGCGTGCGGCAAAAGCCAGGTGGCGCCGACATCCGGCACATAACCGATGCCGGTCTCCGGCATGGCAAGCCGCGTCCGTTCCGTCACGATGCGGTGTTTTCCATGCGAAGAAATGCCGACGCCGCCGCCCATGACGATACCGTCCATCAGCGCCACATAGGGTTTGGAATAATGGGAGATCATGTAGTTGAGCGGGAATTCCTCCCGCCAGAAGCGCGTCACTTCGGGATCATCCGTCCTGCCCATCTCGTGGATGACGCGGATATCGCCGCCGGCGCAAAGCCCCCGTTCCCCCTCGCCTTTCACGATGACGCAGGAGATCGCCGGATCGCCGGCGAAACGCTCCATCGCCGCCTTCATGTCCCGCACCATGGCAAGGTTCAGGCTGTTCAGGGCCTTTGGACGGTTGAGCCGGATGACGGCCGCCGAACCAACGTGGTCGAGAAGGACTTCATCACTCTGAATGGCGGTATCGGACATGCGCATCTCCGGTTTAACGGTTGTCCGCCAGGATCATCTCCGCCGCCTTTTCGGCGATCATGATCGTCGGCGAATTGGTGTTTCCGGATGTTATATTGGGCATGATCGAGGCATCGGCGATACGAAGTTTTCCGAGCGCGCGCATTTTCAGACGCGGATCGACCACGCTTTCCGGATCGGCGCCCATGCGCGCCGTGCCGACCGGGTGGAAGATCGTCGTACCGATATCGCCCGCCGCCTTTTCGAGATCGGCATCGGTCTCGAAGGACGGGCCGGGCTTGTATTCTTCCGGATGATAACGCGCGAAGGCGGGCTTCTTGACGATCTCGCGGGTGAGCCGGACCGCCCTCACCGCGATGTCCCGGTCGCCGGCAGTCGAGAGATAATTCGGATGGATGCCGGGGGCGGCTGCGAAATCCGGGCTCTTGAGATGCACCGAGCCGCGGCTTTCAGGACGCAGGTTGCACACACTCGCGGTCATGGCCGGGAAGGCATGGACGGGATCGCCGAACTTGTCGAGCGAGACGGGCTGGACATGGTATTCGAGATCCGGCGTCTCCCTGTCCGGACCTGATTTCGTAAAGATGCCGAGCTGGCTCGGCGCCATGGACATCGGCCCGGAGCGCTTGAATGCATATTCCAGCCCGATCGCCGCCTTGCCGATCAGGCTCGACGCCTTTTCGTTGAGCGTCGGAACGCCGGTGACCTTGTAGACCATGCGCAATTGCAGATGGTCCTGCAGGTTCTCACCGACGCCCTTCACTTCCTTGACGACCTCGACGCCCGCCTTTTGCAGCACCTCGCCGCGGCCGACGCCGGAGAGCTCGAGGATATGCGGGCTACCGATCGCCCCGGCGCTGAGCACGGTTTCCTTCCTCGCATGGGCTTTCTTCGTCACGCCGTCGTGCTGGAATTCGACACCCTTCACCTCGCCGTTCTCGATGATCAGGCGGCGCACATGCGCCTTGGTCAGCACGGTGAGGTTCGGCCGCTTCATCGCGGGCTTGAGGAAGGCCTTCGACGCATTCCAGCGGATGCCGGAACGCTGGTTGACGTCGAAATAACTGGAGCCCTCGTTATTGCCGCAGTTGAAGTCGTCGATGATCGGGATTCCGGCCTCCTCCGCCGCCTTCTGGAAGGCGTCGAGTACCGCCCAGCGGACGCGGGCCTTTTCGATCCGCCATTCGCCGCCGGCGCCGTGCATCTCGTCGGCGCCCTTGTAGAAATCCTCCGATTTCCTGAAGATCGGCAGGACATCGTCCCAGCCCCAGCCGGTGCAACCCATCTGCCGCCAGAGGTCGTAGTCGCGCGCCTGGCCGCGCATGTAGATCATGCCGTTGATCGAGGAGCAGCCACCGAGGATTTTCCCGCGCGGGTAGGAAAGCGAACGGCCATTGAGGCCTTCTTCCTTCTCGGTGGTAAAGCACCAGTCGGTGCGCGGATTGTTGATGCAGTAGAGATAACCGACGGGAATATGCACCCAGTGGTAATTGTCGTTACCGCCGGCTTCGATGATCAGGACGCGGTTATCCGGGTCCTTCGAGAGGCGGTTGGCCAGGACGCAGCCGGCGCTGCCCGCACCGATGACAATGTAATCGTAATTTTCCATGGCTTTGACCGTTCACCGCCGATGCTCGAAACCGAGCTTCCGGCCGAGCCGGGAGGCGTAGAATTCTCCTATGATGCCCCGCCGGAAGACGAGGACGCAGACCATGAAGACGACGCCGGTGATGATCGTCACCGGGAATTCCGACGTCGCCAGATAGTTCTGCAGCGTGACGACCAGGCCAGCGCCGAAGATCGGGCCGATCAGCGTGCCGATGCCGCCGAGCAGCGTCATGAGGATCACCTCGCCGGACATCTGCCAGGCGACGTCCGTCAGCGTCGCGAACTGGAAGACCAGCGCCTTCAATCCGCCGGCAAGTCCGGCCAGCGCCGCCGACATGACGAAGGCGCCTAGCTTGTAGCGCGCGACGGAATAGCCGAGCGAGGTGGCGCGCGCCTCGTTCTCGCGGATCGACTTCAGGATCATGCCGAAGGGCGAGTTGATGAAACGCCAAATGACCACCATGCCGATCAGGAACACCGCCAGCACGAAGTAATACATGTTGCTTGACTGGCTGAGGTCGATGAAGCCGAAGAGATGGCCGCGCGGCACGGACTGGATGCCGTCCTCGCCCTGTGTGAACCCCGCCTGGAGGCAGAAGAAGAAGAACATCTGCGACAGCGCCAGCGTGATCATCGCGAAATAGATGCCCTGCCGGCGGATCGCCACATAGCCCATGACGAGGCCGAGCAGTGCTGCGCCGACGACGCCGGTCAAGACGCCGAGTTCCGGCGGAAAGCCCCATTCCTTCACCGCATGGGCGGTGAAATAGGCGGCGCCCCCGAAGAAGGTCGCATGGCCGAAGGACAAGAGCCCCGTATAGCCGAGCAGCAGGTTGAAGGCGCAGGCGAACAGCGCGAAGCATAAAAGCTTCATCAGGAAGATCGGATAGAAGAAGGCCGGCGCCACGATGAGAAAGGCGAGCCCCGCGATCAGGAAGGCCGCATAGGTCATCGAGGCCGTGGCCGACCGTTCGGGCTGCCGTTTGACGCTGCTTTGAGTAAGGTCGGTCATGTTACGCATCCCGTCCGAAGAGGCCGGCTGGCCTCAGGAGAAGCACGATCGCCATGATGACGAAGATGACGATGTTCGAGGCCTCCGGATAGAACACCTTGGTCAAACCCTCCGCGATGCCGAGCATGTAGCCGGTCAGGATGGCGCCCATGATCGAGCCCATGCCGCCGACCACGACCACCGCGAAGACGACGATGATGATGTTCGAGCCCATCAACGGCGAGACCTGGTAGATCGGTGCGGCAAGCACCCCGGCAAATGCGGCGAGCGCAGCGCCGAACCCGTAGGTGAGGGTCAGCAGCATCGGCACGTTGACGCCGAAGGCCTGCACCAGCACCGTGTTCTCGGTGGCCGCGCGCAGATACGAACCGAGCTTGGTCTTCTCGATCAGCAGCCAGGTGCCGATGCAGGCGACGAGCGACACGACCACCACCCAGCCGCGATAGATCGGCAGGAACATGAAGCCGAGATTCGTGCCGCCGGCAAGTTGCGACGGCACCGAATAGGGCTGGCCGGCCGCACCATAGAGATAGCGGAACGTGCCCTCGATCGTCAGCGCCAGCCCGAAGGTGAAGAGCAGTCCGTAAAGCGGATCGAGCTTGTAGAGCCTGGACAGCATCGTCCGTTCGATCAACGCCCCGAACAGGCCGACGATCAGCGGACCGAGGACCAGCGCGAACCAGTAGTTGATCCCGAAATATTGGAGCAGGAGCATCGCGACGAAGGCGCCGAGCATGTATTGCGCGCCGTGAGCGAAGTTGATGACGCGCAGGAGGCCGAAAATGACCGCAAGCCCGAGGCTGAGCAGCGCATAGAACGAACCGTTGATCAGGCCGATCAGGAGCTGCCCGAGAAAGGCCTGCAGCGGTATGCCGAAGATCATCGTCATGGCGCGTGGCTCCTGGGCAATGTCGCCGCGATTTGAGGAAGACAGCGCAGCGTGCCGATCTCCCCCCTTGTGGGGGAGATGCCCGGCAGGGCAGAGGGGGGTGACGCCTCAATCTCTACCGTCGCGTTCGCTGCACCACCCCCCTCTGTCATCTTCGATGACATCTCCCCCACAAGGGGGGAGATTGGGAGTATGCTGCACCGGCCGGACCCCATAGATGGCTGCGAGGGAGTCCTGGGAGTAGAATATCTAACGATCTTCGCCATCCCTACACCCCCAGAACCTTGTGCAGCATGTCCATGCGGCCGGGGAGTTCCTTGACCGGGAAATCCGCGACCATCTTACCATGCTCCATGAGATAGAAGCGATCGGCGACACGGCTCGCGAAGCGGAAATTCTGCTCCACCAGGAGCACCGTCATGCCGCGCTCCTTCAGTTGCTTCAGCACCTCGCCGATACGCTGGACGATGACGGGCGCCAGCCCCTCGGTCGGTTCGTCGAGGATCAGCAGCTTGACGCCGGTGCGCAGGATACGGGCGATTGCCAGCATCTGCTGCTCGCCGCCGGAGAGTTTTGTCCCGGGGCTGGAGCGGCGCTCCTGAAGATTCGGGAAAAGCGCGTAGATCTCGTCGAGCGTCATCCCGCCACCGGCGACGACCGGCGGCAGCATCAGGTTTTCCTCGACGGTCAGCGTCGAGAAGATGCCGCGCTCCTCCGGCACGAAGCCGAGGCCGGCATGCGCGATGCGGTGCAGCGGCACGGAAAGCATGTCCTTGCCGGCAAAGCGGATTTCGCCCTTCCGCTCACGGATGATGCCCATGATGGTCCTGAGCGTCGTCGTCTTGCCGACGCCGTTGCGGCCGAGGATAGTGATGGTCTCGCCCTCGCCCACCGTCATGTCGACGCCATGCAGCACATGGCTTTCGCCATACCAGGCATTGAGGTTGGAGACTTGCAGCAACGGCGTCATCTCAAGCCTCCTCCGAGCCCATGTAAGCCAACCGCACCCGCTCGTCCTGGCTGACGGTCGCGTAATCGCCTTCCGCGAGGATTTCGCCGCGCTGGAGCACGGTCACATGGTGGCAGATGTCGGCGACGACCGAGAGATTGTGCTCGACCATCAGCACCGCACGGGTCTTCGCCACCTCGCGGATGATGTTGGCGACCGTGCCGATATCCTCCTGCCCCATCCCGGCCATCGGCTCGTCGAGCAGCAGGACCTTCGGATCGAGCGCGAGCGTCGTGGCGATCTCCAGCACGCGCTTGCGGCCATAAGAAAGGTCGGCAGCGAGCGCATTGCGTTCGCGTTTGAGACCGACGGTCTCGATCAGTTCATCGGCCCGCGCGTTCAGCCGGTTCAGTGAGGAGAGCGGCAGCCAGAACTGCGTGGAAAGGCCATTCGGCCGCTGCAATGCTACGCGCACGTTGTCGAGCACCGAAAGATGCGGAAAGACGGCGGAAATCTGGAAGGAACGCACAAGGCCCATGCGCGCCACCTTGTCCGGCGGCGTGCTGGTGATGTCTGTGCCGAGCAGCGTGATCGAACCCGCCGTCGGCTGCAGGAACTTGGTGAGCAGGTTGAAGACGGTCGTCTTGCCGGCCCCGTTCGGGCCGATCAGCGCGTGGACGCGGGCATGCTGGACGTCGAGATCAACCTGTTTCACCGCCGTGAAGGCGCCGAAGTGTTTCGTGAGGCCGCGGGCGGAAAGCACCACCCGCGGCTCTTCATGCGTTACTGTCGCGGCGAAAGCCATTACTTCACCAGCTCGCAGCCGCTCTTGGCAGGGTCCATATAGGCTTCCTTGCCGGGGATCGTGGCGAGCACGTTGAAATAGTCCCACGGCTCCTTGCTGTCGGCGGGCTTCTTCGCCTGCAGCAGATACATGTCGTGGATCATCCGGCCGTTCGCGGCAACCGTGCCGCCGCGCGCGAAGAAATCGTCGACCGGCATTTCATGCAGCGCCTTGGCGACGGCGTCCGTATCATCCGTGCCGGCTTTCTCGATGGCCTTCAGATACTGCGTCACCGCCGAATAGGTGCCGGCATGAACCATGTTCGGCATTTTCTTGGTGCGCTCGAAGAACTTCTTGCCGAACGCGCGGCTCTGATCGTCGAGGTTCCAGTAATAGCCTTCCGTCATCGTCAGCCCCTGCGCCGCTTCAAGGCCGAGACCATGCACTTCGGCAAGCGTGAAGAGGAGCGCGGCAAGGTTCTGGCCGCCGGCGGTGATGCCGAATTCGGCCGCCTGCTTGATGGCGTTCGAAGTGTCGAGGCCGGCATTGGCAAGACCGATGACCTTGGCGCCCGAGGACTGCGCCTGCAAGAGGAAGGACGAGAAGTCGGTCGTCGCCAGCGGATGGCGGACCGCGCCGACGACCTTGCCGCCGTTCGCCTTGACGAAGTCGCTGGTTTGCTGTTCCAGCGAGTAACCGAAGGCATAGTCGGCGGTCAGGAAGAACCACGTGTCGCCGCCCTGCTTGACGAGCGCGCCGCCGGTGCCGACCGCAAGCGCATGGGTGTCATAGGCCCAGTGGAAGCCGTAGGGGCTGCATTGCTTGCCGGTGAGGTCGGTGGTCGCCGCGCCGGTGACGATGTCGATCTTCTTCTTTTCCTTGCCGATCGCCTGCACCGCCAGCGCAACGGAAGAGGTCGTCAGTTCCATGATCGCATCGACCTGCTCGGTATCATACCACTGGCGGGCGATATTGGAGGCGATATCGGGCTTGTTCTGGTGGTCGGCATCGACGATCTCGATCGGAGCGCCGAGCACCTTGCCGCCGAAATCCTCCACCGCCATCTTCGCGGCCTCCACCGAGGACTTGCCGCCGAAATCCGCATAGACGCCCGACTGGTCGTTCAGGATGCCGATCTTGACCTTGCCGTCGGATGCGCTTTGCGCAAACGCGATACTGCTTGCAAGACCCGTGCTTGCAAAAAGGACAGCCAGAGATGTCAGAAGTGTCTTGCGCATGATTTCTCCTCCCAGAGAGTGTGCCCAGAGAAAGTACCCGGAGATTTTCCCAAAGTGTCTGTTCAAAATTGGTGAGCTGCTCTCCTCCAAGCAGCCGTTCCAACCCCATGGTTCTCGAAAACTGCTGTTGACGCAAGCAGGGACCTGCAATTAATTGCAAACAGTATCTGTGCATTTTTGAACAGATTAAGGATTCGACTTGTCTGCCAATGCGAACTTTACTTGGGATGACCTGCAATATTTTCTCGCCGTGGCGCGCACGGGGCAACTTTCGACCGCCGCCCGACAGCTGCGCACCAGCCATGCGACGGTTTCACGCAGGATCGACCGGCTGGAATTTTCCCTCAAGGTGAAGCTCTTCGAGCGCAATCCGCGCGGCTACGTGCTGACCGGCATGGGCCAGCGCTTCATCGAGGCGGCGGAGCGGATCGAGGCGGAAGCGGACCGGCTGCAGGCCGACATCACCTCCGGCACGACCGCGCAGCGCGGCGTCGTCAGGCTCAGCACGCCGGAAGGGTTCGCGAATTTCTTCTTCGCCGACAAGATCCGCAATTTCTGCGACGGCCACCCGAACATCACCCTGGAACTGGTGACGATCCAGCAGATCATGTCGCTGTCGCGCAAGGAGGCGGATATCGCCGTCTCCCTCGATCCGCCGAAGGACGGACCGTATCTGACGGAAAAGCTCACCGATTACAGCCTCAACGTCTACGGATCGAAGGCCTATCTTTCCGGGGCGGCTGCGATCCGCAGCCGGCAGGATCTCCTGAGCCATCCCTTCATCGGCTATATCGAGGACATGATCTTCGTGCCGGGGCTCGACTATCTGGGTGAGGTCCACCCCGGCATCAAGGCGCGCTTCCAGAGCTCCAGCATCTTCGCGCAGCTCACCGCGACGCTCAATGCGCTCGGCCTCTGCGTATTGCCGCATTTCATCGCCCGCTCCTATCCGGACCTGCAGATCGTATTGCCGGACGAGGTGGAGATCAGGCGGAACTACTGGCTGGTCTGCCATCGCGACCTGAGTCATGTGCCGCGGGTGAGAATGGTGACGGACTATATCTTTCAGTCGGTTCGCGCGAATCAGGACGCCTTCCTCAGGAGCTACCAGGCTCCCGAGGAAGGCGCGCGACGTTATTCGGCCGCCATGGGCAGGGGCGTTTCACGGCTTTCGAACAAGTCGCCCTGATTGGCCGGCTGGCGATCGCCCTTGTCGTCTTCGTCCTTCTTCTCGCGGCCGAAGAAGAGCGCATAGCCAGCCGGCAGTACGAGGATGGTCAGCACCGTGGCAACCAGGATGCCGCCCATCATCGCATAGGCGAGCGGCCCCCAGAAGACGCCGCGGGAGATGGGGATCAGCGCCAGCACCGCCGTCATCGCGGTCAGCATGATCGGCCGGAAGCGCCGGACTGCCGCACCGACGATCGCTTCCGAGCGTGCCATGCCGGCAGCGATATCCTGGTCGATCTGGTCGATGAGGATGATCGAGTTGCGGATGATGATGCCGAGCAGTGCGATGACCCCGAGGATCGCCACGAAGCCAAAGGGTGCGCCGGTGACGAGCAGCGCCATGGCTGCACCGATGATACCCAGCGGACCGGTGGCCAGCACCAGCATGGCCTTGCCGAAATGCTGGAGCTGCACCATCAGGAGCACCAGGATCACCAGCAGCATGATCGGCGCCTTGGCAGCGATCGACGCCTGGCTTTCGGCCGAATCCTCGGCGCCGCCCTGTATCTCGATCTTGTAGCCGGCGGGCAGGCTGGCGCGCAGATCGGCGATCGAGTTGTAGAAGTTGAGCGCCATCTGGGTCGGCTCGACGCCGTCCGGCAATGTCGCCTTGACGGTGATTGTCGGCAGGCGGTCGCGGCGCCACTCGATGCCCTGTTCGAGCACCGGCTCGACCTTGGCGATCTGCGAGACGGGCACGAAACTGCCGAAGTCCGTCGGGACATAGACCGACTGCACGGCAGACAGCAGGCTGCGCGTCGCATCCGGCTCGCGGACGACGATCGAAACCGTCTCCTCGCCGTCGCGGAAATCATCGATCGGCGCACCCGAGACCGCCGTCTGCAGCATCTGGCGGACACGTTGCGAGGAAACACCGAGCGCCCGGGCGCGATCCTGGTCGATGACCAGCTTCATGGCCGGCACCGGTTCCATCCAGTCGTCATGGATCGAGCCGAACAGCGGCTGCTGGTGATAGCGTTCCTTGACCTGGTCGGCGATGCGGCGGACCTCGGCCTTGTCCGGCCCTATGACGCGCATCTGCACCGGCCAGCCGGTCGGCGGGCCGAGGAAGAGACGGTCAACCTTGCCGCGCACGGTCGGGAAATCCTCCGCCAGGATCTGGCGCAGCTTGACGATCAGCCGCTCTCTTGCGTCCTCATCCTTCGACATGACGAGGAGCTGCGCATAGTTCGGATTGCGGAGCTGCTGGTCGAGCGGCAGGAAGAAGCGCGGCACGCCTTCGCCGATATAGGTGGCGACGAAAGTCTTGTCCTGATCGGGCAGGATCTTGGTTTCAAGCGCCTTCGCCTGCCGTTCCACTTCCTCGATCGCGGTCCCTTCCGGCAGCCACATGTCGACCAGGATTTCCGGCCGCGAGGACTGCGGGAAGAAGCTCTGCGGGATGAACTGGAAGGACCAGAGGCTGCCGAAGAAGGCGGCGAGCGTCAGGGTGAGCACGATGATCCGGTGGCGCACCGCCCAGCCGACCGTGCTGCGCAGGCGGTGATAGAAGCGGGTGTCATAGGCATCGTGATGGGTGCCGGCATGCGCCCGCTGCTTGAGGATCATGTAGCCGAGCCAGGGAGTGAAATAGACCGCCACGAACCAGGAGGTGACGAGCGCGATGCCCACCACGTAGAAAAGCGTGCGGACATATTCGCCGGCGGTGGATTCGGCAAAGCCGACCGGGATGAAGCCGGCGGTCGTGATCAGCGTGCCGGTCAGCATCGGGAAGGCGGTGGACGAATAGGCGAAGCTCGCCGCATCGATGCGGTGCAATCCCTCCTCCAGCTTGCGCTCCATCATCTCGACGACGATCATCGCGTCGTCGACGAGCAGCCCGAGCGCGATGATCAGCGCGCCGAGCGAGATGCGCTGCAGCTCTATGCCCATGTAATACATGATGGCGAGCGTCGCCGCGAGCACGAGGGGGATTGCGATCGCGATCACGATGCCCGAGCGCCAGCCGATCGAAATCAGCGAGACGATCAGGACGATCACGAGGGCTTCCATCAGCGCCTTGGTGAATTCGCCGACGGCTTCGGTCACGACCTCCGGCTGGTTGGAAATCTGGTGCACCGAAACGCCGACCGGCAGCGTCTCTTCGAAGCGGTGATAAGTTGCCTCGATATCGTGACCGACATCGGTGACCTTGAACCCGTTCGCCATGACGACGCCAAGCTGCACGCTGTCCTGGCCGTCGAAGCGGAACTTGCGCTGGTAGGGGTCCTCGAGACCTTCCTTCACCGTCGCTATGTCGCCGAGCCGGATCACCTGGCTGCCGGCGCGCAGGCGCAGTTCCCGGATATCTTCGGGCGTCGTGACATCGCCTTCGACGGAAATGCGAACCGAGCGCTCGGCGGTCTCCACGCTGCCGGCCGGATCGACATTGTTCTGGCCGGCAAGCGCATTCTGGATGTCGACGACGGTCAGGCCGCGTTCGGCCAGCGCCTTTGAGGAAACGTCGATGAAGATCTTCTGCGGCTGGTCGCCGAGGATGACCGCCTTCTCGACACCCGGCGTGGCAAGCAGCATGTCGCGCGCCTGGATGGCGAACTGCTTCAGCTCCGGATAGCTGTATCCCTCGCCGACGATCGCGTGCATCGTGATGAACGTGTCGCCGAATTCGTCGTTGAAATAAGGACCGAGCAGGCCGGAGGGCAGATCCTGCTTGATGTCGCCGATCTTCTTGCGCACCTGATAGAAGGCGTCGGCCACTTCCTCGGAATTCGTATCGCCCTTGACCTGCACGGTGGTGATCGCAAAACCGGCGCGGGTATAGGACTTCACCCAGTCGAGATGCGGCGTTTCCTGAAGCTTGCGCTCGATCTTGTTGACGACCTGGTTCTGCATGTCGTCGATCGAGGCGCCGGGCCAGACGGACTGCACGACCATGACGCGGAAGGTGAAATCCGGATCCTCCTTCTGACCCATGTTCATGACGCCGAGCACGCCCATGGCGATGATCAGACCGAAGAGGAAGCGGGCAATGCTCGGATGGCCGATCGCCCAGCGGGACAGGTTGAACCTGGCCTTTTCCGGAGGATTGTCCTGATGGGAGGAGTTCATGATCGTGGTCCTTTAGGGCCGGGTTCTTGAAATCAGGGCATAACCGAAGCGGTGCTGATGCTGCTGGCGCTGCCGAAGCGGGAGGCAACTGCTTCCGGCAGCTTCACCTTCATGTCTTCACGCATGAATTGCGTGCCCGCCGAGACGACGAGGTCACCTTTCGAAAGCCCTTCGGAAATGCGCACGCCGTCATCGGAAAAATCGGCAACGGTCACCGGGCGCGAACCCACCATCCCTTTTTCACGATCGACGATCCAGACGACCGACTGGCCGTCCTTCTTGGCAAGAGCCGCAAGCGGAATGGACCAGGTCGGCGCGGCGTTGTCCTCGATAGCCTCGATCGTCGCGGTCATGCCGAGCAGGACGCGCGGGTCCTCCGGCAGGCTGACGCGGATCGCAAAGGTCCGCGACTGGGGATCGGCGCTGCCTGCGATTTCCCGAACCTTGCCGTCAAGCACAAGGTCGGTCGCCGACCAGAAGCGCGCCTTGACCGTCTTGCCGGGGCTGAACTTGGCGACGTCCATTTCCGGAACGGCGATCTGCACTTCCTTACCGCCATCAACGGCGACGGAAATGACCGCCGTTCCGACGCCCACGACCTGGCCGATATCGGCGCTGACGGCGGTGACGATGCCGTTCTGATCCGACTTGAGTTCGGCATAGGCAACCTGGTTGCGCGCCTCCTGCAAAGCCGAAACCGCCGACTGGCGGGAGGAGACGGCCTGGTCATAGGCAAGCGCCGCCTGCTCCATGTCCGATTGGGAGGCAACGTTCTTGGAATAGAGAGAATCGGCACGGCGCTTGGCGAGCTCGGTGATCTCCGCCTGCTTCTGCGCGGCGGCGAGATCGGCCTCCGCCCGGCGGACGGCGAGCTGGTAATCGGTCGCATCAAGCCGGGCAAGCACATCGCCCGGCTTGACCCGCTGACCGATATCCACCAGCCGCTCGGTGATCTTGCCAGCGACACGGAAGCCGAGATTCATCTCCGTGCGCGCCTTGACGGAGCCGGAATACTCTACCTTCCGGCCCTGATCGGCGGCAGAGACCTCGATTACCTTGACAGGCCGAACCACCTCTGGCGCTTCGGCCTTCTTCTCTTCCGAGCAGGCCGCCAGCGCACCAAGCGCGGTCGCAACAACGAGGCCTTTGACGAGAAACGAGACATCACGTCTGGTCTTCACAAAAAACATGGCGCCGCACTCCTGATGGCGGGATTTCGATAAGGACAGTTATTTCAAGGCACGCAGGCCGAATTCCACGAGATCTTCCGGCTGCCCGATCTGCCTTTCGAGCAGGCAATCGGCGATCAGCATCGGATGGCACAGCTTCACCATGCACGACATGAAGTTCTCGGCCGCCAGCAGCGGGTTCTGTTCCCGGAATTCACCAGCATCGATGCCTTCCCGGATGAGGTCGGCGATCAGCAAGCGGAGGCGGTCCAGATGCTGCTGGATCACCGGCCATTGCTGCTCGATGGCGATCACCACCATCTCGTGCACCTTCTTCTCGTCGAGCATGGTCTCGAGGGTCAGCCGATGCTGTTGCAGGACGTGATCGTGCAGGCGCTCCGTCGCGCTCGCCGGCCGCTTCGCATTGGCCAAAGCCATCTGATAGCTGCCGTCGAGCATGCGGTTCGCCAGCGCCTGGTGAATATCCGCCTTCGACGAGAAGAAGCGGTAGATATTGGCGGGCGACATCCCGAGATCGCGGGCGATATCGGCGACATTGGTCTTGGTATAGCCGTAGTGCTTGAAGAGGCGTTCCGCCGCATCGAGGATGCGGCTGACGTTCTCCTGCCTCGTCGCCTCTATGGTATTTTCACTGGCTTCCATGGATTGACGGCTTTCACTTAACGACTGACGATTTTCATTTTTCGTCAGTCGTAAAGCGAAAACTGTCATCTGTCAACCTTTACGGAGCGGCTACGCTTTGTGACAAAAAATCATCTCTGGCGGGAACCAAAAGTTACAAATGACGTTTGAGCGTGTTGAACCGCGTTCGGCGGGCCGGGGAAATTGGATGAGCATGCCGCAAAGCTACGACGTTTCGCTACTTGATGAGGAGCGCTATCGGCTTCTTGTTGATGCGATCACCGATTATGCCATCTATATGCTCGCCCCTGACGGCAGGGTGGCGAGCTGGAATCCGGGGGCGCAGCGCTTCAAGGGCTACGAGGCGTGGGAAATCCTCGGAGAGCATTTTTCCTGCTTCTACACGAATGAAGACCGCCTCGCCCGGGTGCCCGAAAACGCCTTGCGGACGGCGGCGACGGAAGGACGTTTCGAAAGCGAAGCCTGGCATGTTCGCAAGGATGGCACTCGCTTCTGGGCGCATGCCATCATCGATCCGATCTGGGGCCGGTCCGGTGAGATCCTGGGCTTCGCCAAGGTCACCCGCGATCTGACGGAGCGGAAGCAGGCGGAAGTCGACCTCAGGCAGAGCGAGCAGAAGTTCCAGCTCCTCGTGCAGGGCGTCACAGACTACGCGCTCTACATGCTTGATCCGGAAGGCTATGTCAGCAACTGGAATATCGGAGCCGAGCGCATCAAGGGATATACGGCCGATGAGATCGTCGGAAAGCATTTCTCACAATTTTATACGGAAGAGGACCGCGAGCGCGGCGAGCCGGCAAAAAGCCTGGAAACCGCCAGGAGAGAAGGACGCGTCGAGAAGGAGGGGCTGCGGCAACGCAAGGACGGCAGCCGTTTCTGGGCACATGTGATCATCGATGCCATCCGCAACGAGCATGGCGAGCTCCTGGGCTTTGCCAAGATAACCCGCGACATTACCGAAAAGGTTGAGGTGCAGAAAGCACTCACCCAGGCACGTGAGGAGCTTTTCCAGGCACAGAAGATGGAGGCCATCGGCCAGCTGACCGGCGGCGTCGCGCACGACTTCAACAATCTTCTGATGGCTGTCCTCGGCAGCCTGGAAATCCTGAAAAAACGCCTGCCGAACGATCCGGCACTGATGCCGTTGATCGACAATGCCATACAGGGCGCCGAGCGTGGTGCCGCCCTGACCCAACGCATGCTCGCCTTCTCGCGTCGGCAGGAACTCAACATGGAGGCCGTCGACGCACAGGCCCTGATGAACGGCATGATGGATTTCGTACAACGCTCCCTCGGTGCCGATACCCGGATCGAGACCCACTTCCCGCCCCATCTTCCCCCGGTCATGACCGACCCCGTACAACTCGAAACCGCACTTCTCAACCTTGTCGTCAATGCCCGCGACGCAATGATGAACGGCGGTCTGATCACCATCGATGCCGAGGAACATGTGGTAGACGGAGGGTCGGAAAAGCTGAAGCCCGGCCGTTACGTCCGGCTTTCGGTCGCCGACACCGGCGAAGGGATGGATGAGGAAACGCTGGCGCGGGCGACGACGCCTTTTTTCACCACCAAAGGCGTCGGCAAGGGAACAGGACTTGGCCTTCCGATGGTCCAGGGTTTGTCCGAGCAATCGGGTGGCAAGCTCGTGATCCAAAGCGAGAAGGGCAAGGGCACCACGGTTTCGCTCTTCCTGCCCGTCGCAGACGCAAATGACGCCCCGCAATTTTCGGAGACATCCATGCCCTCACCCGCCGAGGCTCCCAAGGGAGCCTTCACCATCCTCGCCGTCGATGACGACGCCCTGGTCCTCATGAACACGACGCTGATGCTGGAGGATCTGGGGCATGTGGTGATCGAAGCCTATAGCGGTGCAGAGGCGTTGGACACGCTGCGCAAAGGGGAGCGTCAGTTCGATCTCGTCATTACCGACCATTCCATGCCGCGCATGACCGGCTCGGAACTGGCGGCCGCCATCCGCGAAAAATGGCCGGGGCTGCCGGTCGTGCTCGCAACCGGCTATGCGGAATTGCCCACCGGTGGCGACAACCGTCTGCCGCGGCTGCCGAAGCCTTTCTCGCAAAATCAGCTTCAGGACGTCATCGCTTCGGTCCTTGGCGCCTCCTGAAACCAATTCGCCGGGACAAACGTTGTTTTCCCATCGGAAACGGGAGAACGACAGATGGTCTTCAAACACCAGCATTTTCATGAGACGACCGCCGAAGTGGAGACGGAGTTTCCGCCGCGTGCGGTGCTTGAAAGCGCGGTCGCCGATGCACTGGCTTCGGCCGGTGGCGTCGACGCAAGCGACGTGACCGTGACGGTGCAAGGCGGCGAGGTGACGCTCGGGGGCGTGGTCCAGGTTCCGGAGGAAATCAGCCGGGCCGAAGAGGTGGCCCGCGGCGTACCCGGCGTCACGACGGTTCGCAACGAGATTCGCTCTATTGCTCCCTCCTTCTTCAATGACGCGCCAAGGCCGCTGTAACCGGCTTGCCCAATCCTCGAGGAGAAGGATCGGATCGAAGGTCGGGGGGTGGAGTGATCGTCGCACCCCATCCATCGCCTCGTGGCGGCCCGCCCCTCAGAGGGAACCGAACAACGATCAGCGCGGCAGCGCGTAGGCGATCACGTAATCGCCGGGCTTGGTGCCGACCGAACCGTGGCCGCCCGCGACCATCACCACCAATTGCCGGCCGTCGTCGATCGCGTAGGTCATCGGCGTAGCCTGGCCACCGGCCGGAAGCCGTGCCTTCCACAGTTCCCGGCCATTGGTGAGGTTATAGGCACGCAGATAATTGTCGACGGCTGCACCGAGAAAGGCGACGCCGCCCTTGGTGATCATCGGCCCGCCGATGCCGGGCACGCCGACCTTGAAGGGCAGCGGCAGCGGCGTCATGTCGTAGACCGTGCCGTTGCGGTGCATGTAGGCGATCTTGCCCGTGCGCAGATCGGCGCCTGCCACGTAACCCCAGGGCGGCGCCTGGCAGGGAATCTGCAAAGGTCCCAGGAACGGCCCCATATAGACGCCGTAGGGCGCGCCCTCGTTGCGGTTGAGCCCCTGCTCGCTGCCCTTCTCGTCCTGTCCCTTCGGCGGGATTTCCGCGCGCGGCACGAGCCGCGAGGTGAAGGCGAGATAGGTCGGCATGCCGAACATCACCTGCCGTTCCGGATCGACCGCGACGCTGCCCCAGTTGAACGTGCCGAAATTGCCGGGATAGACGATCGTGCCTTTGAGCGAGGGCGGCGTATAGCGGCCCTCGTAGTTGTACTGGTGATACCGGATACGGCACACCATCTGGTCGAACATGGTGATGCCCCACATATCCTTTTCTCGCAGCGGCTGCGGCTTGAAGGTCAGTGCCGAGGTCGGCTGCGTTGGCGCGGTGTGATCTTCGGGGATGGCACCGCCCGGTGCCGGCTCCTCGGTGACCGGAATGATCGGCTCCCCCGTACGCCGGTCGAGAACATAGATGTCGCCCTGTTTGGTCGGCCCGACCAGCGCCGGCACGACCGTATTGTCCGGCATGGTGAGATTGAGGAGCACCGGCTGGGCGGGAACGTCCATGTCCCAGAGATCGTGATGCACCGTCTGGCGCACCCAGCGATCTGCGCCGGTATTCAGGTCGAGGGCCACGATCGAGGAGGAGTATTTCTCGACGTTTTCGCTCCGCCCCATGCCGAGCTGGTCGGGCACCTGGTTGCCGAGCGGGATATAGACGAGGCCGAGTTCCTCGTCGATACTGAAGACGGACCAGCTGTTCGGCGAATTGGTCGTGTAGGTTTGCCCCGGCTGGAGCGGCTGCGTCTGGGTGGGGTTGCCGGAATCCCAGTTCCAGATGAGCTGCCCCGTATTCACGTCATAGGCGCGGATGACGCCGGACTGTTCCTGTGTTGAATAGTTGTCGTTGACCGCCCCGCCGATGATGATCTTGTTGCCCGCGATCGCCGGCGGCGAGGTCGAGTAATAATAGCCGGCGGGATTGTACTGCATGCCGGTTTCGAGATGCAGCGTGCCGTTGTCTGCGAAGGACGCGCAGACCTCACCGTTTGCCGCATCGAGCGCGATCAGCCGCGCATCCGAGGTGGGCAGGTAAACCCGTTCGGCGCAGGGTGTACCGGGAGCCGCCTGGTCTCGATAATAGCTGACGCCGCGGCAGGTCTGGTGCTGGCGGTCAGGGTTCATGCCGGAATTCGGATCGTATTTCCATTTCTCCTGACCGGTCGTCGCATCGAGCGCAATCGCCAGATTGTGCGGCGTGCAGAGGTAAAGCGTGTTGGCGACCTTCAGCGGCGTCACCTGATAGGTCGTTTCGCCCACATCGTCCGGCCGCTTCACGTCGCCCGTCCGGTAGCGCCAGACCTCCTGGAGATTCGCGACGTTCTCGACATTGATCTGGTCGAGCGGCGAATAACGCTGGCCGTAGGGGGTGCGGCCGTACTGGTGCCATTCGCCGGGCGGCACGTCGCCCCCCATTGCGGGGGCTGCGGCGACGGACTGCTCCGGCAGCTCGCCACTCTGATCCAGCGGATCGATGAACATCGAGAAGATCGCCACCGCGATGGCGATGACGACCGCAAGCGCCAGCGGCGTGCTGCTTGCGCCGTAACGCATGCCGGTCGGGCTTGAAAAACCGAGCGGCCTGCGGATCCAGGGCGTCAGCAGCCAGATACCCAGCAGAATGATGACGCCACCGCGCGGACCGAGTTGCCACCAGTCGAACCCGACCTCCCAGACCGCCCAGACGAGCGAGGCGAGTATGAGGACGGCATAGACCCTGAGGGCGATAGCAAGCCTGAGAAACAGAAGAACGGCGGTCAATATGAAACCGAGACCGCAAATCAGATAATAGGCGCTTCCGTCGAGCAGCACCAATTGCCCACCCCCGACAGCCAGCGCGATCCCGATCAGCGTGAAGAGGATCGCGGTAATCTTAACGGCCATAGTGAAATCCTGTCCCTGAAAACAATAAAGCGAGGTGCGCGGGAACTCTGCGGCACCTTCGCGCTTTCAACACGGGTTTTGCGCAAAAGTTCCAATGGATATTGGACAACCTTTTCCGACAACTTCCGGAACCGCCGGACATCGAACTGGTTTGGCGCCCATGAAGGGAGTTCCGCCATGTTGACGTCGCGCAAGGGCCCCGCCTTCGAGACAACCGGTGCAGAAGGCTCAAGCATTTCCAGGGTCAGGGAAGAGGCGGAAAGCTGCACCCGTTGCGATCTCTACAAGAGCGCCACTCATCTCGTCTTCGGAAACGGGCCGGCAAGAGCGAAGGTTCTTTTCGTCGGCGAACAGCCGGGCGACAGGGAAGATCAGGCCGGACAGCCTTTCGTCGGCCCCGCCGGCAAGCTGCTCGACCGTTGCCTCGATGAAGCCGGCATCGATCGCGACCTGTGTTACGTCACCAATGCAGTGAAACATTTCAAATTCACGCCGCGTGGCAAGCGGCGCATCCATTCAAAACCGAATACCGGAGAGGTGCAGGCCTGCGCCTGGTGGCTGGCGGCGGAATTGCGCCTCATCAAGCCGGCACTGGTAGTGGCGCTTGGCGCGACTGCGCTCTATTCTCTGCTGGGCAGACAGGCGAAAGTCATGCGTGACCGCGGCCAGATCCTGAATTCGCCGAACGGTGTGCCTATGCTTGTGACGATTCACCCCTCGGCCCTGCTGAGGAGCCGGGATCGGGCGGATGCGGAGCTCAACCGTGCCCGCTTTATCGAGGACTTGAGGAAAATTGCCGATTTTCTGGAGTGATCATGGCTTACGAACTTTATTACTGGGACGGCCTCCAGGGGCGCGGCGAATTCGTGCGGCTGGCCTTGGAAGAGGCCGGTGCCAAATATGTGGATGTCGCCCGATCGAGCCACGGCATGTCGGCGATGATGGCCTACCTGCATGGCAAGCAAGGGTATCTGGCGATGCCTTTTGCACCTCCCTTCCTGAAGGACGGCGATATCGTCGTCTCGCATGTGGCAAATATCCTCCATTATCTCGGGCCGAAGCTGAACCTCGTGCCCAAGGAGGAGAAAAGCCGCATCTTCATCCATGGCCTTCAGCTTACCCTGACGGATTTTGTCGCGGAAGCACATGACACCCACCATCCGATCAGCACCACAGACTATTACGAGGATCAGAAGGAAGAGGCGAAGGCCCGCACGCAGGCCTTCCTGAGGCATCGGGTGCCGAAATTTCTGGGCTATTTCAACCACGTCATCCAGGTGAACCCGGCAAAGAACGGTCACACCGTCGGTGACGCCCTGAGCTATGCCGATCTATCGCTCTTCCAGATCGCCGAAGGGCTCGCCTACGCCTTTCCCCGTGCCATGCGGAACTTCGACAGGGACTATCCGGATGTCGCGAAGCTGCGCGACCTCGTCCGCAGGCGTCCCAATATCGAGGCTTATGTCAATTCGAAGCGCCGGCTCGCATTCAACGACTCGGGCATATTCCGGCACTATCCGGAATTGGACCAGGACCCGGCCTGATGGCTTAGGTCGTCTCTTCGCCCAATTCCTGCAGGATCTGGTGCCGGGCCCGGTTGAGCCGGCTTTTGACCGTACCGACGGCGCAATCGCAGATTTCGGCCGCTGTCTCATAGCTTTCGCCGAGAATCGCCACCAGCGTCAGCACCTCGCGATAATGCGGCGGCAGTTTCTGGAGCGCCCGCTGCACCTCCCTCGCCCGCGCGGCCATTTCCTGCGATGCGGCTACGGCCGTATCGCCCGAAACGTTCTCCTCGATTCCCGGCGCCTCGCGTCCCAGCACCTTGGCGCGCGTGTAGAACGTGTTGCGCATGATCGTGAAGAGCCAGCTCTTCAGCTTGGTGCCCGGCTCGAACTTGTCGAGATTGGCGAGCGCCTTCATCAGCGTTTCCTGCACCAGATCGTCTGCATCGGTGGGATTGCGGCAGAAGGTACGGGCAAATGCGCGGAGAGCCGGAATGAGCCTCACTATGTCTGCACGTGCAAGATCACCATTCAACTGTGATTCAGACACCGTTGCCTACCTCTCCGAAGTCTCGATGGGCGGGGATTTTGGTGGCAAACGCGCGCCTTGCGCATTTGGTTCCCCCAAGATGAACGGCCTGTTCATACCGATGACGGAACAAAGCGGCCGGCAGGCCGGTTGATAGGTTTTTCACGGAGTTATGATCGTGGCACCGCGTGCGAACTGGAAAGGTTATCTCAAAATCGGGGAACTGAGCTGCCAGGTAGGGCTTTATACGGCCGCCTCCACATCCGACCGCGTCAGTTTCCATATTATCAACCGTGAGACCGGCAACCGTGTCCACCGCCAGATGATCGATGCCGACACCGGCAAGCCGGTGGAAAGCGACGACATCGTCAAGGGCTACGAAATTTCAAGCGGCGAATACGTCTTCCTCGAACCGGACGAAGTGAAGGCGGCGGTACCCGAAAGCGACAAGACGCTCGAACTCGAAACCTTCATCCCCTGCGATGGGGTGGACACAATCTATCTCGACCGCCCCTATTATCTGATGCCGGTGGACAGGCCGTCCGCCGAGGTCTTTGCGCTGATCCGCAAGGCGCTGGAAGAAAAGAGCGTCGCAGCACTGGCCCGCACGGTTCTCTTCCGGCGCCTGCGGACGCTGCTCATCCGTCCGAGCGAAAGCGGCATGATCGCCAGCACGCTCAACTATGAATACGAGGTGCGATCCGCCAAGGAAATCTTCTCCGATATCAAGGACTTCAAGATCGAGGGTGAAATGCTGGACCTTGCCGGGCACATCATCGACACCAAGCGCGGAAAATTCGACCCGACCGAATTCGACGACCGATACGAGGCGGCCCTCGCCGAACTCGTCAGAGCGAAGATCGAAGGCCGCAAGCTGAAGAAGAAGCCCAAGCCGGAGGTCAAGAAAGTGTCGAACCTGCTTGACGCGCTCCGCCAGAGCGCCGGCGCTCCCGCCACGCGGAAGAAGACGACCGCCAAGAAGACCGCCTCCAGGGCAACCTCGCGTAAGACGACCACCCAGCAGAGAAAGGTCGGCTGATCATGGCGCTTGAAACCTACCACCAGAAGCGCAACTTCAAGGTTTCTCCCGAACCAACAGGAAGGGTATCTCGCACCCGCAAGACAAAGGCGGCCGGCAACAGTTTCGTGATCCAGAAGCACGACGCGACCAGGCTGCATTACGATTTCCGGCTGGAAATGGATGGCGTGCTGAAAAGCTGGGCCGTGACCCGCGGTCCGAGCCTCGTGCCCGGCGAAAAGCGCCTTGCGGTCCATGTGGAAGACCACCCGCTCGACTATGGCGGCTTCGAGGGCATGATCCCGGAAGGCAATTACGGCGCCGGCGCGGTGCTGCTCTGGGATCGTGGGGCCTGGGAGCCGATCGGGGATCCGCACAAGGCCTACCGGAAAGGCCACATGGAATTCGAATTGAAAGGCGAGAAGCTGGAAGGCCGCTGGCACCTCGTCCGCATGGGGCAGAGGCAAGGTGAGAAACGCGAAAACTGGCTGCTGATCAAAGGCGAAGACGAATTCGCCCGCGACGAAGGCGACCCTGACATTCTCGAAGAAATGCCGCTTTCCGTGAAAACCGGCAAGACGATCGAAGAGGTCTGGGGCAGGAAGCGGCCGGCAAAAAAGGCGCGCTCGAAAACGAAGCTCCCGACCGATCCAGACCCGCAAGGCACGGACATCGCGGTTTCGAAGATCCGGGGGGCGAAGAAGGCCAAGCTGCCGGATTTCATCGAACCGCAGCTTGCGACGCTGGTCAAAAGCGCCCCTTCCGGAAAACGCTGGGTCCACGAGATCAAGATCGACGGCTATCGGCTTCAGGCACATATCGAAAACGGCGAGGTGACGCTGCTCACCCGAACCGGCCTCGACTGGACCCACAAGTTCGGCAAGCAGATCGTTGCGGCATTCGCGAAGCTTCCGGTCTCCGAGGCCATCATCGACGGCGAGGTCGCGGTCGAAGCAGGCTCCGGCGCGACGGATTTCTCGCTGCTCCAGCAGGCTCTCAGCGAGGGCCACACCGATCACTTCACCTTCTATGCCTTCGACCTTCTTCATCTCGATGGTTATGACCTGACCGGCGCAACCCTGCTCAGGCGCAAGGAAGCGCTTGAAACACTTTTCGCCGACAGCGGCTCGGTGCTGCGCTACAGCGAGCATTTCAGCGACGAGGGCGCGCTGGTGCTGAAACATGCCTGCCGGCTGAGCCTGGAGGGCATCATTTCGAAAATCGCCGATGCCCCTTACCGCCCCGGTCGCGGGCGCGATTGGGTCAAATCGAAATGCTCGGCAAGGCAGGAATTCGTGGTTGCGGGTTACGTTCCTTCCTCCGTCAACCGCAAGGCGATCGGTTCGCTGGTCATGGGTTATTATGAGAAGGGAAAGCTTCGTCATGCCGGCCGCGTCGGCACGGGCTATTCGAATACCGTGGCACAATCGCTCTTCAAGCGGCTCAACGGCATTCGAAGCGACAAGAGCCAATTTGACGAAAAGCTCGCGGCAGTGGAAAAAAAGGATGCCGTCTTCGTCAGACCGGAACTGGTGGCGGAAGTCGAGTTTCGCGGCTGGACGGCGGATGCCCATATCCGCCACGCCTCTTTCAGAGGTCTGAGGGAAGACAAGGATCCGAAGGATATCGTCCGGGAGGGCGGGCCTGTGAATGCTGCGGAAGAACCGAAACCGCCCAAGCGGACGGTCAATCTCACCCATCCGGATCGGGTGTACTGGCCGGATGCCGGGGTGACCAAGGCCGGACTTGCGGACTATTATACCGAGGTCTGGCGGCTGATGGCGCCTTTCGTCGTCAACCGGCCGCTGGCGCTCGTTCGCGGGCCGGACGGAATTACCAAACCGCTGTTTTTCCAGAAGCACGCCTGGAAAGGCATGACGAAAAATGTGGTTCTGGTGAAGGATCCCGCCGACCCGAGCGAGGAATATATCTCCATCCGCGACCTCGACGGGCTGCTCGGGCTCGTGCAGGGCGGGACACTGGAAGTCCATCCCTGGGGGGCATCGCTCAACGATTGGGAAAAGCCGGATATGGTCAATATCGACCTCGATCCCGGTGAAGGCGTTTCGTGGACGGAGATCATCGCCGCGGCCCACGAGGTGAAACGGCGCTTTGAGGACATGGGCCTCGCGCCCTTCGTCAAAACGTCCGGTGGCAAGGGGCTGCACGTCGTCGCCCCCGTGAAGCCCGAGGCGGAATGGCCTGAGGTAAAGGCTGCGATGAAGGCGCTCGCCGACGGCATGGCCGGTGACGACCCGGACAAATACGTCTCGACCATCACCAAGTCGAAACGCAAGGGCAAGATCCTGATCGACTACCTGCGCAACGGCCGGGGCAACACCGCGGTCGCTCCCTATTCCACCCGCGCGCGGCCGGGCGCGCCCGTCTCCATGCCGCTCGCCTGGGACGAGCTCGGCGGCGTGATCGGCCCCAACTATTTCACGGTCAACAACACCCCGACGCGGATTGCCCGGCAGGCGAGCGATCCCTGGGCTGATTTCCGCAAGGCGGAAGCGCCGATCGAATTCAAGGTGAAGAAGAGATAGCTGCAAAGCCGGAACGATACGGCATCCGTTCAAGAGCAGGGCAATCGCATATGCGGGTTTTGCCCCTCCCGGCTTTCGCCTCGCTCGGCGACCCTCTCCCCGCAAGTGAAGAACGGCCGGGAGTCTCCACACATCCCGGCCGCCTGCATACCGCTGGAACCCCTGCCCCAGAGAGATGCGTGGGCAGTAAACATGCTAAAGACGGACAATGCAAGTTCGTGGATATCCCAATCGTTCGAGTCGCATGGGTTCGGCATGCGATAGCCCCGTCAGCAGGACATCCGGGCGCCCGCAGCACGCACATCCTCAAATATTCCGGAGACGATTCACTTCCGAGGCGATTTCCGTTCTGCCTCAAGGCTCTTCTTGAGCGCCGCCGTGATGTCGATGACATTGCTCGGCCGCTCCGGCGACTTCTCCTGGGTACGCTTCTTCGTCTTGCGGCCTTTCCTGCGCTCGGCGATGATGTCGAGCAGCCGGTCCTGCACCGGATCGTCTACCATCGAAGGCTTCCACGCTTCGGTGCGCTCTTCGATGATCTTTTCCATCATCGCCAGATGCTTGGCGCCCGGCTTTTCCTTTGGCATCTCGGCCGCATAATCGTCGGCGTCGCGCACCTCGTCGCCGTAGCGAAGCGTCCAGACAACGATCCCCTTGTCCTTCGGCAAGAGAAGCACGGCCCGCTCGCGGCGGTACATGACAAGCCGGGCGACGCCGCCCGTTTTGGTCTTCGCCATCGCCTCGCGGATGACGGCAAAGGCCTCTGCGCTCACCTCGTCGTCCGGAGCGAGATAATGCGGCCGGTCATACCATATCCAGCCGATCGAATTGGCCGGCACGAAGGTCTCGATGTCGATCGTGCGCGTGCTCTCAAGTCCGACGTCATCGAGCTCGTCGTCCTCGAAAAGCACGTAGTCGTCCTCACCCTTGGGATAACCCTTCACCTGATCGTCGTCTTCGACCGCTTCGCCGGTATCCGCATCCACATACTGGCTGAGGACACGGTTGTGGGTCTTTCGATTGACGTTGTGGAAGCGCACCTTGGCGCCTTCGGAAACGGCGGGCGTCATCGTCACCCGGCAGGTGACGAGCGAGAGCTTCAGATAACCTTTCCAGAATACACGCGGCGCCACGGCAGGACTCCTTCTTTTCCGCGATAACCCGCACGATACGGCTTGGTTCCGGAACAAACATCCAAGAGAAACCGTTTGCTTCAGACACCTGCACAGGAGGGCATTCCCATGAGCACCAGCAGCAGCCAGAACGCTTCACGGAACGAAGGGGACAAGAAGACGACCGAGCGCTCCGCACGTTCAAAGCACGAAACCAGGGAGCTGGAGGAACAGCTCAACGAGGGGCTGGAAGACACGTTTCCGGCAAGCGACCCCGTTTCGACCACGGTGACCTCCATCCCGGCCGGCACACCAAAACCGCCAAAACACTAGACAACAGTAAAATCCGTATGGAACAATTCGGGCGTCTTCCGTGATAGGAAGTCGCCTTATTTCATTTGTGTCGGTATTTCATCCATCCCTGTGACTTTTTCGGGATACCCCAAGTCGACCATATTGCGGTAAGGAGAGCGATAGCAGAATTATCGGCGAGGCGGACATTCTTTCGGCGCGAGTTTGCCGATATTGGTTACGTCAGAGGTCGGGATGGCGAAGCAAAACACTCCGGTTGCGGAACAGGAAGTCAGGATGGGAAAGCGCGTGAACCGCCGGGTCTCGGTCCTGCTCGCCGAAATCGAGAAGGAAGAAGTCCCCGATCGTCTGCTCGAACTGGCGCGCGAACTGCAGAAGGCGCTCAACGAAAAGATGGGCAGCCCTGCCGGCTGAAGCGCGTCTCAAAGCTGGGTCGAGATCAGATTGTCGGTGCGCACCCGGCCTGCCACGACACCTCTCGGGCCCTCCGCCTCATAACGCCCGCTCCCGTCCTCGATCACCGTATAGAGCTTTTCGTTGCGGAAGGCGCTTGCCATTTCGGTCGAGTTACCTTCCGAAGGTGAAGCGTCGATCTCGGTAAAATCGAGCTCCGCCGCACTCGCGACGAGGCGCGCATCACCCGCGGTTCTGGCCCGGACCACCACCTCGCCGTGCGGCGGCGAATTCTGCCAGTTCGGGTCATCGGAAGCGGCGTTCGGCACCAGCCGGTAGATCTTCAGCTTTTCCTGCATCTCTCTCTCCCTTGAGACATCGCATCTGCTGCTTTTCGCAACGTTCTCGGTCAAGCCCGGTTCCATCATCGGCGGTGGAACTTTTGCCGCCGCTTTTCTGTTCCTGACCACCGTGGAAGTTTTCTGTCCTGACAAGCATGGAAGCTGAGGAAGACATGGAGGACCCGCATCACTGCCGGCATCTTTGCGTCGACATGCAGCGCATGTTCGCGGAAGACACGCCCTGGAATATTCCATGGATGCAGCGCGTGCGCCAACCGGTCGCGATGATTGCCGGAGCCTTTCCTGCAGGCACGATCTTCACTCGCTTCGTCCCCCCGACAACGCCTGCCGAAGCCCAGGGGAGTTGGCGCGACTATTACGAGAAATGGCCGATGATGACGCGCGGCGAACTCGGCGACGAGATGGTCGACATTCTTCCGGAGCTGAGGGCACTGGCTCCTCCCGCAATCGTCTTCGACAAGATGGTCTACTCGCCCTGGTTCGACAACCGGCTTCATCATTTCCTTCGAGGCCAGGGCGTCACCACGCTGATCATCTCCGGCGGGGAGACGGATGTCTGCGTCCTTGCCGCCATTCTCGGCGCCGTGGACCTCGGCTATGCGATCATTCTCGTCAAAGATGCAATCTGCAGCACCTCCGACGAGACGCATGACGCATCCCTCGCCCTTTTCGGCAGGCGTTTTTCGAACCAGCTCCGGCTCGCCGATACGGACGAGGTGTTGCGCTGGTGGCAAGGATGACGACGATTTCCGGAACCTTTGCAGCAACCGGCAGTTTTCCCGACATAGGCGACAAGTTCCCCGGACAAGGAGAAAGCAATGGCCGATAACTTCTGGTTCATAGTCGTGGCGATCGGGCCGATCCTTCTCGGCGCTGCGATCGCCTATGCGCTGTTACAGCGCCGTCGCCTGACGGACCGCGAAAAAGAGCAGCAGGAAGAGGCGATAGAACGTCTCTACGACAAGCCGCCGGGCGGCCGCGAACCTCATCCGCACAGCCGCTGACTGGAACAGGAACCTTCGAGGCACCTCGTCGTTAGATGCCTCGCAATACCTTTTCACCCAACACCTATAAAACCCAAGGAGAGAGCAATGGCCAGCAAGACCCTCGACGACCTTTTCCATGAAACCCTGAAAGACATCTACTATGCCGAACGCCAGATCGTGAAGGCTCTTCCGAAGATGGCGCGCGGCGCCCGGGATGAAAAGCTGAAGGCCGCTTTCGAGAAACACCGCGATGAGACTGAAGGCCAGATCGATCGCCTGAAACAGGTCTTCGAGATCATCGGCAAGCGGGCCCAGGGCAAGACCTGCCCGGCAATTGACGGCATCATCGAAGAGGGCGAAGAAATCCTCGACGAGTTCAAGGGCAATCCTGCGCTTGACGCTGGCCTGCTCGCTGCCGCACAGGCGGTCGAGCATTACGAAATCAGCCGTTATGGTACGCTGCGCACCTGGGCCCAGCAGCTTGGCCTCAAGGAGGCTGTGAAGCTGCTGGAGGAAACGCTCGCCGAGGAAAGCAAGACGGACGAGGCCTTGACCAGTCTCGCCAAATCCGCCGTGAACATGGCGGCTCAGAAGGCCGCCTGAGGCCTTCGATGAACGGGGCGCCGGCAAAGGCCGCATAGCCCCGTTCCCTGAGCAAAAGCCCGGTCAAAGCTGGGCTTTTGCTCACCCCAGGCGGAACGAGATGAGCATTTGCCATGTCCGGAGCGGAATGCCGGTGTGATAATAGGACGCAGATCGAACGGCGCTTATAATATGGACCCGAGCAGTTGCATGAGGGATTATATCGCAGTACCTTTGATTTGGATGCGCTCCTTCCCGGCGGCGACAAACATACCCCCAATTGCCAGAAAATACCCCCCGGGGCCGATTTTTGAGTTCATGGCCCTGCTCTGCTGGCCAGGGTGCAATTTTTCGTTTGGACGATGGAACTTTTTTGCGCTGCACACGTTGGGGCGTTCGGTCGAATGGAGACGATAATGGCGGAATCCGAGGAAGATTGGATCAAGAGACGGGCATACGCTTTGTGGGAAGAGGAAGGCTACCCTTCCGGTAAGGATCGGGAGCATTGGGAAAGGGCGAAGCTGGAGCATGCGACGCTCAAGCCGACCGCCTCGAACACACCACCAATGGCAAGTCCCCGTAAGAAGGCAGCCGCAGTCGTAAAGGCTCCAAAGGCAGCAGCGCCGAAAGCTCCAAAGACTGTCACGAAGACGGCCCCATCGAAGCCGGCATCGACAGGGACTGCTGCCAAGACGACCTCGAAGACCCCCGCAGCTATTCCGGCAGCGGTCGAACCGGCGAAAAAGCGCTCCAAGAAGGTGCCGGCCGGCCAATAACGCCGCCCGGATCGTATACATCAAGACCAGTTTCATCAATCGCGGCGATTGGCATTGTCGCGAGAGCGTATTTTCTTGCCTTGGAAGATTGAGATGACAGTTGCGTCTGAACTCCGCCCGACACCGAACCCGGCAGGGAACGTTGGCCATGGCCGAAATGTTCCGAGGGGTGCAAACGGCCCACGGCGGAGGCAGACATGATGAACGCTCACGCCCCCCTCGGCAATACGCACCGCGATCAGCACGCCATGTCTGGGAGCGTGGTCACCCCGGTCGAGGAAACGCGGGTGCTGCCGCAAATGAGGGTGCTTTCGGTCACCTCCGAGATCTTTCCATTCGTAAAGACGGGCGGCCTGGCGGATGTGACAGGTTCCCTGCCCAAAGCGCTCGCCCCGCTCGGCATAGAAACGACGTCGTTGATCCCCGGATATCCGAATGTGATGCGGCAATTGCAAAGCGCCGTGCCGCTCGTAGCCTTCGACAGCCTGCTGGGCGAAAAGGCCTCGCTCCTGCACACCCGCATCGAGGGCCTCAGCCTTTTCGTGCTCGACGCGCCCACTCTCTATGACCGTCCGGGTGGTCCCTATGTCGATGAACGGGGCATCGACCATCCCGACAACTGGAAGCGGTTTGCCGCTCTTTCGCTGGCCGCGGCGGAAATCGCCGGCGGCGTCCTGCCCGGCTGGCGTCCCGATCTCGTCCATACCCACGACTGGCAATCGGCGCTCGCCTCCGTCTACATGCGGGAACGGGGCTGCTCGACGCCGGTCGTGCTGACGATCCACAACCTGGCCTTCCAGGGCCAATATCCCGCGAGCCTGCTCGACAAACTCGGACTGCCCCCGGAAGCATATTCCATGGATCGGATGGAATATTTCGGGGACATCAGCTTCCTGAAGGGCGGGCTGCAGACAGCCGACGCGATCACCACCGTCAGCCCGACCTATGCGCGCGAAATCCTCACGCCACGCTTCGGCATGGGCATGAACGGCGTTCTGAACGAACGCGTCTCGGTCCTGCGCGGCATCGTCAACGGCATCGATCTCGATGTTTGGGATCCATCGACGGATCCGCACCTGCCGCGCAACTACGACATCAACAGCCTGCGCCGCAAACGCGAGAATCGCGCCGTTCTGCTGGAGAGATTCCGCCTCGACCCGTCGGGCGTCGGTCCGGTCTTTTCCGCAGTGAGTCGGTTCACCTGGCAGAAGGGTATCGACATGCTCGCCGAAACCGCCGACGAGGTGATTCACAACGGCGGCAAGGTGATCGTGTTCGGCCAGGGCGACCGCGAGATCGAACAGGCGCTTCTGGACACTGCCTCGCGTTTTCCCGGCCGCATGGCCGTCCATATCGGTTATGACGAGCCGACGGCGCATCTGATCCACGGCGGCTCGGATGCGATCGTGCAGCCGTCCCGCTTCGAGCCGTGCGGCCTCACCCAGCTCTATGCCCTGCGCTACGGCTGCGTGCCGGTCGTCTCGCGAACCGGCGGGCTCTCGGAGACCATCATCGACGCCAATGATGCAGCAATGTCGGCCCGCGTGGCAACAGGCTTCCAGTTTCATCCGGTCACGACGGACGGGTTGCGCCTGGCGCTTCGCCGCGCCCTGCAAACCTATGCCGATCCGAAAATGTGGGCTCGTTTGCAGAACCAGGGGATGAAAGCAAAATTCTCCTGGGAACGAAGCGCCCGCCAATATGCTGCCGTCTATGCCAGCCTGGCCCGCAAATCAGGGCGGGTTCCGGCGAGCGAGATACGTCGCGCCACGCTCTGAACGATCTGTCCGGACCGCCCGGCGTTTGTCGCCAGCTGAAGAATCGGATAGCGGATCGTCCGCTGCAACGCAGATTTGCTTCCGACAGGCCTTCCGATGGACAATCCGACACGCACCATGATTGTAATGGACTCTGGGCGTTCGCGTTTCCAGTTTCGAACCGCAGCGCTCATCCGCTCCAATGGACATCTTCTCATCCACCGGGGAACGACTGAGCCCTTCTGGTCGCTTCCGGGCGGTCGCGTGGAGTTTCAGGAAGCAACGACGGAAACGCTGGCGCGGGAAATCGAGGAGGAAATCGGATCCCGGGCAGCCATCGGTCCGTTGCGCTTTGTCATCGAGAACTTCTTCACCCTGGAGGGGCGGACGGTCCATGAAGTCGGCTTCTATTACGAGACCGAACTACTCCGCCCCCTGCCTTTCCACGAAAATGAGGTCGTCCACCGTTGTCGCGACGGTTCCAACGACCTGGAATTCCGCTGGATTCGCCCCACGGCAAGCACGCTTGACGAATATGACCTGAAGCCCTTTCCGCTCCGTGCGTTGATCGCCGGCACGTCAAGCGACATCACGCATCTGGTCTATCGAGATCATGCCACCTGAGAGATTCTTGACGAGCCTCACGGTCTGCGAAAGAGCGCCAGACTGCGGCCTTCGAGCTCGAAATCCTTTTCCTTGGTGATCACCAGGCCGCGCTTGGAAAGATCGGACGTGGTGAGTTCCAGCACCCAGCCGCCCTCGCCGAATTGCGGGATGCGGAAGGGAACATTTCCTTCGAACGGGTTGAAGAGCAGCAGGACGTCGTGCCAGATGCCTTCCTGCCCCTTGAGATCCTCCCGGCCGATATGCAGGCCGAGTGTCGTGCCGTCATCCCAATGCTCGGGCTTCTGCTCGCCGCCGCCGGCATTGAACCAGTTCACCTCCATGCCGTCGCGCCAGTTTTCACGCCTCAGCAACGGCTGCTCCTGGCGCAACTTGATCAGGCAACGCGTAAACTCCCGCAGTTCTTCGCAGGTCTCCGGCAAGTTCTCCCAGTGCACCCAGGAAATCTCGTTGTCCTGGCAATAGCCGTTGTTATTGCCCATCTGGCTGCGGCCAAACTCGTCGCCGGCAAGCAGCATCGGCGTACCGTGCGAAAAGAAGAGCGTCGCGAGGAAATTGCGCTTCTGACGCTCGCGGATCGCGTTGATCGCCTCGTCGTCGGTCGGGCCTTCGGCTCCGTAATTGTAGCTGTGATTGTCGTTATGGCCGTCGTTGTTGTCCTCGCCGTTCGCCTCGTTGTGCTTTTCGTTGTAGGAGACGAGATCGTTGAGCGTGAAGCCGTCATGGGCGGCGATGAAGTTGACGCTCGCCCAGGGCCGGCGGCCGCGCTGGTCGTAGAGATCGCCGGAGCCAAGCAGGCGGGCAGCGAAATCGGTCGAGACATTGGTCCCTTTCCAGTATTCCCGCACGGTATCGCGATACTTGTCGTTCCACTCTGACCAGCCGGGCGGAAAGCCGCCGACCTGATAGCCGCCGGGACCGATATCCCAGGGCTCGCCGATCAGCTTCACCTTCCACAGCATCGGGTCCTGCGTCATCGCGTCGAAGAAGCCGCCGCGCTGGTCGAAACCCTGCGGCTCGCGACCGAGGATGGTGCCGAGGTCGAAGCGGAAGCCATCGACATGCATGGCATCTGTCCAATAGCGGAGCGAATCCATGATCAGTTGCAATACGCGCGGATGCGAAGTGTTCACCGTGTTCCCGGTGCCCGTATCGTTGATGTAGTAGCGATGCTGATCCGGCATGGTCCGGTAATAGGAAAAGTTGTCGATACCCTTGAAGGAGAGCGTCGGGCCGAGTTCGTTGCCTTCCGCCGTATGGTTGTAGACCACGTCGAGGATCACCTCGATGCCGGCATCATGGAAGGCCCGCACCATGTCGCGAAGACCCTGGATCCCTCTCGGACCGTAGTAGCACGGGGCCGGCGCGAAGAAGCCGAGCGTGTTGTAGCCCCAATAGTTCTTCAGGCCTTTGTCCAGGAGATGCTGATCATCGGGGAAATAATGGACGGGCATCAGTTCGACCGACGTGATGCCGAGGCTCTTGATGTAGTCGACCGAAGCCTTGTGGCCCATGCCCTCGTAGGTGCCGCGGAGCTCTTTCGGGATCGCCGGGTTGAGCTGGGTAAACCCCTTGACGTGAGTTTCGTAGACGATCGCAGCCGGCCACGGGATGCTCGGGCGATTCTGATCCTGCCAGTCGAACGCGTCCGGATCGATCACCCGGCATTTCGGCATGAAGGGCGCGCTGTCGCGCTCGTCAAACGTCAGGTCCTTGTCTTCATTCTGCAGGTCATAAGCGAAAAGCGCCTCGTTCCACTGCACATCACCGACAAGCTCGCGGGCGTATGGATCGATGACCAGTTTGTTCGGATTGAAGCGGTGACCGTTTTCCGGATCGTAAGGTCCGTGGACACGAAAGCCGTAAAGCGCGCCGGGCTTCAGGCCGGGAACATAACCGTGCCAGATCTCGTGCGTATATTCCGGGAGTTCGAGACGCGCAGTCTCGATCCTGCCGCTCTCGTCATAAAGGCAGAGTTCGACGCGTTCCGCATGCGCCGAGAAGATCGCGAAATTGACGCCCTCGCCATCAAAATTGGCCCCAAGCTGGTGCCAGGAGCCCGGCTCAATGACGATATTGCTCGATTTGGTATCCATGCCACACCTGATGAAAGATTCGCGGAACAATGGTGCGACACAGCATTTCGTTCCCTCGGCCTTCGAGATTACGGGTTATTCGATCCCGAAGGCGCAGGATTTGCAGGCGGAGTGTTCGTCGTCCCAGAGGGTGAGGTGGCCGAGCTTTGTCCTCCGGTACCGGTTTGCGGCGTGGAATCCTTGTCCGCCGGAGCTGTCGCATTCGGCTGTTGCGCAGGCGTGTTGTTGATCGGGTCGTTCTGGTTTTCGCCACTGTCGCTACAGGCACTCAGGAGCATGAGGACAGAAAGGGCGGCGATCAAGCGTTTCATGTCCGGTCTTCCCCTTCGGATGTGCCGGATGCGGCCCGGCGGCGTGTATCGAGCGCAATGACCTTTTCAACGGCAGCAATATCTTCCGCCGCCGCGACCGGGACGGGGTCGCCGGCAATGGCTTCCAGGATTTCCGGTGCCAGTGCTCCGTTGCGGATCACATATTCCAGTGCTTCACGGGTCTGACGTTCTGCTTTCAATTGCGCGTAGAGGGCCAGGATCAACCGGTCGCGAATATCGCGTCCATGCTGGTCAGCCCCTGATTTGATGACTTGCGCCATGGTCTTCTCCATGTCCTTGTTCAGGAGGCCAACTTTCGGCGGGGCTGATTGTTCCCTCCTGAAAAGCCTCCCCTATCTTCATGAGGAAACAAAACATGACGAGGAGGCCACCTATGTCCGCGATGACGCCGGAGGAGCTGGAGGGGCGCTTGAACGCCCACCGCGAACTGCTGATCGAGCTTCTTGCCGCGATGATCGGCGGCGAAGTCACCATCACCGCTTTCCTGCAACGGCTGAGGGATGATGCGACTTTCAAGGACAGCGAAGAAGACCCGGGCGTGATCCCTGAAGAAGCGTTTGCGATCGAGAATTCGGCTGCCCGTGAAGTGCGCGCGATCCTCGAAGCGGCCCGTGCCAGGGCGGAAGCGGATGGTCGTTAACCATAGCGCTTCACATTTATGACGATCTCGCCACGTTTATGGCCATTTCATGGAACTAGAATGCCGCTTTCACGTTCATCTACCACCGATGCGGAGGGAGGCGTCTATGGTCAGGGAATGGGTGGAGGCAGCAGGTTTCGTTCTGGTGATCGCAGCCTGCTACATGATGGTCGTTCCGGTCTGATACCGGTTTTCCGGACTCCTGGGGAGGAGAGCGTGGCCTGAAACTTCAGGGCACCCTGCTCTCGCGGCCGGCAAAGAAGGCTGCGAGAGCAGCAAAATCCTCTTCCTTCAGCTTGCTGGCGACCTCGATCATGAGGTGGCTGAACGACGACCCGCCTCGGACGCCTGCATGGAAGAGCCGGAGCTGACGCATGATATAGGCGGCGTTCTGGCCCGAGATGCGCGGATAGGCGGGATTTCCTCCGGGTTTTTCATGACAGCTGAAGCAGGCGGGAACCTTGTCCGCCGGCCTTCCCTTTTCGGCAAGTTCTCTTCCTTTTTCGATCAACTGCGCATCAGCAGGAGAAACCGCGCGCGGCGGCCGCGCCTGTTTCGCGTAATAGCGCGCAAGCTCCGGCAGGCTTTCATCGGCCAACGTGCCGACCGCCACCTCCATGACGCCACTCGGCCGCTGCCTTTGCGCATAGGCGCGCAGGCTGTTGAGCAGATAGGGCTCCGACTGGCCGGCGAGGCGCGGAATGATGCTGTCATTGGTAAGCCGCTTTTCCGCGTGGCAGCTCTCGCAGGTGATCGGCAGCGGCGAAACCTCGCCCGCATTGCCGATGCCGTGCAGGCCGGAGACCTGCAGATAGGCGTTGGTGTCCATCTCCGGCAGCTTTCGCAGGAAGGCGACCATCGCCCAGACCTCGTCGTCGCGCATTTGCGTCGGCCAGGCAGGCATGCCGGTGAAGCGCACGCCATGCTTGACGATCTCGAAAAGCTGCGCATCGGTCCAGGTCGGTACCACGGTCTTCAGGTCTGGCGGCGGGGGAAGCATGGCGCGCACCGCATCCGACCGGCCTTGCGCCGGCGAGCCGTGACAGATGGCGCAGCCCGTTTCGAAATGACCTGCAGCTGGCGGCAGGAGCGCCGGATTGTCAAGCGGGGGCGCCTCGACGGACAATGCAGCGGTGCGGACGGAATTCCGCATGACCCAATGCAGGAACCAGTCCGTCGCAGCCCAATGGCCGCTGCTCGCCCCGACGCTCATAAGACCGGACCAGGCGACCACAAGTCCAAGCACAGGCAGCACGATGACCAGGACAATCAGATGCTTCCAGCGGATCATCATAGAGCTTTCCTCCCCAACGGCTCTGGCACATTGTCTCCCAGCGTCCGGGCAAGCAGGGCAATGCCGCCGGCGAGGTAGACGACGGCACCAACCAGCAGCATGACCACCCCGCCGACCTGCTGATCCGCCGCCGCTGTCAGCGTCACGCCCAGACAGCTTGCCTCCCCGCCACCGTAAAGCGGACGAGGCGAAAGAGAAAGAAGCGCTCCAAGCAGTGTCATATGCATGGAGGTGAAGAGGAGCCCGAACGTGCCGGAAAGCCGACGCTCTTCCCGTCCGCTCGATGTCCCGCCGAGGCAGGAAAGCCAGAGCGCCAGTCCTGCGCCTAGGAAGATTGCCTGTTCGATGGCCGCGAAAAGGACGGAGGATTCCGACAGGGCCCGCATTGCCGGGACATGCCAGACCCACACGGCGAAGAGTTCGGCAACAGAAGCAATGAGCGGCGTCATCCAGGCACAGCCGGCGGTAAAATCGAAACGCGTCCCGGAAAGCGCGATGGCGATCAGCGGCGCGGCGCCCGCGACCACGCCCATATGGGCGATCATGTGAACCGAGAAGGATGTCCGGTCGGCCAAAGGCAGGAGGACAATCCAGAGCAGGAACAGCATAACTGAGCTGACAATCAATGCTGCACGCTTGAACGCCGAGAAGGATGGCATGGCGTCACCGCGAACTCCCTCCGATCCCCCCCCTTGTGGGGGAGATGTCGCCGAAGGCGACAGAGGGGGGTGTGACGACAGTGCGGCAGATGGAGAGATCAATTCCCCGGGCAGATACCCCCCTCTGCCCTGCCGGGCATCTCCCCCACAAGGGGGGAGATCGGCAAGAGGCACCGCTTTCCGTCCCATATCCGCCTGTCTCCTTCTCATGGCTGGCACTCCGCGATGAACATCAGCGGGATGGCCATATAGGCGACAGCCACGAAGCTGAGGCCGGACAGCAGCAGCGTGGCAAAGCCCTGGAAATATCTGCGATCTTTGCGGGTCGGAGCGTCATGCGGCGGATCGCCGGAGCCAAAACCCCATTGCCGCCAGGCGAGATAGGCCGAGAGAACGATCATCGCCAACGCCAGCAGGGTGAAGACCGCAAGCGCAAGGCGGACGGTATCGAACGAAATGTCGGAGGCAAGCCCCCTGGCGCAGAAGATCGCAAAGGTCGCGTAGCAGACGATGAAATGCAGCGCCCAGACCGTCGGCGCGGTAAACAGTGTCCACAAGCTCTCGACTTCACGCGGAATGACGCTCTTCATGCGCTCACCATCGGGAAAAGGCCGATGACGCCGAAAGTCACCACGGCAGTCACCGCCATGAAGTGCCAGTAAAGCGCGACATTGCGGATATCCTGGTCGTATTCGGCAGTCATCCTGCCCGCAAAACTGCGAGCCAGGCAGTAGAGTTGCATGATCGCGCCGACTGCTGCGTGCGCCACCGTCCAGATCGCCAGAATCCAGACTGTCGCCGGATAAACGTTGGCTGTCGGGTCCATGCCATGGACGTAAGGTCCGGCAAGGCCTGCAAACGAAGCCGCGACCGTAACGGTAAAAGCCGCAACCAGCGCCATGCGCGCACCGATCGCACCCTTGTTGTTGAACTCGCGGGCCAGCAGCGTCAGGACCCAGGCGACCACGAAAAGCACCAGCGCCACAATCGGCCAGAAGGTCCCTGGCCCGGAAACGACAGCGGTGAAATCCTCGTGGATGGTCCAGTAGAAGAAATAGCCGAAGACGAGGCTCGCAAACGCCGTGCCGTCACCGACCATAGTGATGAACATCGCCCACCAGCCGACCGAGGCAGGGCCGGAAACATAGATCGGCAGCTTCAGGCCAAGTCCCACATCGATCTCCGGAGCCTCCGGAATAGGCGCAGTGCCGGTCCACAGCCAGACGATGATCGCGATGAAGGTAATGATGGCGAACACGATCGTCGTGATCCACCAATGAAACGTCAGTGCGATGAAAACGCCGCCGAGTGCCATGGCCGCAATAATCGTCACATAGGAAAGGCCGCCCACCCGCAGACATTGGATCGGCTCGGCATCGAGCACGGAGGTCACCAAGGTCTCGCGCTCCCCGGATTTCGCATCCGGCAGGTAATAACGCCCTTCCTCGATATTCCGCCGAAGATCCGGCTGGTCCCAGAGCGGATAGCGGCTGGTGATGATCGGCACCGAACGCATGCCCCAGCTTTCTTGCGGGTCGTTCGTCCATTCCAGTGTGCCGGAATTCCACGGGTTGAGGTTGCGCTCCCGAGGCCCGGGCTTCGGGCGGAGAATATCGATCACGAGGGTCGCCACGCCGGCCGCGAAGATGAAGGCGCCAACCGTAGAAAGCAGGTTGAACCAGTCCCAGCCGATCCCTTCCGGATAGGTGAAGACGCGCCGCGGCATGCCGCGCAGGCCGGAGAAATGCATCGGGAAGAAGGCGATGTTGAAGCCTGAGAACATCAGCCAGAAGGCGACCTTGCCCCACAAATCGCTGAGCTTCTTTCCGGTGAAGAAGGGGAAATAGTAATAGATGCCGGCGACGACCGGGAACAGCATGCCGCCGATCAGCACATAATGCAGATGGGCGACGACGAAATAGGTGTCGTGTGCCTGCCAGTCGAACGGCACCAGCGCCACCATGACGCCGGTCAACCCGCCGATCACGAAGATGATCAGCCCGCCGGCGCCGAACAGCATCGGCACGGAGAAGATGACGCGGCCCGCCAGCATCGTGGCGATGAAGACGAAGATCTGCACGGCGGTCGGAATGGCAACGGCCTCCGACGCCGCCGAGAAGAAAGCGAGCGAGATCTGCGGCAGGCCGGTGGCGAACATATGATGCACCCAAAGCCCGAAGCTCAGGAAACCCGTGCCCACGGCTGCCAGCACGATCCACGAATAACCGACGATCGGCCGCTGCGAGAAGGTCGGGACGATCATCGCCATCAGCGCGATCGCAGGCAGGAAGATGATGTAGACTTCCGGATGGCCGAAGATCCAGAAGAGGTGCTGCCAGAGCAGCGGATCGCCTCCCCTCTCCGCGTCGAAGAAGGGCCAGTCGAACATCCGCTCCATCTCGAACAGGATGTCGCCCGCGATCAGCGGGGGAAAGGCGAAGAGGATCATTCCTGCGACGATCAGCAGATACCAGGCGAACATCGGCATCAGATTGATGCGCATGCCGGGCGCCCGGCATTTCATGATGCCGACGATGATCTCGACCGCCGCGGCGATCGAGGCCACTTCGATGAAGGAAAGGCCGAGCAGCCAGATATCCGCGCCGATACCGGAATATTCCTCGTCGGTCGCAAGCGGCGGATACATGAACCAGCCGGCATTCGGCGCGGCATTGAAGAAGATTGAGCCGCACACGAAGATGCCGCCGATGAGAAAACTCCAGAAACCGAAGGCCGAAAGCCGCGGGAACGGCAGTTCACGGGCGCCGAGCATGGAGGGCAGCAGGAAGATCGCGATCGCCTCGAAGATCGGCACCGCGAACAGAAACATCATCACCGTGCCGTGCAGCGTGAAGGCCTGATTGAAGAGATCGGCGGAGATGAGATCGTTCTCCGGCACTGCAAGCTGCAACCGCATCAGCAGCGCCAGCAGGCCGGCAAACAGCATGAAGGCAAACGCGGTGACGCCGTACCAGAGGCCGATCTGGCTGTTGTTGACCGAGGTCCAGTAACGGATGCCCTTCGGCGTCTCCCACACCTTGCGGAGCCGTTCTTCCTGAGCGGCCCTCTCCTGAGGCGAGAAATTGCCCAATTCCTCGGTCATCTGAGCCCCTTCAGGTAAGCGGCGATCCGGTCGATCTCGGCATCCGGCAGCATGGAAAAATGCGGCATGCGGGCTTCCGGCTTGATCGCGCCGGGGTCGCGGATGAAGCGGGCGATATGTTCCTCCACATTCTCCAGAGTGCCGGCTGCGACCGAGCCACGTTCTCCGAAGGCGGTGAGATCCGGCCCGATCGTGCCGCGCGCCTCGGTTCCGGAGATCGCATGGCAGCCGTCACAGCCCTGTTTCAGGAAAAGCGCCAGTCCGTCCATATCCTCGGTGCCGGATGCAACCTGCCGTGCAGCCATCCAATTCTCGAAATCCTGCGGCTCCATGGCGAGTACGGTGAACGCCATCAGCGCATGCGACGAACCGCAGAATTCCGCACAGACGCCGCGATAGGTGCCGGACTTTTCTGCCATAAGGGTGAGCTGGTTGTCGCGGCCGGGGATCATGTCCATCTTGCCGCCAAGCACGGGAATCCAGAAGGAGTGGATGACGTCGGGCGATTTGAGCGAGAAGATGACACGCTCCCCGACCGGAATCCGTACCTCGTTCGCCGTCTCGAATGCGACCGTGCCGTCTTGCCGGAGGTACCTCACACGCCACCAGAACTGCTCGCCGGTGACCTCGATGCGACGCACGCTGCCAGCCTCTCCCTGGAACCACGGCCGGATGTTCGGCATCAGCCAGACGGCATAGGCAAGCAGTGCTGCCAGCACGACGGTGGGAAAGATTGCGCCTCCCCAGAGGATGAGCTGACCGGCACCCTTTTCCGAATGAACACGCCGCTTGCGCGCGGCATAAAACAGCAGACCGACCACCGCGAGCCATATCACCGCGCCACCGATCAGCATGGTGAAGAAAAGCGTCGCCACATGCGCCGCCTCGCGCCCGGCGGGATCGAGCGCCGATTGAATGCCGGAGCATGAAACGAGCAACGGGCAGAAAAAAAGTGCGGAGGCGATCGGCCGGACCGATCGGCAATAGCTACCCTTGATGCCCTGCTGACCGAGGCTTCTTTTTGATCGGATTGGCCGGCGGCAGGGGCCGGTCAAGCGGTCATCATCCATTCAGCATGCACCCGGGCCAGAAGTCGTTTGCGACAGGAGATCACAGAAACGGTTGGCAAAAACACGCAAGCCGGAATTTTGTTCCAATGCCTGCGATAACTTTCTGTAACAGGCTGTGAAAAACGTGGAACGAATTCGCCACAGGGGGGTTTGCATTTTCGTGAGGGCAGACGCCCTTGTTCGCGCGACGGGAGATTATCATGCGACACTTTTTCAAAATGCTCAGGAACAGACTGAAGGGGACCCGGCAGGAGAAGAAGACGTTTGCCGTTGAACACCCGGAAGACGTGCAGGTCGTCGTACCTGAAGCCGTTGTCCTTCCGCTGCCGAAGGCACCTCGTGACGAAATCTGCGTTCCTGCCTCCATCAACGGCCGAGACCTTTCCAGCGGCCGCCTCTGAGCCCAACAGCAATGGAATTCGACTGAAAGGAGCACAGCATATGACCGCTATTGATACCGCTTCCATCCTGATCCTTGCCACTGACGGCTACGAACGCTCGGAACTGCGGGTCCCGCTCGATGAGTTGAGGAAGCGCGGCGCGAATGTGAAGGTCGCCTCGATCAAGACCGGCGAAATCAAGAGCTGGGACAAGAAGGACTGGGGCGATACAATCGGTGTCGATCTGGAGGCAAAAAACGTCAAGGTCGAGGATTTCGATGCGCTCGTTCTGCCCGGCGGCCAGATCAACCCGGACCTCCTGCGCGTCAACGAGGATGCCGTGCGCGTCGTGCGTGATTTCGTGAAGAGCGGCAAGCCGGTTGCGGCGATCTGCCATGGTCCTTGGCTGCTGGTCGAGGCTGACGCCCTGCGCGGCCTGAAGGCGACATCCTACTGCTCGATCCGCTCAGACATCCGCAATGCAGGCGCCTCCTGGAAGGACGAAGCAGTCGTCGTCGATAACGGCATCATCACCTCGCGATCGCCGAGCGACCTGCCGCAGTTCGTTGACAAGATCGTCGAGGAAGTCCAAGAAGGACGCCACAATCGCCGGGCTGCGTAGAATTACGCCCGCTCGGCCTCGGCCGCCCGCTGCTCCTCGCGGGCGGTCGTCGCGGGAACATCGGACACTTCCCGCAGGAATGCCAACAGACGCCGCTCGTTCGACCTCAAGCCCCTCGGACCGCTCAATACGGTCTCGTCCGCCATCACCTTTTCAAGCGGCGAGATATCTTCAGACAGCGCAAGAATCCCCGGATGGATATAGCTTGACCGGCAGACCGCAGGTGTATTGTGCAGGGCAGCCGATGCTGCATTGGCCATCGTTTGGATCTTCGGGCGGCCACCATTCATCTCCACCGCCTCCCACGCCGCCATGAACGCTGTGAGACTGCCACCCCAGGTACGGAATGTCTTGGCCGAGATGGCAAAGCCCGCCGCCTTGGCAAGATAGGCGTTCAACCGTCCTGAATCGACCGGATGCGGCACGCCCTGCTCGTCCGGCCAGGAAAAAAGCTGCCGGCCGGGCAGGTCCGCAATGTCCTCGAGGATGCGCTGCAGACGCGGATGCCTCAAGGTATGCCGGACACGCTTGCCGCCCTTGGCCGTGAAGCGAAGCAGGATCGTATCGCCCGAGAGGGTCATATGCCGCTTGAGCAACGTCGTGGCGCCGTAGGTCTTGTTTTCCTTTGCATAAGCGCGATTGCCGACACGCAGATGCGTCGCATCCAGAAGGGCCACCAGAGCGGCGACAACCGTATCGGACCCCTCGAGATCAAGCGCGAGATGCCGCTTCACCTTGCGGCGTATGCGCGGCAGCGCCTCACCGAACCGGATGAGCTGGTCGAACTTCTGCTCGCTGCGGAAATTCTGCCAATCGGAATGGTAGCGATACTGCTTCCGCCCGCGGGAATCATAACCCGTTGCCTGAAGGTGCCCGCGCGGATCAAGGCAGATCCAGACATTCTCATAGGCCGGCGGCAGGCCGAGAGCGGCGATCCGGCGCCGTTCCTGATCATCCGTCAGCAAGCTCCCGTCGGGCAGACGGTAGCAGAAACCCCTGCCGCGGCGGAGCCGCCGGATGCCCGGCTCCGTATCGCTGACATAGGTGAGGCCGGTGATTTCGAGAAAACCCTGATCGATATCGAGCGAGTTGAGACGGGCGTCCATGTCCATGGCCGCTTAACGGCAAGCATATCAACTTCGTTCCAGCGATGTAGCCGGCGATCAGATCACGATGTCCTTGAGGCTTTCGGTACCTTCGCCCCGCTCGAAAGACGAACGCGGCGCAGTCAGTATCCAGCAGAGCCCCTCGGATCGGAAATCCACGTCGACCTGCCCTGAAAAAGCTGCTGCCGCATGGCGCTTGATGATCGTCGTGCCGAAACCGGTCCGTGCCGGCTCGTGGACCGGCGGGCCATCCCTTTCCTCCCAAACCAGCCGGAGATTGGGTTCGCTACCGGCCTCGTCGAGCACATCCTTCCAGGCGATACGGACCTTGCCCTGCGGCACGGAAAGAGCCCCGTACTTCACGGAATTTGTGGCAAGCTCATGCAGGATGAGGCCGAGATTTTGCACCGCCTCGGCCTTCAGTATGAAATCCGCACCTTGCAACTCCACCCGGTCGGCCACTTCGGCAAAGGTGCTCATGTGGATTTCCACCACGCGCCGGATCGACACCCCGGCCCACTGCTCCTTCGCGAGCGCCTCGATCGATTTCCCGAGGCCCTGCAAACGGTTGCCGATCGCCTTCTGGAATTCCTCCATCGTGGTGTCCTTCCGCGCGAGCTGGCGCATCATCGCCTGGACAAGCGTGAGGATGTTCTTCGTACGGTGCACGAGTTCATGCAGGATAAGGTGGATGCGGTCCTCTGCCTGGCTGCGGTCGAAAGAAGCATTCGAAAGCGCAATGGCCACCTGATTCGCTTCCCTGATCTTCGTCTCCACCGGAGACACGATCTCGCCCTTGCCGATACGTTCGGCCATTTCCGCGATCTGACGGATCGGGATGCGAAGCTGACGGCCGACAAGCCAGGCGATCAGCATGCCGACGGCAAGGAAAACAGCGCCACCCGAGATCAGCTGCCGCCATGTGGTCAGAATGCTCGCCTGCGCTGCATCGATCGGCCCCCAGACCACGGCCTTCCATGTCCAGCCGGTGATCTGCGCATAACCGTACATCTGCTTCAACTCGCCATCGACATCCTCGATCGTCCCCTTGAAGCCGGTCATCAGCTTGAGCGTATCGGCCGGGAAAGCCGTGCCCGACGACAGCGCATGGGCACCCAAAGAGGTAACCACGTGTCCCGAACCGTCAACGATCGCGACCGTCCAGCCCTCGGAAAGCCCCTCAGTGGAGATGAGCTTCTGCAGGTCTTCGGCATTCTGGGTGATGATCATTGCCGCGCCCGAGGCGGAAACCTCCCTGGGCAGCGGCATGCTGATATTGAAAACGTGCTTTCCGCTGGTGGTGCCGAAAAAGACGTTGGAAGCCTCGGTCACGCGGCGACTGAGCACCGATTCGAGCGCCGGCATGTTGGATACCTTGCCGAGGGGCGTCCCGAAAGGCAGGCGTGTGTTGAGCTGCTGCTGGCCCGCGGCATCGACCAGGATGACATAGAGTGAATTCGACCGCAGGCTGTTCTGTGTCCTGTTGTGGAAGGCGCGCAGATCGCGCCTTTCCAGTTCAGGGGACGTGACGAGCAGCCGCAGCGTCGTCGCCATGTCCTGCAATTCGCGATCTATCGATCGCGCAATAAGCTGCGCATCCTCGGCTGTCTCGTTCGCCAGGATTTCGCGTTCGTTCGCCTCGAGCTCCATCATCAGATAGGCGACGAAAACCAGCAAGGGCAACGCAACGCCGACAGCGAGCGCAACCAGATAAGCGCCGATGGGCGCCGTCGGGAAAAACCGCGAAACCCTAATCATTCCGCGCATTTACCCAAAAGGAAAAACGCAGGCGCCTATGTCACCTGCCCCCGTATTCATTTTAGCATCCCGCCTTTTGCTAATACAACTAGCGGGTCTTTCTAACCGGTTTTGAAAGCTTGGCCAAGGATTGATTGCTGACCATACGCTTCTCCAAAAGGCACAATCCTCCGCCGGAAGGAGGCCTCCCGGCACCCCCTGCAAGCCGAAGGGTAAAAGGGCCGAACCTGCCCGCGTCAATCGATGCGGCCGGTCGTTTCCGGATCGAAGACGACCGCCTTGTCGAGATTGAAGGCGAAGGGGAATTTCTGGCCGACCGAGACATGCACATCGGCACGGGTGCGGGCCGTGAAGCTTGCTCCATCCAGCCTGCCGGTCACGAACGTGTCGGAACCCGTCGGCTCGACCATGGTCACATCCGCTTCGATTTGCGCTACGGAACGCACCTGCGGATCGAGAAGGCCGGTGTCGGTAATCGCTTCCGGACGCAGCCCCAGGATGATCTCCTTACCATCGGCGAGGCTCTTCGTAACGGACGGCGGCATGGCGACCTTGACGTTCTCGTTGCCGAAAAGCGCAATTGCCTGTGCACCGTCCGAGGAAACGACGTTGCCCTTCAGCATGTTCATCGCCGGCGAGCCCATGAAGTCCGCAACAAACAGGTTGGCCGGACGATTATAGATTTCCGAAGGCGCCCCGACCTGCTGCACGGTGCCTTCCTTCAAGACGACGATCTTGGAGGCCAGCGTCATCGCCTCGATCTGGTCGTGGGTGACGTAGACGATCGTCGCATGGGTGTTCTGGTGCAGCGCCTTGATCTCGGCGCGAACCTCGACACGCAGCTTGGCATCGAGGTTCGAGAGCGGCTCGTCGAACAGGAAGACGCGCGGCTGGCGGACAAGCGCCCGGCCCATGGCGACGCGCTGGCGCTGGCCGCCGGAAAGCTGGCTCGGACGGCGCTTGAGCAGATGCTCGATCTGCAGCGTCTTTGCGACCTGCTTCACGGCCGCCTCGCGGGCGGCCTTGTCGACGCCGCGCATTTCCAGCGCGAAAGCGATGTTTTCCTCCACCGTCATGTTCGGGTATAGCGCGTAAGACTGGAAGACCATCGCGATGTCGCGCTTCGAAGGATGCAGATCGGTCACCACCTGACCGTCGATGACGATATCGCCCGACGACGGCGGCAGAAGGCCGGCGATCGCGTTCAGAAGCGTGGACTTCCCGCAGCCCGACGGACCGACAAGGACCAGGAAGCCGCCCTTTTCGAGATCGATATTGATGCCCTTCAGTATCTCGACATTGCCGATCTTCTTGCGAATGTCCTTGATTTCAAGAAAGCTCATAAGCGGTCATCCCTTGACTGCGCCGGCCATCAGGCCACGCACGAAATAGCGTCCGGCGACGATATAGACGAACAGGGTCGGCAAGGCGGCGAACACGGCTGCGGCCATGTCGACATTGTATTCCTTGACGCCGGTGGAGGAGGAAACGAGGTTGTTGAGCGCAACCGTCATCGGCGAGGCTTCGCCTCCCGCAAACGATACGCCGAACAGGAAGTCGTTCCAGATATTGGTGAACTGGTAGATGATGGTGACGACGATGATCGGCCCCGAACTCGGCAGCAGGATGCGCCAGAAGATACGGAAGAAGCCGGCGCCGTCGATCATCGCGGCCTTCACGAGTTCATCCGGGAAAGCCTCGTAATAGTTGCGGAAGAACAGCGTCGTGAAGCCGAGACCGTAGATCACGTGCACCATCACGAGGCCGGTCGTGGAGTTCGACAGCCCCATCAGGCCGAGCAGCCGCGCCATCGGAATGAGGACGGCCTGGAACGGAATGAAGCAGGCAAACAGCATCATGCCGAAGATGATCTTGTGACCCGGGAAGCGCCACTTGGTCAGCACGTAGCCGTTCAGCGCTCCGAGCAGGGTCGAGATGATCACCGCCGGAACGACCATCTTGATCGAATTCCAGAAATACCCCTTGATGCCGACGCAGGAGACACCGATGCAGGCCTCGCCCCAAGCCCTCACCCAGGCGGCGATCGAAGGCTCGCGCGGCAGCGCCAGCATGTCACCGCCGCGGATTTCGTCGAGCGGTTTCAGCGATGTCGTGAGCATCACATAGAGCGGCAGCAGGTAGACGACCGCCAGGATGATCAGGGCCGCGTAGATGAAATAGCGGGCGGTGCGGGCCGAACCGGCGCTGATGGTTTCGTTCGCAGCGCTCATTGCTTCTTCTCCCGCAGTTCCGAATAAAGATACGGCACGATGATCGCGGTGATGCCCATCAGCATCATCACCGCGCTGGCCGAACCGACATTCATCTGGTTGCGCGTGAACGTGTAGGAATACATGAAGGTCGACGGCAGTTCGGTCGCATTGCCCGGTCCGCCGCCGGTGAGCGCGATGACGAGGTCGTAGGACTTGATCGCCATATGCGCCAGCACGATGAAGGCGGAGAGGAAAACGGGGCGAAGCAGCGGGATGATGATGCGGCGGTAGATGGCGACGTTAGAAGCCCCGTCGATCTGCGCTGCCTTGACGATCTCGCCGTCGATGCCGCGAAGCCCCGCGAGGAACATCGCCATGACGAAGCCGGATGCCTGCCAGACGCCGGCGATCACGACCGTGTAGATCGCCATCTTCGGATTGACCAGCCAGTCGAACCCAAAACTCTCCCAGCCGAGATTGTGCATGGTGTTTTCAAGCCCGAGACCGGGGTTCAGGAACCATTTCCACGCCGTCCCCGTCACGACGAAGGAAAGCGCCATCGGATAGAGGAAGATCGGCCTGAGCACCCCTTCGGCGCGGATGCGCTGGTCCATCAGGATGGCGATGAAGAGACCGAGCGCGATGCAGATGCCGATGTAGAGAACGCCGAAGACCGCCAGATTCTGCATGGCCACATACCAGTTCGGCTGCGACCAGAGACGGTAATAGGCATCGAACCCGCCCCACTTGTAGACCGGCAGGATGCGCGAGGTCGTGAAGGACAGAGTGATCGTCCAGAGGATGAAGCCGTAGACGAAGACGAGGATCACGGCGAACGAGGGCGCCAACACGATCTTCGGCAGCGCATTGCGCAATCCATCCGCAAAAGTGCGGCCCTGCCTCTGCGGTTCCGCAACGGGAACCGGTTCGATTGTCGTCATCATGACCTCCGGGTAGGGAGTAGGAAGAAATTACGAGTTCTAAGGATACCTGGCCTACCCCCTCACCAACAAAATCTAGCACTTAGCCTTTGGCTAAGGTGCTGATTTTGTAACCTCTCCCACCAGGGGAGAGGTAGGCCCGCGGCGGCGCGGCATCCTTATCTCTCCCCTGTGGGAGAGAAAGCGATTTCAACATCTTAGCCAAAGGCTAAGTGTTAGAAATCGCAAGTGAGGGGGTCGCTTCTGGGCAACCCCCTCACCCGTTTCATTCAAACCAATGCTTACTTCGCGGCAGCCACCGCTTCCGGCAGGCGCTTCAGCGCTGCATCGGTAGTGAGCTGACCGTTGAGGTGCTGGGTGATGACGTCCAGCATGGCTTCCTTGATGGCAGCCGGCTGGGCGTAGCCATGGGCGAGCGAGCCCATCATCGTGCCCTTCGAAGCAGCCTCGGCGAGATCCTTCATGCCCTTCTTGCCGCAATCATCGAACTTTTCGTCCGAGACGTCGGTACGGGCCGGAACCGAACCCTTGACCGTGTTGAAAGCGATCTGGAAGCCCGGATCCTCGACGGCGGACGCCATCTTGAGCTGGGCGTCGCGCTGGTCGTCACCGACGTCGAACATCATGAACTGGTCGGCATTGAAAAGCACGGAGCCCTGTGTGCCGGGGAAGCGGATGCAGACGAAGTCGGTGCCCGGCTTCTTGTTGGCGCGTAGCCATTCGCCCTTCGACCAGTCGCCCATCTCCTGCGCGCCGGCCTTGCCTTCGATGACCATGGCGGTCGAGAGGTTCCATTCGCGGCCCGAGAAGTTCGGATCGAAATAGGTGCGGATCTTCGACATGGTGTCGAAAACCTTCTTCATCGTGTCACCGGAAAGCGCTTCTGGATCGAGGTCGAGGACGGCTTTTTTGTAAAACTCCGGGCCGCCGATGGAAAGAACGACGGCTTCCCACATCGTGCCGTCCTGCCACGGAACGCCGCCATGCGCGATCGGCGTGATGCCCTGCTCCTTGAACTTGTCGAGCATGGCGATGAATTCGTCGATATTCGTCGGCGGCTGAAGGCCGGCCTTGTCGAGGGCAGCCTTGTTGATCCACAGCCAGTTGGTCGAGTGGATATTCACCGGAGCAGCGATCCAGTGGCCATCATACTTGGAGAAATCCTGGAGAGCAGCCGGGATGACCTTGTCCCAGCCTTCCTTGGCTGCAAGGTCGTCGAGGTTTGCGGCAACGCCCATTTCCGCCCAGTCGCGGAGGTCGAAGCCGAGAAGCTGGACGGCTGTCGGCGGATCGCCGGCCGTGACGCGGGCGCGAAGCGCGGTCATGGCAGCGGAGCCGGCACCGCCGGCAACCGGCATGTCCTTCCAGGCGACGCCTTCCTTCTGGAGGTTTTCCTTCAGCACGTTGAGAGCCGCAGCCTCACCGCCGGACGTCCACCAGTGAAGGACTTCGACACTCTCCTGTGCCTTGGCGGCACCGGCCGTCAGGGCGATGATCGCCGCACCGGCGGCGAATTTGCTGATCATTCGAATATTCATTGAGAAATCTCCCTTTGCATCCGGGCTCCTCTCCGGATATGGCGATTTATAACGATATAAACGCAGTCGGTGTCAACCCAGCCGGAGGATTTTTTGCAGAGTTTCAGATGACACCTAACATGATGAAAAAACTTGCAAATCTTGAAATCGACAAATTTTTCCTCAGGAATCGAGAAAATTTCCTGACGGCATTTGAAAAATTTGCAACGATGTAGATGAGGCCTGTTCCGATCTCGGAGCAGGAGCGGAGGAAAGAAGACATGTCGCTGGAAGACCTGGAGGACGAGGGTCGGCGGGCGAAGCCGGAGCCTGTAAGGGAGAGAGCCGGCGCGGATACGAAGCCCACGCTGAAAACAATCGCCGAAATGACGGGCCTCGCCGTCACCACCGTGTCGCGGGCGCTCGCCGACGCGCCGCAGATCGCGCTTGAAACGCGGATGCGCGTACGGCAGGTCGCAGAACAGATCGGCTATCTGCCGGACCGGGCGGCGCAGCGCCTGCGTACCGGCCGCACCAATGTCATCAGCCTCGTCCTCGACCCGCACGAGGAAATTTTAGGCTATGCGACGTCGATGATCCGGGGACTGACCGAGGCGCTGCGGCGCACGCCGTATCATCTCGTCGTCACACCCCATTTCTCCGACACGCCGCAAATCGACCCGGTGCGCCACATCGTGCGCAACCGCATGGCCGACGGCATCATCTTCACACGCACCGAGCCCTCGGACCCGCGGGTGAAGCTGTTGATGGAGAACGGCTTTCCCTTCATCTGTCACGGCCGGACCGAACTTGCGACCGCCCACCCCTATGTCGATTACGACAATTACGGGTTCGCCTATCAGGCCGCGCGCAAGCTGATTGACGCCGGTGCGAAGAAGCTCTCGATCATCCTGCCGCCGGAGCGGTTCACGTTCGCCCATCACATGCGCCACGGCTTCATGACGGCGGTACGCGAGGAGGGTATCGGCTTCGAGATTGCCAGGGGCGTGACGCTCGACAGCAACTCGAATGACATCCGCGACTATTTCTATCGCCGGATGGACGAGCCGGAACGTCCCGACGGGTTCATCTGCGGCGGCGAGGTGTCGGCACTCGCGGTCATGGCCGCCGCTTACGACCACGGCCTCGCACTCGGAAAGGATGTACGGCTGGTCGCCAAGCAGACCTCGGGCCTTTTCGATCAGGTTCGTCCACGAGTCGAGACGATCTACGAGGACCTTTCCGAAGCGGGCCTCTTGATGGGGCGGCTGCTCCTCAAGCGCATCGCCGGGCCGGTGCCCGTCCACGAACTACAGGCGCTCCAGACGGTCTGACCGTCCGGAGCGCTCCCCGCATGATCCCGTCAGGATTGATCATGCGAAGGTAAGGCTTCCAGTGTCTCAATCCTCTTCCTGGAACACCGCCTCGCGCTTTGCCTTGACGCTCGGCAGGAAGACAATCACGAGGACGACAACCGCTATAAAAAGCAGGGCTGCGCTGATTGGACGCGTGACGAACGTGCTCGGATCGCCGCGCGAAAGGATCATCGCCCGTCTCAGGTTTTCTTCGAGAAGCGGACCGAGCACGAAGCCGAGCAGGAGCGGCGCGGGCTCGCAGCGCAGTTTCGACAACACGTAACCGATGAAGCCGAAAAAGGCGACGGAATAGAGATCGTAGACGTTCGAATTGACGCTGTAGACCCCGATCGAGCAGAAGGCCATGATGATCGGGAACAGCACGTAATACGGGATGGTGAGCAGCTTCACCCACAGCCCGATCAGCGGCAGGTTCAGGACGACGAGCATCAGGTTGCCGATCCACATGGAGGCGATGATGCCCCAGAAGAGCGCCGGCTGCTCGACCGCGACATTCGGGCCGGGGACGATACCCTGGATGATCATCGCGCCGATCATCAGCGCCATGACGGGGTTCGCTGGAATGCCGAGGGTGAGCAGCGGGATGAACGAGGTCTGCGCGCCGGCATTGTTGGCCGATTCCGGCCCGGCGACGCCCGCCACCGCTCCATGGCCGAATTCCTGCGGGTTTTTCGAGACCTTCTTTTCGACGGTGTAGGACGCGAAGGCCGCAAGGATCGCCCCGCCGCCCGGCAGGATGCCGAGAACCGACCCGATGACAGTGCCGCGCAGCACCGGCGCGATCATCGCCTTGAAATCCTCCTTTGTGGGCATCAGGCCGCTGACCTTGGCCATCAGCACCGTGCGGCTCTTTTCGTTTTCGAGATTGCGCAGGATTTCCGCAATGCCGAAGACGCCGACCGCGACCGCGACGAAATTCAACCCGTCGGAATATTCGCGGATGCCGAGCGTGAACCGCGGCGTGCCGGTATAGATGTCCGTGCCGACCAGGCCGAGAAGCAGGCCCAGCACAACCATTGCCAGCGCCTTGACCATCGAGCCATGCGCCAGCGCGATCGAGGAGACGAGGCCGACCACCATCAGCGAGAAATACTCGGCAGCGCCGAACTGGAGGGCGATTTCAGTCAGGGGCGGAGCAAAGATGGCAACCAGGAAAGTCGAGACCGTGCCGGCGAAGAAGGAACCGAGCGCTGCGATCGCGAGCGCCGCACCCGCCTTGCCCTTGCGTGCCATCTGATAGCCGTCAATGGCGGTGACGGCAGACGAGGATTCGCCCGGGAGATTGATCAGGATCGCCGTGGTCGAGCCGCCGTATTGCGCACCGTAATAGATGCCGGCGAGCATGATCAGCGACGAGACCGGTTCGAGCTGGAACGTGATCGGCAGCAGCATGGCGATCGTCGCGGTCGGCCCGATGCCCGGCAGGACGCCGATGAGCGTCCCGAGCAGCACGCCGATCAGGCAGAAGAACAGGTTGGCGAGTGAAGAAGCGGTCGAAAAGCCGAGCGCGAGATTGTCGAGAAGATCCATGCTCAAACCTCAAAGACCGAGCCAGGGCCCGAAGCGGCGGAATGGCAGGCCAAGACCGTAGCTGAAGACCAGGACGCAGAAGATTGTCAGCGCCACGGACAGGACGATTGCCGTAAGCGGCTTCATGCGGCCGGACGCGAAGCAGGCGAAGAGCGCGGTGATGAACAGCGCCGGCACGAAGCCGAGCCCCCTCACCGTCAGCCCGAAGAGGATCGGCGCCGGCAGGATGAACAGCATGCCGCGCCAGGCGATATGGCCGATCGGCTCCCCCTGGACCCGTGCCGACTGGACGAGGATGACCAGTCCGAACAGCATGAGCGCGCAGGCGAGGATGAACGGGAAATAACCCGGCCCCATGCGCAACGCCGTGCCGAGATCGAGTTCAAAGGACTGATAGGCGAAGAAGATGCCGATCGCGATGAACAGCAGTCCGCAGATCAGATTGGTCGTGTCGAATTTCAGAGAATTCATGGTGTCTCCGTAAGGGTGGAGATGCTTGGCCGCGCTGCCCCTCATCCGCCTGTCGGCACCTTCTCCCCGCTTGCGGGGAGAAGGACCTGTGCCGCACCGGCTTCCCGAAACGTAAACGGTGGAGGTATGGCACGTCCCCTCTCCCCGCTCGCGGGGAGAGGGTTAGGGTGAGGGGCGAACTATCCAATCGCCGGTAAAAGTCTCAGTCCGCGTACTGGCCGGCAGCTTCGATGACCGGCTTCCAGCGGGCGATCTCGCCTTCCAGCTTGGCCTTGAGCGCTTCCGGCGTCGCATCGGCTTCCGGCGAAGGCTTGGTGCCGAGCTCGGCGAAGCGGGCTGCGACATTCGGGTCCTTCAACGCCACCTGCAACGCCTTGGAGAGCTTGTCGACCGCCTCCTTGGGCGTGCCCTTCGGAGCATAGATGCCATGCCAGATGCCGACTTCCATCTGCGGCAGCCCGGCTTCCCTGACGGTCGGCAGGTCCTTGAGCACGTCAAGCCGTTCCGGCGAGGTGACTGCATAGGCCTTCACGGTGCCGGCCTGGATCTGCTTGGTCGTGTTGGTCGTCTGGTCGCACATGATATCGACCTGGCCGCCCAGAAGATCGGTCATCGCCGGACCGGTTCCCTTGTAGGGAACGGTGACGAGCGAGGTCTCGATCGCGCTCATGAACAGCATGCCGCACAGATGCGAGGCGGCGCCGATGCCGGCATTGGCGACCGTCACCTTGTCCTGGTTGGCCTTGGCATATTCGATCAGGCCCTTGAGGTCGGTCGCCTCCATGTCCTTGCGGGCGAGAAGCGTCATCGGAACGTCGGTGACGAGGCCGACATATTCGAATGCGTTCAGCGTGTCATAGGGAAGCTTGCGGTAGAGCGTCGCGCTGGTCGCCATGCCGATATGATGAAGCAACAGGGTATAGCCGTCCGCCTCGGCATTGGCCACGCGGGCTGCCCCAAGCGTGCCGCCGGCGCCGCCGACGTTTTCGACGATGATCTGCTGGCCGAGATCCTTCGACATGGATTCCGCGACAAGCCGGGTGACGGTGTCGGTCGGGCCGCCGGCGGCGAACGGCACGATCATGGTGATCTGGCGTTCCGGATAGCCTTGCGCATTGGCGGAAGCGGAAAAAAGCGAAAGTGCCGCAAGAGCGGTTGCGCCTAACACGGCGTTCAGGATTTTCATCGGGGTCCTCCAAGATGAAATATATGGCAAAGCCGGCGCTCAAGTCTCCTCCGGCGCCAACCTGGCAGCCATTTGCTGCAAGCCGTGAAAGGCATTCAACCGGTGCGAAAGTATTAAAACCGCATTTCTGCCGATATCGCGCCGCAACATGGGTGGATTCGGAAACAACGCGCAAAAAGCATGGGTGGATTTCCACCCATGCAGGGAGCAATCAGCCGTCTCTTTCGTCTTGAAGCAAGTGTTCCGGGCCAAGCAGCTTCTTGTCGAGCCCGTATTTCTGCATCTTTTCATAGAGCGTCTTGCGCGAAATACCGAGGGACTCGTAGACCGGTCTCAGCGCCCCGCCATGGGCGGCGATCTCGCCCGCAATCAGATTCCGCTCGAACGCCGCGACCTTGTCGGCAAGCCGACCCATCCCTTCCTTGCCCCCGTCCCGTACCGATCCGGCAGTTTCGCCTGGCTTTACGTCGAGGCCGAGCACCAGCCGGTCGGCGGCATTGCGCAGCTCACGCACATTGCCGGGCCAGTCGCGCTGGGCAACCGCCGAGATCATGTCGGCCGGCACATCCATATCCTCACGGCCGTAACGGGCCGCCGCCTCACGCACAAGCTGCAGGAAAAGCAACGGAATGTCCGCCCGGCGCTGCGCCAGTGACGGCACATGGATCGTCGCGACGTTGAGCCGATAGAAGAGATCGGCGCGAAAACGCCCCGCTGCGACTTCCGCTTCAAGATCAACTTTGCTGGTGGCGATGAAGCGCACGTCGAGCGGCACCATTTCGTTGGAGCCGAGACGGGTGATCACGCGCTCCTGCAGCACGCGAAGGAACTTCGCCTGCAGGTCGACGGGCATCGAGCCGATCTCGTCGAGCAATATCGTGCCGCCGCGCCCATGCTCGAACTTGCCGTAGCGGGGCCTGAGTGCGCCCGGAAAAGCGCCGGCCTCGTGGCCGAAAAGCTCGCTCTCGATCAGGTTCTCCGGCAACGCCGCGCAATTGATGGCAATGAAGGGCCTGTTGGTGCGCGGGCTGACGTCGTGCAGCGCCCTGGCCACCACTTCCTTGCCCACTCCCGTCTCGCCGATGATCAGCGTGTCGGCATCGGCGGCGCCGATCGCGCGGATGCTGTAGCGCAGGTCGACCATCACCTGGGTGCGGCCCGGCAGCCGCGTTTCGAGATCGTCGCGCTTGCCGGCGACCGCCTTCAGCCGCCGGTTTTCCAGCACGAGGCCGCGGCGATCAAGACCGCGGCGGATGATGCCGGCCAGATGCTGCGGCGTGAACGGCTTTTCCAGAAAGTCGTAGGCCCCTTCCCGCATCGCCTTGACTGCGAGTTGCACATCGCCATGGCCCGTCACCAGGATGACCGGGATTTCAGCATCGAGCTCGCGGATGCGGTGAAGCAGCGTCATGCCGTCGATCCCTGGCATGCGGATATCGCTGACGACCACGCCGTCGAAACCGAAACCGGTGAGTTCCAGCACATGATCGGCATTGGAAAAAGTCTGGACGTCGAGGCCGAAAAGTTCCAACGCCTGTGCGGTCGAGCGGCGCAGTTCCTCCTCGTCGTCGACCAGCAAGACCCTTTGCCCGTTCACTCAGCCGCCTCCAGAAAGTTGCCGTCGGCGACTTGCAGCTCGATGAGAAAGACCGCGCCGCCTTCGGGGTGATCGGCGACGCTCAGACTGCCGCCGAAATCCTTGACGATATTGTAGGAGATCGAAAGACCGAGGCCCAATCCCTTGCCGACGCCCTTGGTGGTGAAGAAGGGATCGAAGATGCGCTCGCGGATTGCCGCCGCGACGCCCGGCCCGCGGTCGCGTACCGATATCGTCACCTTGTCCCCGTCACGTCCGGCGGAAACGGTGATGCGCCGGTCATCGAGCCCTTCGACCGCATCGGCGGCATTGGTGATGATATTGACCAGAACCTGCTGGAGCCTGACGGCGCCCGCCTTCACCGCCGGCAGCGCGGGATCGATCTTGATTTCGAGTGTTGCATCCGCAGCCTTGAGCCGCGCTGCGACGATTTCGAGCGTGTCTCGCATCGCCTCGTCCAGCGTGACTGCCCCGAGCTTTTCGTTCGGCTTGCGGGCGAAGTTGCGCAGGTGCTTGCTGATCGACGCCATGCGGTCGATCAGCGCCGAAATGCGGCTGACATTGTCTCTTGCCTCTTCGATGCGTCCGAGGTCGATCAATACACCGGTTGTCTCCGTATAGGTCTTGGCGGCCGCAAGCGGCTGATTGAGTTCGTGGGAGAGCGCCGCCGACATCTGTCCGAGACCGGCGAGTTTGCCGGCCTGGATGAGATCCGCCTGGGTCTGACGCAGCCGCTGCTCGGTGAGCCGCCGTTCGGCGATCTCCTCCTCGATGCGGCTGTTGACGCGGGCAAGATCGGCGGTGCGCTCGGCCACCCGCCGCTCGAGTTCGTTGCGCGCTTCCGCCTGCAACTGCATGCGCTCGTTCAACCGGGCGCGGCGCTGCACGATGATGGCAAGCGCCAGTCCGGCAAGACAAAGCGTCAGGAAGGCGGCAACGGTTACGGTCTGCGCCTGGACACGAACGGAACCGGTATCCATCAGGACATTCACGGTCCAGCCAGCCTCTGGCATCAGCTGCGACACGACGAGATATTCCTTCTCGGCCCTGCCGTCGGCAATCATCATCACATCGCGGCCGGCAAAGCTTCCCCGTTTTACCGGCAGTTCGCGCAATTTCGCATCAGCATACCGGCGCGACGCTTCGGTGCGGGCGATCCGGTCCGGCGTCAGCGGCAGGATGCTCGCATAGAGCCATTCCGGGCTGCCGGTCATGAAGATGATGCCTTCCGGATCGGAAACGAAAATACGGTCGTCGCCACCGCCCCAGGAAGCCTCGATGGAATCGATATCCACCTTGAAGACGATCACACCGCGGATGACGCCGTCGATCTCGATCGGCGAGCCGAAGTAATAGCCGCGCTTGAGCGACGTGGTGCCGAGCGCATAGAACCGCGACTGCCGGCCCCCGACGGCATCCTGGAAATAGGGACGATAGATGAAATTCTCACCAACGAAGCTGACGGGGGAATCGTAGTTGCTGGCAGCGATCGTCTCGCCGTCCAAGGTCATCACATAGATGTCCGAGGATGTCAGAAGCGCGTTGATCTCCTTGAGATAGGCATTCGTGCGCGCCCGCAGGCCCTCGTTCTTCGGATCAAAAATGAGTGCCTCGATATTGTTCTGGTCGGCGATCAGCGCCGGCAGCGCCTCGTAGCGCTTCAGATGCCCGTCCAATGCCGACACCGCCAGGCGCAGCGTCGTGCCGGCCTGCGCCTCGGCCTCGTTCATATAGCTGCGCGCGGCAATCTCGCTGCCCTTCAAGACCAGCACCAGACCAATCGCTGCAAGTATGGCGAGCGGCAGAAGAATGCGATATCTCAACAGGTTCCCGGCTCCTCCATCCTCCCGGTGCTTCTAACGGAATTAGACGGCCATTTTAATCCTTGCACAACCGATTTCCATAAAATCCTGACACCGTACCGAATACACGCTTTGCGGGCGCTCAAGCCCTTCAAAGCAGACATATGCCAAGCTTTATACAAGTTTTGCTTGACCGGGTGCGAGGTCGGGAACAGTCTTGCAACCGGGCAGGTCAAGGTCGACAAGGCAAACGGGGGTCTCATGCTTTATGTGCTTGCACTTCTGATCGGCGTCGTGGCCGGCCTTCGCGCCATGACGGCACCGGCTGCCATCGCCTGGGCCGCCTATCTCGGCTGGCTCGATCTCTCCGGCTCATGGCTGGCCTTCATGGGCTCCGTCTGGGCCGTCGGCGTCTTCACGATCCTGGCGGTCGTCGAACTCGTCACCGACCAGCTTCCCTCGACGCCGAGCCGCAAGGTGCCGCAGCAGTTCGGTGCTCGGCTCGTCATGGGCGCTCTGACGGGGGCCGCGTTGAGCATGCCCGGTTTCGCGGCAATGGGGATGAGTTCCGTCGTCATCGGCGTGATCGCCGGTATCATCGGAGCGGTCGTTGGCACCTATGGCGGGGCCGCCGCCCGCTCCAGGCTGGCCGCCAGCTTCGGCAAGGACCCGCCCGCCGCCTTCATCGAGGACGCGGTCGCCATCATCGGCGCCTATCTCATCGTCGCCACTCTGCCCGTCCCGGTCACACCATGAGAACTTTTGACGCGATCATCATCGGAGCAGGCCAGGCCGGCCCGTCGCTTGCCGGGCGCTTCAACGACGCCGGCAAGACGGTTGCGATCATCGAGCGCAAGCATGTCGGCGGCACCTGCGTCAACACCGGCTGCAAGCCGACCAAGACGCTCGTCGCCAGCGCCTATGCCGCCCATCTCGCCCGCCGCGGCGCAGATTACGGCGTCGTGCTCGACAGCCCCGTGAAGATCGACATGCCGGCCGTGATGCGCCGTTCGCATCAGGTGACGCTCGATTCCCGCCACGGCAACGAAAGCTGGCTGGAGGGCATGCCGAACTGCACACTGATCCGCGGACACGCCCGCTTCGAAAGCAAGGATACGGTACGCGTCGGCGACGAGCTTCTGACCGCTCCGCAGATTTTCCTGAATGTCGGAGGACGCGCCGCGATCCCGGATTTCGAGGGCATCGGCGACGTGCCCTACATGACCAACAGCGACATCGTCATGCTGGACCGGGTGCCGGAACATCTCGTCATCGTCGGCGGCAGCTATATCGGGCTCGAATTCGCCCAGATGTACCGCCGCTTCGGCGCGCAGGTGACAATCGTCGAAAAAGGCCCCCGCCTCATCGGCCGCGAGGACGAAGAGATTTCCGAGGCTGTCCGCGGCATTCTCGAAGCGGAGGGCATCAAGGTCCGCACCGGCGCGGAATGCATCCGCTTCAGCAAGCACAGGGATGGCGTCGCGGTTGGGGTGAACTGCACCGAAGGCGAGCCGGAGGTCATCGGCTCGGATATCCTGCTCGCGGTCGGCCGCAGCCCGAATACCGACGACCTCGGTCTCGACAAGGCGGGCGTGGAGACGGACACACGCGGCTATATCAAGGTCGGCGACGATCTCGCGACCAATGTCGAGGGCATCTGGGCGATGGGCGACTGCAACGGCCGCGGCGCCTTCACGCACACCGCCTATAACGACTTCGAGATTGTCGCGGCGAACCTCTTCGACGGCGAGAGCCGCAAGGTCTCCGACCGGCTGCTCGGTTATGCACTCTATATCGACCCACCGCTCGGCCGCGTCGGCATGAGCGAAACGGAAGCGAAGAAGGCGGGCAAGAAAATCCTTGTCGGGCGGCGGCCCATGACTCAGGTCGGCCGCGCGGTCGAAAAAGGCGAGACGCAGGGCTTCATGAAGATCGTCGCCGATGCGGAAACGAAACAGATTCTAGGGGCCGCGATCCTCGGCACCGGCGGGGACGAGTCGATCCACGGCGTGCTCGACATGATGAATGCCGGCGCAACGTTCGACGAGCTGCGCTGGGCGGTTCCAATCCATCCGACCGTCTCGGAACTCTGGCCGACGGTGATCCTCAGCATGCAGCCAGGGTGAACCTCTTTTGCACACAATTCGAATTTTACCGATCATGTAAGGGGACCGGCAAGCATTTCGATTTATGAACGACGGCACTAGTCCCTGTTCATGATGGAAACAGATGTGCGGTTTTGCTGGCTTCATAGGTGAGGCATGCGGCTTCGGGAAGCCGGAACGCCTCCTGTCATCGATGGCGCATGCGATCGCCCATCGCGGGCCGGACGGCCAGGGCGTGTTCGCCGCGCCGGGCGTCGGGCTTGCCCATGTAAGGCTTTCGATCGTCGGCCTTTCCGACGGACAGCAGCCGATGACGGGCAGCGACGGCCGCTTCACGATCGTCTTCAACGGCGAGATCTTCAATTACGTCGAACTGCGTGACGAGTTGAAGGCGCGCGGGGTCGTTTTCCGCACCGGCAGCGATACGGAAGTGCTGTTGCAGCTCTATGCAGCATACGGCGAAGCCTGCCTGTCGCGCCTCAACGGCGATTTTTCCTTTGCCATCTGGGATGCGCGCGAACGCCGGCTGATGCTGGCCCGCGACCGGATGGGCGTGCGGCCGCTGTTCTATGCCGAGCACAAGGGTGCGCTCTACTTCGCATCGGAAATTAAGGCGTTGCTTGAAGTGCCGGGCATCGAGGCGGAACTCGACCCCGTCGCGCTCGACCAGATCTTCACACTCTGGACGCCGATCCCGCCGCGCACCGCGTTCAAGGACAATTTCGAGCTCGAACCCGGCCATCTGATGATCGCCGAGGGCACGCGAAGGGACATTCGCCCCTACTGGACCCTCGACTTCCCCGATGCCGGCGACCACAGGCAGGCCGATGAGGCTGCGAGTGAGGAGGAGCTGAGAGCGCTGCTGACGGATGCCACGCGTCTGCGCATGCGGGCCGACGTGCCGGTCGGCGCCTATCTGTCCGGCGGCCTCGATTCCTCGCTGATCACGGCGCTCGCCGCGCCGATGGCTCCGAACGGCCTCAATACGTTCTCGGTCACGTTCGACGACGCCGAGCATGACGAAAGCGCCTTCCAGATGGAAGTCGCCCGTGCGCTCGGCACACATCACCGCGCCGTCGCCTGCGGCCCGGCCGATATTGCCCAAAACTTCCCGGATGTCGTCCGCTTCACGGAGCGGCCGGTATTGCGCACCGCGCCCGCCCCGCTCTATCGCCTTTCCGGCCTCGTCCGCGAGGCAGGCATGAAGGTCGTGCTGACCGGCGAAGGCGCCGACGAGGTCTTTGCCGGCTACGACATCTTCCGCGAGGCGCGCGTGCGCCGCTTCTCCGCCCGCCAGCCGGGCTCGAGGATCAGGCCGCATCTCTTCCGCAAGCTCTACCCCTATCTCCCGGGCCTCAAACAGCAGTCGGCGGAGTATCTCGCCGCCTTTTTCGGCGCCGGCAGTGACGCGATGGACGATCCGCTCTTCTCGCACCGGCCCCGCTTTCGCACCACAGCAGCCGCCAAGATCTTCTATTCCGACGACCTGCGCGCTACGCTCGGCACTTACGACGCAGCCGAAGAACTCTCCTCGCGCCTGCCGGAAAATTTCGGCCGCTGGCACCCGCTGCATCAGGCCCAATACCTGGAAAGCCGCTTCCTGCTGCCCGGTTATATCCTGTCGAGCCAGGGGGACCGCATGGCCATGGCGCATGGCATCGAAGGCCGCTTCCCTTTCCTCGATCATCGGTTGGTGGAGTTCGCGGGTCGCCTGCCGCCCGGCATGAAACTGAGGGGCCTCGAGGAAAAGCATATTCTGCGCCGTGTGGCGAAGGACCTGTTGCCGGAGGCAATCAGCAAGCGGCCGAAACAACCCTATCGCGCGCCCGACAGCCGATCCTTCACCGGAAACGAAGAGCAGGCTTATGTCAGCGAAATGTTGAGCGGACAGGCCATCACCTCCAACGGCCTCTTCAATGCCCGGGCGGTGGAAAAACTTCATCAGAAGTGCCGTACGCAGCCTGTTTCTGGCTTCCGCGACAACGCCGCCTTCGTCGGCATTCTTTCCACCCAGCTCTGGCTGAAGAATTTTAGCTCCCGCGCGACGGCAGACATACCGAACCTCGCAGCGGCGGCAGGAGGCCGAGCATGACAATGCCCCACGCGATCGGAAAGCTGCGGCGCTATCGCGGACTCGTGCCGATGATCGTGTCCTATGCAGCTTCCGGCGGCAGCCTGATCGTCAGCTCGGCAGCCCAGCTCCTGACGTTTGCGATCCTCGCCCGATTTCTCGGCGTCCACGAATTCAGTCTGTTCGTGGCGATCACCGCCGTTGCGGCAATCGCCGTGCATCTCTGCGGCGTCGGCGCCACCGAATGCCTGGTGCGGCGCGTCGCTCGCGACCACGCCATGTACCCGGCCATGCTGGGGCACAACATCATCCTGATCTCGGTGAGTGGTATCCTGCTCGTCGTGATCGGCGCGATCATCCTGCCCTTCTTCTTTGAAGTCGCTCCCAACGCGGCTGTAAACAGCATCGAAATCGCCATGATGCTGGTGACCAATATCGTCCTGGTGCGCTGCATCCTCTTTTCCGAGCAGGTCTTCATCGCATTTTCCGATTTCGGTTCGGCCAACAAGGTGGTGATGGGCTTCGCGCTGATCCGCACCGCAGCCGCCGTGCTGGCCTGCCTCGTCTTCGGCGTCTCGACGCTCTCCGGCTGGATCGTCTGGCAGTTCGCCGCCCATGCGATCATGCTGGCCTTCTGCATCAGGGCGCTGCGTAACCTCGGCCGGCCGAAATTCCGGATCGTCCGGGAAGAATTGCAGCTCGGCCTCTTCTTCAGCATTCCGTTCATCCTGAAGGCGGCGCGCCAGAACGCCGATCTCCTGGTGCTCAGCCTCGTCACCACGGCCGAGATCGTCGCAAGTTACAGCGTCGCGCGGCGGATCATCGAAAGCAGTTATCTGTCCGTCGACGCGCTGAACCGCATCGTCTATCCGGGCACCGCCAAAGCGAGCCTCGGCGGCCTGCATCAGGCGACGGAGAGAGTCTCGAAAATCTTTGCGGCGGCGATCGCGATCAGCATCGGCGCTGCCATTGCAGTCTATATCCTCGCACCCGTGCTGCCCTATCTCTTCGGCCACGACTACACCTCGCTGGTGCTGTTCGTCCGTATCCTCTGCTGGGTCGTCATTCCGGTAACATGCTGGGCGATCGCCGTGGAGGCTCTCGGCGCAGCCGGCCACCAGGGTGCGCGCGCGTCCGTCCTTGGTCTGGGCAGCCTGCTCGGAGCGGCACTGGCCGCGTTGGCCACGTGGTACGCACCGCCCACCGGAACCTTCGTCTCATACTATGTCATCGAAATCGCGATGGCGCTCGCCGCCTGGGTGGTCTATTCCCACGTGGTCGGCAAGAGCAGGAGACAGGCAGGCCTTGCGGTTGGGGAGCCTGCCGAATGAATCTTCAGCCCGGCCTCATGCAGGCGCTTCGTCCTCAAACCTCCGTCGCTGCTCGTGAACATGCCCATGGCGTGCGACCGATGGAGGTTGCCGATCTTCAATCCGTCGGGCGGCTTTTCAACAAGGCATTCCGCAGGAAAAACGAAGAACCTCGCCCGGATCTCCTCGACTATCTCGATCGCGTTTTCCTGAAGAACCCCGGATATGCGCCGGATTACGGCAGCATCGTGCACGAGGATGGCGCAGGCCGCATCGACAGCGCGCTGCTTGCACTTCCGATGGCCTTTCACGCTGCGGGCCGCCGGATCACGGCCCGGCTTCTCTGCGCCTTCATGGCGGATGGCAAGGCAGGGTTTGCGGGTGCTGCGAGACTGGCGCGGGCGGTCCGGCTTTCACAACCCGACCTCTGCTTTTCCGACAACGCCTCCCCCGTCAGCGCCGATCACTGGACGACCGGCGGCGGCTTCATGCTGCCGATCCAGAGCCTCGAATGGCGCCGCACCTTCCGGCCCTTCCATACCGGGTTCAATCGCGTCCGGGAAAAGTTGCCGCTTGCCCGGTATCTGCCGCTTTCCCCATTCCTGAAGCCGGCCGATCTCGCCGCTAGGCGCCGCTTCGCAGCCTTCACGCCGCCGAGCCCCGAGGGCACGGCCTCCATCGAGGCGGGCTTCGACGAATTCTTCGCCTGCGCCGGCAGGATGACGGAACGCTTTGCCATCCGCCCGGACTGGTCGCGCGACGACCTGCTGTGGCTGATGGACACCGCTGCATCGAACATCTCGCTCGGCCGGCTCCGCTGCAAGCTCGTGGTAAACGGCCAGGGCGTCACGATCGGCTGCTACCTCTTCTTCGGCAAGCCGGGCGAGGCGGCGCATGTGCTCAACATCCTCTGTCTCGAAGGCCGCGAATTCGATGTCGTCGGGCAGATGTTCGCCGATCTCGCCGCATCCGGTTATGCCGCCGCCCATGGCACGGCTCAGCCTTTCCTGATGAATGCGCTGATGCGTCAGCGGCAGATGAGCTTCAAGCATCGCGGCTATTTCTGCATGGTGACCCGGCATTCCGATATCCGTGAAGCGGCGACCCGCAACGACATCTTCGTCGGCGGCCTGGCATCCGAAAGCTGGAGCCGCCTGCTGACGGACTTTCGATAGGACCAATGCCTTGGTTAACGCGATATTCATCGTGCTGACCTAGTGATTGACGCGATGTTATTTGCTGAAACGCGGTCTCTCCCATGCGAAGGCTGCATGGCTGGAGGTGTGCATGTACCGGCCGAAGGAGCCCGAGAACCGACGACCGGCATCATATGCTGCGTCCACCGGCCAGGGCACCGGCATGCCTTATCGCGGCTCGCTTCTCGATCGCCTCAATGACGACCGGTTCGAAACCGGAAAGCGGATCGAGGATGAGCGCGATGACGATCATGACGAATACTGGCGGCGCCCGACCCCGCGGCAGCCAGCGCCGGACCGTTTCGAGGAACCCGAAAAGCCGGAGAAATCCTCGCTCGACGGCATCATAGAAGCGCAGGTCCGCAGCCTTTCGGAAATCACGCCGGGAGACATTCTCTCCTGGCTGCGGGGCGGGCTGCGCTGGATCATCGTCATGACCGTCATGGGCGTGATTGCGGCCTTCCTCTATTCGGCAACCGCCACGCCCCGCTACACCGTCTATACGGACCTCATCATCGATCCGCAGAACCTCAACGTCGTCAACGATGATGTCTTCGCCTCCAACCCGCAGCGGGATTCGCAACTGCTGGAGGTCGAAAGCAGGCTGCGCGTGCTCACCTCCCGCAATGTCCTGATGCAGGTCATCCGGGACATGAAGCTGACCGAGGATCCCGAATTCACCAAACCGAGCCTGCTTGCGCCGCTCTACCGGCTGATTTCCGGCAACCGGCCGACCGGTGACAAGGAACTCGGCGTCTTGATGGAACTCGGCGACCGGGTGAAGGCAGGCCGGGAAGAACGCTCCTTCGTGGTCACGCTCTCGGTCTGGACCTCCGATCCGGAAAAGTCGGTCAGGCTTTCCGAGGCGATCGTCCGCGCCTTCGAGGCGGAACTCTTCGAATCCTCCGCCGACAGCGCCGGCCGCGTCGCCGCAACGTTGACCGGTCGACTGGACGAGTTGCGCGCCGCCGTGACGGACGCGGAGGAAAAGGTCGCGCAGTTCAGGCGCGACAACAATATCCAGGAATCCAATACGGGCGAGCTGGCCAGCACCCGCATTTCGAGCGCACTCGACACCCAGGTCCTCGACGCGCAACAGAAGCTGATCCAGGCCGAGGCGCGCTACAACCAGATGCGGTCTGCCGTCGCCGACAGGCGCACGGTCACCGCGACTGTGTTCGACTCGCCCAGTATGGAAACGCTGAGGGCGAGCTACAACACGCTGCAGCAGCAGATCGGTTCGCTGACCCTCACCTATGGTGCACGGCATCCGCGCCTGATCTCCATGCAATCCGAAAAGACCGCGCTCGAAAAAGCCATAGCCGACGAGGCGAACCGCATTCTTCAAAGTGCCAGGACCGACGTCGACGAAGCCCGCTCGACGCTCTCCCAGTTGCGCAGCAAGGCGGACGCGGAACGTTCGACCGTCTTCACCAACAACGACGCCCAAGTACGTCTCAGGGAACTGGAGCGGGATGCGCGCGCCAAGGCCGCCGTCTACGAGACCTATCTCGGCCGCACCCACCAGATCACCGAGCGCCAGCAGATCGACACGAGCAACGTGCGGGTCATCTCCCCGCCCGTGCCGCCGAAGACGAAAAGCTGGCCGCCGCGCACGCTGATCCTGCTTGTGGCAGGCGCGATCGGTGGCTTCATGGCCGGTACTGGCCTTGCTCTGGTACTGGGATTGTGGGGGCATTTCGGCGATGCCCGTGAACGCTTTGCCTATACGCAGAGATACGCCTTGAGGGGGTGACCATGCGCAGCCCCGCCGCCGCAGCGATAAGCTCATCTGAGATCGATCATCGCAGCATGATCGGCTCGCTGCTGTTCATCGCCATATTCCTGTTCGTCGCGATATCGATCAATCCTTTCTACGATCTGACACTGCCTTCATCCGCGAGCATCGAAACCGACAATTCCAGCAGGCTCAACCAGCTCCTGTTCATCTTCCTGCCGCTCGGCGCACTCGCCTGCGCCATGATGACCCCGATGCGGGGCACGCTCCTGCAGCCGTGGTGGCTGATGCTGACACTTTTCCTCTGGCTTCTGTTCGTCTCGCTCATCTCGAACCACAGCTTCAACGGCCTCAAGGCGCTGTTCGTCACATCGCTGATCGTCGTCGGCGCCAATGCCTGCCTGTTGCTGCCGCGGTCCGAAACCCATTTCGCCAAGCTTCTGGCGATTGGAACGCTTGCCTGCATCGGGCTTGCCTATTACGGTATCTTCTTTCTGCCGTACTTTTCCATCCATTCGGCTGCAGAGGTTTCCGAACCCATGCATGCCGGGCTATGGCGCGGCTATTTTCCGCACAAGAACAATGCAGCGGCCGCCATGGTGCTGTTTGCCTTCTGCGGCATATTCATCATGCGAACCTGGTCGCGGCTGGTGGGCCTGACAATAGTCGTCAGCGCAACATGGTTTCTCATGCACACCGGCGGCAAGACCGCTTCGGCCATGCTGCCGGCAATTATCCTGCTGGCCTGGCTGTTCGAAAAATTCCCGCTCCTGCGCATCCCGCTTTCCTTCGGCGGGGTCGCAGCCTTCAACCTCGTCGCCGTAGGCGCCGCCCTTTCCCCGGCCCTGAGCGAACTGGTGACAAGCCTCGGCGTGGATGCGACCTTCACCAACCGCACCGATATCTGGCGGCTCGCCTTCAACGCGATTTCGCAATTCCCGATGACCGGTTTCGGCCTCAAATCCTTCTGGCGCACGCAGGAACTGGTCTATGGCGGCGAAGGTCTGGAGACCTGGGCCATCCAGGCGTCGCATGCACATAATTCCTATGTGGAGATCCTGCTGATCGGCGGAATACCCGCCCTCGTTCTTTCCTTGATCTGGTTCTTCGCTGTGCCGCTGCGGAGCTTTTCGAAGATCGGCGCCCAGGGAAAGATAAGTCATAGCGGACGGCTTTTCCTGCGCATCTGGCTTTACATGATCTTCACCACGTGCCTCGAAAGCCTCCTTTATGAAAGTTCGGCCGGCTACATCATCGGCTGGTTCCTGTTCTGCATGGCGATCTTCGGGCTCCGTTACGAGGCGAATGCGGTCCATATCGAGGAGGAATCGATGCGAAGAGGGAAGCCAGCCCATGCCTGATGCATTGGAGGCAATGGGCAGCTTGATCGACCGGGTCAGCAACCGGCTCATCTGGAAGATGGCCCCGCGAACCCGTACGGTCGCAACCGATGTTCCGATCGTCTCGTTCACGTTCGATGACGTGCCGGATACGGCCCTGACCTACGGCGCGGCGATCCTGGAGAAATACGATGCGCACGGTACGTTCTACATCGCCGGTGGCATCGAAGGTCTGGTCGAACCGGACCGGACCTTGATCAGCCGCGAAGGCTCTCTCGAGCTTTTCCGCCGAGGCCACGAGATCGGCTGCCATACATTCGCCCATCGTCGCGTCCGCTCCTACGGCTCAGCACTGGCCGACGACCTCGACAAAAGCGCCCGCTATCTGCGTGGTATCGGCATTCCCCGCCCGGCCACCAGCTTCGCCTTCCCCTATAACGCCGCCTGGCCGCCGGCACGCCGTGAACTCGCCAGCCGCTACCGGACCTGTCGGGGAGCCGGCGAGGCGATCAACCGCGGCGCAGTCGACCCGTTGATGCTGCAAGCGGTGGAAATCCGTCAACCCGAGGAACATGCGCACGGGCTGACCTGCTGGATCGATGAGGTTGTGAACAATCCTGGCTGGCTCATCTTCTTCACCCACGACATTACCGAAACCCCGACGCCTTTTGGCTGCACGCCGGGGACTTTCGAACATCTGGTCCGTCATGCCCATCAGCGTGGATGTCGCATTTTGACGATAGAGGCGGCAGCGCGCGCCATGGGCTGGGAGGCTGATCCACGATGAACGCTCCAACGAATGTCCAGGTGACGATGGCGGACACACGTCGCCTTCTCAACATCAACAACTATTTCTACCGGCGCGGCGGCGCCGAGGCGGTGTTCTTCGACCATACGGCGCTTTTCGAAGAGATCGGCTGGAATGTCGTGCCCTTCGCCATGCAGCATGAAAAGAACCTGCCCTCGCCATGGTCGGACTATTTCGTATCCGAGATCGAATACGGCCGCGAGATCGGCTTGAAGGACAAGGTCGCGCAGGCCGCGAAGGTCATCTATTCTTTCGAAGCGCAGCGCAACCTGAAGCGCCTGATCGACAAGGCGCGCCCGGACATCGCACACGCGCATAACATCTATCATCATATCTCGCCGGCGATCTTCTCCACGCTGAAAGATGCCGGCATTCCGGTGGTGATGACGGCCCATGACCTGAAACTCGCCTGTCCCTCCTACAAGATGCTGCGCGACGGAGCGATCTGCGAAGACTGCAAGGGCGGCCGCATTCACAACGTCGTCGTCAACCGCTGCGTCAAGGGCTCGCTGCCGCTCAGCGCCGTGGTCTTCGCCGAGACGCTCCTCCACCGGAGCCTCGGCCTCTATCGCAACAAGGTCGACCGCATCGTCGTGCCGAGCCGCTTCTATTGCGAGAAACTGATCGAATGGGGCTGGCCCGCGCAAAAGCTGGTCCATATCCCGAACTTCGTCGATGTGGATCATTTCTCCACCGACTGGACGGAGGGCGATTATTTTGTCTTCGCCGGTCGACTGGCGCCCGAAAAGGGCATCGCGACACTGATCCGTGCCTGCGCCAGGGCGGGCCAGAAGCTGGTGATCGCGGGAACCGGACCGGAGGAAGCGGCTCTGAAGGAAATTGCGCATTCGACCGGGGCCGATGTCACCTTCGCTGGTTACCTGTCGGGCGAAAATCTCTTCCGGCTCATCGGTAAGTCGCGCGGCCTCGTCCTGCCTTCCGAATGGTACGAGAATGCGCCGATCAGCATTCTGGAAGCCTATGCGCTCGGCCGCCCGGTCGTCGGTGCCGCAATCGGAGGCATCCCGGAAATGATCCGGGAAGGCGAGACCGGGCTGACCGCCACCGCCGGTTCGGTGGACGGCCTGGCAGAGGCGCTTGCAGATCTCGCCTCCCGTCCGGCCGCCGAGCGGGCGGCGATGGGACAGGCGGGCCGCGCCTGGATTGCCGATGAATTCTCACGGGCGGCCTACCGCCGGAAAACGCTTGATCTTTACCAATCCCTTACCGGGGTTTGACGGTCGCAAAAGCCGATTCCCAAAATAGGTCGAGTGTCTTCAAATTTTTCCGCCGCTTTGCTCAATAACTGCACAACTCCTTTAAAATCTTAGGATTTTTCTTGCCGGTATAAGAAGGTTCCCTCCGTAGAACCGACGCCAGGAAATGATTTCTGGTATCGGTGGATGGACAAGAAAATCAACACGTCGAGCAAACGGCACCCGCAGTCTGCCCGGAAGCTTCCGGAGAACCTGTCGTCGCTCGAACAGATCCCTGCGCAGTTGCTGCAGGCCCAGGCTCTTCCGCGCCCCGATCCGGCCGGGCAGCGCCGCATCGAGCGTGTCGTCGTCGGCCAGGCACCACGCCTCTCGCCTGCCCTACCCGACGTCGTCAACGCTCCCGACATCCTTGTGGGGCGCGAGACCCCTCGCCAGCGCGTCATGATGCTCGGCCTCCGAGGCATCCCGAATGTGCAGGGCGGCGTCGAAAAACATGTCGAAATGCTTGCCCAGGAACTCGTCGCACGCGGCTGGGACGTCGAAGTGCTCGGCCGCCGCCAGTATCTCGCCGAACAGAAGGGGTCGATCTGGCGCGGCATCCGCATCGCGCCGCTCTGGGCGCCGAAATCGATGCTCTTCGAGGCCTTCGCCCATACGCTCATCGGTGTCCTCTATGCCGCCGTCCGCCGTCCTGACATCCTGCATATCCACGCGGTCGGCCCCGGCCTGCTGACCCCGCTGGCGCGTCTTTTCGGACTGAAGGTGGTGATGACCCATCACGGCTACGATTACGACCGCGAGAAATGGAGCCCGACGGCAAAAAGGGTGCTGAAGCTAGGCGAGCGGCTGGCCATGCGGTTTGCCAGCGCCAGGATCGCCGTCTCGCGCGATGTGGCGGAGACGATGAAGCGTCGGTACGGCGCGAAGGTTGCCCATGTCCCGAACGGCGTGACCGTGAGGCCGAGCCTCGTCGGCAAGGCGACGCTCGACCGGTTCGGCCTGCAGCGCCGCCGGTACATCGTCATGGTCGCCCGCTTCGTGCCCGAAAAGCGCCAGACCGACCTGATCGCCGCATTCGGGAAGCTGAAGCAGACGGACTGGAAACTGGTCCTGGTTGGCGGCGCCGATCACCGGGGCACGACCTATGCGAAGGAGATCGAGGAGATGGCGGCACGCGTTCCGAACGTCGTGCTGACCGGCTTCCAGAGCGGCGAAGAGCTGGCCGCACTGTTCTCGCAGGCAGGGCTCTTCGTCCTGCCGTCGATCCACGAGGGCATGCCCATTTCACTCCTCGAAGCCATGGGTTACGGCCTGCCGGTGCTGGCAAGCGATATCGTCGCCAATCACGAAGTGGAATTGCCACCGGAAGATTATTTCCCCGCCGGGAATGTCGATGCCCTTGCCGAGGCTCTGGCACGCAAGATCGCCGAGCCCTTCGGTCACCAGACCGCCCTGTCGCGCATTCGGGAAATGGAACGGACCTATGCCTGGCCTTCCATCACCCGCAGCACGCTGGAAGTCTACAAATCCCTGGTATCGTCGGGAAAATGAAGGAGCGGCCGTGAGCGTATCGGTCATCATCAAGACGCTGAACGAGGAAAAGCGGATCGCCCGCACGATCGAATTCGCGCTGGCAGGACTGCCCGGCGGTCGAGGCGAAGTGATCGTCGCCGACAGCGGCTCGTCGGACGCCACCGTCGAGATCGCGTCGCGTTATCCGGTCCGCATCGTCCAGATCGAAAACCCGGCGCGTCCGAGCTGCGGCATCGGCCCGCAACTCGGCTTCCAGTATGCGCGGCAGGATTTCATCTGCCTGATCGACGGCGACATGGATCTCGATCCCGGGTTCCTCCCCGAGGCGCTTGCCTATCTCGACCGTCATCCAAAGGCCGGGGGCGTGACAGGCCATGTCGAGGAAATGATGCTCGACAATCTGGAATATACGCGCCGCGTCCAGCGCAATGCCCCGGAAAACCGCACCGGCGCCATCGACCGGATGAACGGCGGCGGGCTTTATCGCCGTGCTGCGGTCGAGAACATCGGCTACCTGACGGACAGGAACCTGCACGGATACGAGGAGTTCGACCTTGGCATCCGGCTTCGCCATGCGGGCTGGAGCCTCTTTCGCCTCGACCGCCGCTTCGTCCGGCACTACGGCCACAACGTCAATTCCTATCGCCTGCTCGTCCGCCGCTGGAAAACCAAATATCTCTTCGGCATCGGCGAATTGCTGCGTGCCTCGTTCGGAAAGCCCTATTTTGCCCGGCTCCTGACGGAATTGCCGGAGCTCCGGCTCTGGGCGCTGGTAGCGGCCTGGATCCTCTTTTCGCTCGGGTTGCTGATCGCCATCCCGGACAAGCTCCTTGCGCTGGGATCGGTGCTCGGCATTTTCGCAGCCATCGTTGCGCTGATGTCGTGGCGGAAGGGTAATTTCAAGCTCGGACTTTATACGGTAGTCGCCTGGCTGTTCCACACGATGGCAGTGCCCTTCGGCTTTTTCGCCCCACGGCGCGATCCCGGCGGATGGGTGGAGAGCCGGGAGATCGGAGACGGAGATGAAAAGACTGGTCCGCATCCTGGCAGCGGCGCTCGCGCTCACGGTTTCGACCAGCCCAGCCTGGCCGGCTGACTGGCTTCCGGTCCGGGAGATTTCGCTTACCATCGCCCCCGGCAGCCCGCTCGATTTTTCCGGCTTCCTTCCGAACGGCCCCATCGACGGGGATAGCCGGCTTGTCGCCGGAACGGACGGCCGTCTGGCAAGAGCCGGCGCGCCGGATAGGCCGGCCCGCCTGTTCTGCGCCTCGCTCGCGTGGAGTCCAGCATCCGGCGGCTTTCCGAACCACGCGGACGCGGATGTCTACGCCAGACAGCTCGCGATGCATGGCTACAACATCGCCCGCTTCCATTTCATTGACGGAAGCCTGATGTTCGGCCGGCAGAAGGATTTCGATTTCGATCCGGAAATCCTCGATCGCATCCACTACCTGATGGCTGCGCTGAAGAAGCACGGCATCTACTGGATGGTCGACGGGCTCACCTCCTGGCGCGGCGGTTATGGTGGTCATGACGACCGGTGGGCGCCCTCCGAAGGCCTCAAGCTCGAAGTCAATTATCAGGACAGGGCCTTCGCCCACTGGAAAAGGCTGGTCACGGATTTCCTCACCCGGGTCAATCCCTACACCGGCATCGCCCCGATCCGCGACGACGCGCTCGCCATGGTGGTCCTCGTCAACGAAAACAGCATGGAGTTCGAGACGGTTGTCCATGACCGGGCAGGCCGCCCCTATCCGGACAGCCTGCGCCAACCATTCAACACCTGGCTGCGCGAACGCTACGGCTCGACCCAGGCGCTTAGGGCCGCATGGCCGGATCTTCGGGCGAACGAACGGCTGGAAAATGCCTCGGTGCGCCTGCCCGTCGAACGTTATACCGATAGTCCGCGTCTGCGCGATCTGCAGGCATTTTTCGTCGAGACCGAGAAGGACGCACTTGCCCGCATGACCAGGGTCTTGCGGGAGCTCGGTTATCGCGGCCTCGTCAGCGATTACAACAACTGGCCGACGGTGCAGACCGGGCTCACCCGCCAGAACCTCGAAGCCGTCACCATGAACACCTACCAGGACGGCGTAATGAGCTATGAGCCCGGAGCGAAGATCAAGAACGAAAGCTCGCTCGCCGATGCCGGCTCCTACATGCGCATGGCCGCCGCAAGCCGCTGGCTCGGTAAGCCTTTCGGCATCACGGAATACGATCATCTCTTCTGGAACCGGTATCGCTACGAGGCCGGCCTCGTGATGCCCGCCTATGCAGCCTTGCAGGGCTGGGACATGCTCTGCCGCCACGGGCACGGACCGATCGCCCTGCAATATGGCGAGCCCTTCCCCCACAAGCGCGCCATGCTGCCCTATGCGATCGCGCTCGATCCGGTCGCCCGCGCCGGTGAGACGCTCTCCGCCCTCCTCTTCCGGCGCGGCGATGTCTCCATGTCGCGTAACACCATTCCCTTCCTTGTCCGCGGCGAGGAGGATTTGACGGATGACATGCAGGCGACCGAGCCCGACACCCTGACCGTGCTGTCGCTCGTCTCCCGCATCGGCCTCAGGCAATCGGACGGATTGCGCGAGTCGCTTGCGGTCAATCAGCCGCGCGGCGAGGCAGACGCCGGCAAACTGCTGGCGGCCATGAAGGCCTCGGGCCTGCTGCCGGAAAACAATCGCACCGACCCGGCCCAGGGCATCTTCCAGAGCGATACCGGAGAACTGCTCCTCGACAGGGATAAGCGCAGTCTGACGCTATCGGCGCCGCGCACCGAAGCCGCCGCCTTCGTGGCACTGGATGGCCCGATCGATCTCGAAACGATCCGCATCGAACGCGGGGACGGCGACGCACTTTTTGCGGCCTCGGCGCTCGATGGGGCAGCATCGCTCGCGACGGCCAAGCGCATGCTGCTGATCTTCGCCACCGACGCCCGCAACACGAACATGCGGTTCCGGGATCGAGAGGAGAAGGTGATCGAGGATTTCGGCACCTTGCCGGTCTTGATCCGCAAGGGCACGCTTTCGATTGAATTTAAGCATCGAACCGGTCGCTGGCGGCTCTCGCCGGTCGGACTGGACGGCGTCGTACACGCACCGCTTCAAAGCGGCAATGGACCGTTGCGCTTCCAACTCAACAACGACACGCCGGCTGGTCCCGCCACATTCTTCCTGCTCGAAACAGACTGATCGTTCGGGCGTCCAGCCGAACCGACCAAGCATTCGCGGAAACGCTAACTCGGTAGCGAAGCCCGGGCAGACAGAGCAGTTTCACGATCACGAGGCAAACCATCTGGACGCGTAGAAAGCACTGTCATTCACGAGCAGGTGAAAACGGAACAAAACCACCCGCTCGAAACCGATCCGTCTTCGTTCTTGGCTTGCAAAGGGTAGGAGAAAGAGTCATCTTTCGGGCATCGCCAGCTATGGATAAGGGCAGCGGCGACTGGAAGACAGGAGCGCTTTCGCCCCCAGATAGTGGAGGCTGAAAAGATGAATCCGGCAGTTCTGACAAGCACTTTCGAACCGAATGAACTTGCATTTCTCAAGCGTCTTTTTGACGGTCTCTGCGCCGAGCGCGGGCTGACCGGTGGAAGCCTTGCCGCCAACGACCTTGCCGCAAGGATCATCCAGCTTTACCAGCAGGGCGTGCGGGATGAAAAAGACCTGCAAGTCCAGTTGGATTGCGGAGCTTTGAGAAACTGACATCGCGGCTGGGATCGAAAGCTGGAGCGCTGAGCCTTGTGGCGTCCGGATATCCTGCTCGGGCTTCCTCCTCGCATCAGCTTTGCTTCAGCCAATAAAACTCTCCTAAAAAGGTCTCACCATCCACTCTGGCCGGCCAAAAACTATCTCTTGGCCATAAGGTCCCGTTCGTCCCGCATCAGAAATATGCGAGTGATCGGATCGAGATTGGCTTCCAGCCAGTCGGCCATGGCAACTTCTTCCGCGAGGATGCGCTCGAAGACAGCTTTCGCCTCCATCTCCTCGAGTTCGTCGGCTGCAGCGATCAACACGCGATAGCTGGCTATTTCGAGATGCTCGAACGCATAGCTCGTCATCGCGCCCTTGACGACCTCGTCGCTGGTGAGCATGCCGCCGACACCCTGGGCCTTCGCGGCAAGCTTCGCCGCCATGTCCTTGAGCGTCACTGCGCCGGTCCAACCCGATAAATGATCAAGCAGGTCCTTCAAGGCCTGCGCATGCGCCTCCGTTTCATGAAGGTGCTGGACGATCCTGGCCTTGAGGTCGGGGTAGCTTTCTATCCGGCGCGATTGGTCGGTCAGCATGGTGACCGCCTGTTCCTCCATGGCATGGGCTGCGCGAAGCCAGGCCAGGAAATTGTCTCGAGCATGTGCCATTCTCATTTCCTCGCAAAACCGGTTTGCCGCCCGACAGGCGGATCGCAAGCAGTTTACTAGCCATAGGGGCAAGATCATGACGCTGACAACCAGAACGACCTCAATCCTCGGAGCCAATATTCCGGTGCTGCTGTTGCTGGCGGCCGGGCATTACCTCAGCCGCATATCGAACGACACGGCGCAGGGAAGCGACCCCACGAGCACCGGCTCCACGAACCGATAGGAACTGTTGGATCTTGACGGTTTCCGAAACGGCGATTTGCGAGGAACAATCACCATGCCGGACGGTTGTGGGCTGAATAACAGGGAGTATTCTCATGATACCTGATCCTCGCGAACCCAGCGAACAGCCGCCGATGCCGGCACCTGTCTGGACCCCGGAGCCTCCGATCGAGGAACCGGAACCGGATCGTCTGCCGGATGAGGTGCCGGTGCCCAATCCTGATGAGAATCCCAATCCGCCAGCCCACATGCCGCCTGGCAACCCGACCGCACATTAAAGCGATACCGGCGCAAGGCGCCGGGAGGGCAACTATGGATATCCATCGCCATACGCACCTGGACCACAGGCAGATACCACGGAAAGACAGCAGGACATTGGTGACGTCCGGGCTCTGGAAGCTGCTTGTCGCGGCAGCCTTCATCCTTCTCGCGCTGGTCGCCTCCATGGAGATTTTTGGAGACACGGGCGGTGATTTCGTCGCGCCGAACCCACCGCAGCAAACCGAAGGTGAATAGTTGCCGGCCCCGCCCTCCCGCTCTCTCCCGGAGCGGGATTGGCCTTCGGGAACAAAGGATAAAATTCACACGTTTCCTTATCAATTGCACGACGAGGTGGTTGAGGTGGATACGAAGACGCGATCGCTTTCTTTTCAGGAATCCATATTCCAGTTCGAGCCCATCATCCGGCCGGGCCGCAACGCCTGGCGTAGCGCTACGGCGGAAAAGCTCGCCTTCCTTATCGACGGCGAGGATTATTTTTACCGGCTGGACCAGGTGTTGCGCCAAGCCAAGAGTTCGCTCTTCATCATCGGCTGGGACTTCAATCCCAACATCGTGTTGAGGCCCCACGATCCGGACGGAGAGACACTTGGTGATCTTCTTCGCAAGCTGGTCGACGAAAAGCCCGCCCTCGAAATCCGCATCCTCGTCTGGGGCATGGGACCGGTCTATTCCGGCAAGAGCCTGAAGATTTTCGGCAAGATGGAATGGAGCGACCATCCCCGTATCTTTCTGCATTTCGATTTCGATCATCCGCTTCGCGCCAGCCATCACCAGAAGATCGTCGCCATCGACGACAACACAGCCTTCCTCGGCGGCATCGACCTGACGGCCCGCCGCTGGGACGACCGCAGCCATGCAGCTACAAATCCCCTGCGTTGCTCGCCGGATGGCACGCCCTATGGACCGCTCCACGACATGCAGACCATCGTAACCGGCGATATCGCGCGATTGATCGGCGATGTGGCGCGACGACGCTGGAAGAAGGCCACCGGCGAAGTCCTCACCCCTCAGCATATTCCCGGTGAAAAGCCTTGGCCGGCAGATCTCAAACCGGCGCTGACCCATTGCAGCACCGGCCTTGCCCTCACGGAACCGTGGAGGTGGAAAGGCCGCCTCGGCCACCGTGAAGCGATCCGCCTGACCCACGACGCGCTGCGCAGCGCCAGGCGGCATCTCTACATAGAGACCCAATACCTGGCCTCCTTTGGCGTGGCCCGCACCCTTGCCAGACGGCTCCGCCGGGCCGACGGCCCGGAGGTCGTCGTCATCGTCACCCGTGAATCCCACGGCTTCCTGGAGAAGCTGATGATGGGTCACAACCGAAACCGTCTGATCCGCCGCCTGAAGTGGGCCGACCGACACGGCCGGCTGCGTGTGTTCTATGCCGCGGTGCCGGACGGCAAAGGCGGCGAACGGGAGATCATCGTGCATTCCAAGGTGATCATCGTCGATGATCGCTTCGCGCGTGTCGGATCGTCCAATCTGAACAATCGCTCGGAGGGACTGGACACAGAATGCGATCTTGCCGTCGAGACCGCCGATCCTGCCGGCAGGCAGGCCATCGCTGCTCTGCGCAACGACCTTCTGGCGGAACATCTCGATGCCGAACCGGCCGAAGTGGCACGGATCATCAACGAGACAGGCTCCATGCTGGCAGCCATCGACAGGCTGAACGTCAAGCCGCGCGGCTTGCGATCCTTCGATATAGATCCCGAAAAAGGCGAGACCGAATCCATGGTCGGCACCGGAATCATCGATCCGAAACAGCCCTTCTGGCCGATCCCGCTGATCCGAAACGGACTTCGGAACTTCTTCTCCAGCCTGTCACATCACCGTCTGTTCTGAATACCTGCCGCCCCGATGGCGATAATAGGCTTCAGTGACGATGAAGATCGGTACGCCGATTGTCAGTGGCACGAAAAAATAGAGCACCCGGAAGGCGACCAGGGCGCCGATCGAGGCGGTCGACGGCAGGATGCCGAGCATCGTCGCCTCAAGGACTCCGAGCCCGCCCGGCACATGGCTGATGAGGGCTGCGATATTCGCCGTCACGTAAGCGCTCGCCACTTCAAGATAACCGGCGTCGGTGAACGTCGCGAGAAGCTGGCGGATCGAGGCGGCAACGCATGCAAAATTGAGCGCGCCAATGACGATCTGGCCGAGGGCAATTCTTGTTCCCGGCGGCTCGAAACGCCATGTCCGCAGGCAGAGAGGCCGGCGTACAAAGCCGCAAAGCAACAGATAAGCGGCCGGTATGGCAAGACAGAGGAGGCTCACCACGATCCTCGCCGGGCCATCAAGCCCGATAAGGTTCGGCTCATCGCCCCGCTGCAGCAGCAATGCCAGGCCGGCAAGCGTCGCAAGTCCGAGCCCGACCGTTATTCCGCAGAAGATGATGACCTTCGCAACCTCCTCGGCCGTCAGCCCCCAGCGCGAATAGAACCGATAGCGCACGGCGCCGCTGCTCAGGGCTGCAAGTCCGACATTGTGCCCGATCGAAAGCGCTGTGAACGAGGCAAGCGCCGTCTGCCGGTAGGCAAGCCGCTTGCCGGTATAAAGCACCGCGAGCGTATCGAAGCCGGTCAGGCAGAGATAGGACAGGACGACGAAGGAAAAGGCGGAAGCCAGCCGGAAACCGGCAATCGACTGGACCGATTCCTCGATTTCATCGAGGGTATAGCGGCCCAGACTGCGATAGACGAGGAAGATCGCCAGGCAGATCGCCGCGCCGACGAGGAGCTTCACCATGTAACGCCTGAAGGTCATACCCTTTCCCGCGAGTGGTTATATGTGGACGGGAACGAAAAACCGGCAAAGGTGTTCCCTGCCCTATGAACGATCCGACAGTTCCACCATCCTTCGAGGGGCCTCGTCTGAAAATCCTGAGCTACAACGTCCATAGCTGCATCGGCACTGATCGCAAGCTTGACCCTGCGCGAGTGGCCGAAGTCATCGCAACCGTAGAACCCGATATCATCGGATTGCAGGAACTGGATGTCGGCCGCAGCCGCACCGGCGGCGTCGATCAGGCTCATGCCATCGCCTCTCTGCTGCGCATGGAATTCCATTTCCATCCAGCCCTCAACGTCGCTGAAGAACGCTATGGAGACGCCATCCTCACTGCTTTGCCGGCAAGGATGATCAAGGGCGGAGGCCTGCCCTCCGTTGGCGAACCGCGTGGTGCGATATGGGTGGAGATCAAGGTCGGCGATCATTGCCTGCAGGTGTTCAATACGCATCTCGGACTGCGCGGCCGTGACCGGCTCAGCCAGATCGGCGCGCTTCTCGGCCCCTCCTGGCTCGGGAGCCCCGCCTGCCATCAGAAGCCTCGTATCCTGATCGGAGATTTCAATTCCACTCCGTCTACCGCCACCTACAAAACCGTCGCCCGCCGGATGGCTGACGTGCAATCTCGTTTGAAGGCAAAACCCAGGGCAACCTTCCCGTCACGCTACCCGCTGTTGAGGATCGACCACATCTTCGTTTCCAGCGAGGTCACGCCGGTAGACGTACAGGTCATCTCGACGCCGCTGACACGCCGCGCCTCCGATCACCTGCCGCTCCTGACCACCGTTCATCTATGATTTCAATGGATCATCCGGTTCAGCCTTCGGGCTTCCTTCAGAAGGCGCACGACATCCTGGTCCGTCGTTTCCGTGAAATCGGCATAATGCGCGCTCACCGCCTCGAGGTGCTGCGGCGCAGACAGGCAGACGATGTCATTGACCTCTTCCCGCAGAGATTCCACGAGATCGCGCGGCGCGACGGGCACGGCGATCCAGATCGAGCCGACGCCCATCTCCTTCAGCGCATGGATACCGGCGCGGATCGAGCTCCCGTTGGCAATGCCGTCGTCGACCAGGATGATATCACGGCCCGCATGATCGTGGTCCTGCGGCTCATCTTCGCCGAAATATATGCGGTGCCGGCGTTCAATCTCGGCCAACTGATGCTCCCGCTCGGTGGCGAGATATCCTGGCGGGATGCGGAAGTGACGGGCAGCCTCTTCGCTCACCACCACATGCGGTTCCTTGCAGTCGACCACCGCGCCGATACCATATTCCGGATGGCCGGGTGCCCCGATCTTACGCACGATCAGGAGATCAAGCGGCGCTCCCAGCCGCTGTGCGATCTCGAAGGCGACAGGCACGCCGCCGCGAGGAAGTGCCACAACGACAGGATCCTGAAGCTGCACCGACTGCATCGCTTCCGCAAGCTGCCTGCCAGCATCCTCGCGATCGGAAAAAGCGGGGGCCAAACCGGGCATGTCTTCCTCCCATAGCATGGCGGCGCGACCGCAGGCCGCGCCTCCTGTTTCCTCCGGCACAAAGAGCATAACCACCGCAGGGATGTGGGGCAACCTTAAGGCCGGTTTCATCTCCGATATGCAGCACCAGACGCCGCCATCCTTGCAGTGTTCGCTTTCATGCTCGCGGCTGCAGCATGGAACTGCGGTTCGCTCAGTGCTTCGTCCGGGATACGAACTTGTTGAAGCGGCTGGTCTTTCCGGCCTCCGTCTCGTCCTGATAAAGGAAGGCGAGTTTGTTCTTGTCGAAGATCGAGAAGAAGTCGTTCCATTCGATCTTCTCCAGCGCTTCCTCCGGCTTGCCGAAGTCGACACGCAGGATGCCGCCTTCCCCGGCGCCCTTGACGCGGGCCGGGTGACCGCCGCGTTCTTCGATCCACTGACGGATTTCAGTGTGGTCCATGGTCTCTACGGCTTTGCTCATCGCTTTCGTTCTCCCTGTTGGTCGATTGCAGAACCGACGCCGCCGGGGATTGTTCCGTTTGCGAACACGAGATCGAAATCCAAAATGGAACAAAATTCACGACTATGTGTTCACGGCGTGTCGGACGACGAACCTCCACGCGGCCGACAGCGTCATAAGTACCCTCCCCAACTGGCGCTTCCCCTGTGCGGGAAGCGCTTTTTCTTTGCAAAGCCCGTCTCAGCGTCTCGTCAGCGCCACCACATAGCGCGTCGGGGCCTTGCCCGGATTGAAGAAGACGCAATCGGACGGCGGACCGAGCAGCAGGCAATCGCCCTCGGAAAGATGATGCAGCGCCGTCCCTTCCTGAAAATCGAGCCTCCCCGAAAGCACCCAGATCTGCTGGTGCTGGAAAGCAAAGGCCGCGGCGGGATAAGGCACGCGCACGCCCGGCGGCAGCGAGACATCGATAAGCTCCAGCATGGAATTCGGCGGTGAGACGGCTCGGCGCGTATAACCGGTTTCCGGGTCGGTCCAGACCGGTTGTTCCGCTTGCGGGGCAATGCGCTCCTGTACCCGCTCCGCCAGGGCCAGCAACACCGAAAGCGGCAGGCCGAAGGCACCGGAAAGCCGGCCGAGCACGGTCGCAGTCGGGCTTGCCTCGCAGCGCTCGATCTTGCTGATCATCGCCTTGGAGACTCCGGAACGTTCCGCAAGCTCCGCAAGCGACCAACCGCGCGCTTCCCGCTCGATCTTCACCCGCATGGCAATCGCCTGAACCGGGTCCTTCTGCACGTGCTGCAAAGCTGCTTGCCTTTCGTCAATCGTCTTTTATAGTGGACGTTCAAATCATATAAGAGACAAGTCTTGTCCGCAACGAGAATAAAGGGAAGTGTGTCATGGGGAATAATGGGACGCGCGAAATCCGTTTCAACGCTTTTGACATGAACTGTGTCGGCCATATTCAGCAAGGGCTATGGGCGCATCCTCGTGACCAGTCGCATCGATACGCCGAACTGCGCTACTGGACAGACTACGCGAAGACCCTGGAAGCCGGCCTGTTCGACGGCATTTTCCTGGCCGATGTCGTCGGCGTCAACGATGTCTATGGCGGCAGCAATGCCGCAGCGCTGAAGCATGCGGTGCAGGTGCCGGTCAACGATCCGATGATGCTGGTGCCGGCCATGGCCGCCGTCACGGAACACCTTTCGTTCGGTGTTACCGCCAACCTGACTTATGAGCCGCCTTTCCTCTTTGCCCGGCGCATGTCGACGCTTGATCACCTGACCGGCGGACGTATCGGCTGGAATATCGTAACTGGCTATCTCGACAGCGCGGCAAAGGCGATCGGCCTTGATACGCAGGCCGCCCATGACGACCGCTATGATCTTGCGGACGAATATATGGAGGTGATGTACAAGCTCTGGGAGGGAAGCTGGGAGGATGACGCGGTCATCTTCGACCGTCAGAGCCATCTTTATGCTCGTCCCGAGAAGGTCCATAAGATCCATCATCACGGCAAACAGTACCGCATCGATGCGATCCATCTCTGCGAGCCGTCGCCGCAGCGGACCCCGGTCCTTTACCAGGCGGGCTCCTCGACGCGCGGCCGACAATTCGCGGCGACACATGCCGAATGCGTTTTTGTCAACGGCCAGAAGATCGAAGGCGTGAAGGATATCGTCGACGACATCCGCGCCCGCGCCGTCGAATATGGCCGCGGGGCGGACGACGTGAAGGTGTTCATGGGCGCAACCATCGTCACCGGCCGCACGGAGAAGGAGGCGCAGGAGAAATTCGAGGACTATCGTGCCTATGTGAGTTCCGAAGGCGCACTCGTGCATGCCGCGGGTTCGCTCGGCATCGATCTTGCCAAATACGATCTCGACGAGCCGATCGAAACAGGCAAGAGTTCGGCGATTGTCTCGAACATCGAAGCCATGACCCGCACCGTCGGACCGCAATGGACCAGGCGCAAGCTCCTGGAACAGATGGTGCTCGGCAGCCGTCAGGCACCGATGATCGGCTCCGCCGAACAGATCGCCGACACCCTCGTCACCTGGGCGGAACAGGCCGGCGTCGACGGTTTCAACCTGTCGCGCACCGTTGTGCCGGAGTGTTTCAACGATATCATCGCGCTCGTGATCCCGATCCTGCAGGAGCGCGGCCTCTACAAGACGAGCTATCGCGACGGCACGTTCCGTGAAAAACTGTTCGGAACACCGCGGCTACCGAACCGGCACATGGCCACGAAATATCGCATGACGGGGTGAGATGATGACGACAGCGAAGTCCCTGGAACTTCAGGCCGAAGGCCGCTGGCGCATGCTTTCCCTGCTGTGCCTTGCGGTCGTCCTGTCCTTCTCCACCTGGTTTTCGGCGAACGCCATCGCGCCGGACCTCAAACACGCCTGGTCGCTTTCCGAAAGCACGGCTGCGTGGCTCACCAACGGAGTGCAGATCGGTTTTGTCATTGGAGCGCTATCGGCGAGCTTCTTCAACCTGCCCGACCTGGTCCGCATGAACCGGCTGATGGCTGGCTCGGCTCTGCTCGCGGCGCTCTCCAATGCCGCAATCCTTCTAGAACCCGGCCCATTCGGTGCTGTCCTCTGTCGCATGGTCACCGGCTTTGCGCTGGCCGGCGTTTATCCGCCGGCGCTGAAGCTCGTCTCGACCTGGTTCATCTCCGGCCGGGGGCTGGCGCTTGCCGGGGTTATCGGCGCCATCACCGCAGGCTCATCGCTGCCGCATCTCTTCCGTGGCATGTCGTCCGCCATCGCCTGGCAATATGTCGTCCTGCTTTCGAGCAGCGCAACACTGATCGGCGCCATGGTCTTCCTCGCCTGCACACGGGAAGGGCCATACCCGTTCGGCAAGGCCTTGTTCGACCCGGCTCAGATCGGCCGGGTGCTGAAAGACCGCAATCTGCTTTTGGTGAACGGTGGCTATCTCGGGCATATGTGGGAGCTTTACGCCATGTGGGCCTGGCTGCTCGCTTATCTGACCGCCGCACTCGACGGCGGCAGCGGCATCAACAGCCAGGCCTCGCTTTTGACCTTCGTTGCCGTGGCCTCGGGCGTCATCGGCTGCTTCGCCGGGGGCCTCTTGTCGGACCGCTTCGGCCGCACCGCCACCACCGCCGGCCTGATGATCGTCTCCGGCACCTGCGCCCTGCTGATCGGCTTCGTCTTCGACGGGCCGTCCTGGCTGCTGACACTCGTCGTGATCGTCTGGGGGATCTCGATCATCGGGGATTCGGCACAGTTCTCCGCTGCCGTGACGGAACTCGCCGATCAGAAATATGTCGGCACCGCGCTTTCCCTGCAGATGGGCATGGGTTTTGCGCTCACCATCTTCATGATCTGGCTGATGCCGCATCTCGCGGAACTGCTGGGCGGCTGGCGCTGGACTTTCATGCTGCTCGCGGTCGGGCCCATCTTCGGTGCAATATCGATGCTGATCCTGCGAGGCAGGCCGGATGCTATCCGAATGGCCGGCGGAAGGCGCTGACGCATGTCAAAGGGGCCGACGCGCCCGGTAGATCGCAATAGTGGACGTCAGGCGACGCGGCGGCTTTCCTCTTCCCGCTGTTGACGATCGCGCCCAAGCCGCTCCATGCTGCGGGTCTTGAAGCCACGCAACGCCGTCACCAGCCGTTCCACCGCATCCCGAAGATCCGAAGTCCGTCCGAAGGTTTCCTGCACCATGGCGGAATTCTCCTGGGTGAGCTTGTCCATGTGACTTAAAGCGCCATTGACCTCGCGGAGGCCGAGGGATTGGTGCCCGGCTTCCGTAGCGATGGTCTTCACAATGGCATTGATGTCGTCGATGCGATCAGTGATCTGGCTCAAAGCCGTGCCGGCATTGTTGACGAGGTCGACGCCCGCCTGAACCTGACGGGAACTGTCGGAAATCAGGTCCTTGATCTCCTTGGCTGCATCGGCGCAACGTTGGGCGAGTGCCCGCACTTCCTGCGCCACGACGGCAAAACCCCGTCCCGCTTCTCCAGCGCGGGCTGCCTCGACGCCCGCATTGAGCGCCAGGAGATTGGTCTGGAAGGCGATCTCGTCGATGACACCGATGATCTTGGAGATCTCGTCGGATGAGCGTTCGATCTCTCCCATCGCCGCGACTGCCTGCTTGACCACCGGACCCGAAGCTCGTGCTTCCGACAGCGCGACATCGACGGCAGCGGCCGCCTTGCCGGCGCCCTCGGCGGTGCCGGAAACGCTTTGTGTGAGCTGGTGCAGCGTCGCCGAGCTTTCCTCCAGTCCCTGCGCCTGCTCTTCCGTTCGCCGGGCAAGATCCTTGGAAGCCTGGGTGATCGCATTAGTGCTGGTGAGGATTTCCTCACCGGATTGGCGGACCGTTGCCATCGTCAGGCGCAGCTTCTCGGCGCTGTTGTTGTAATCCTCAGCCATGCGGACGAAATTTGACGGCAGGTCGGTGGAAAGCCGGCTTTCCAGATCACCAACGGAAAGCCCCTTCAAAACGTCGTCCAGCGCCTGAAGCGCGATATTCTGCTCCCGCTCGGCCGCCTGCTTTGCCTCCTCTGCCTTACGGCGCTCTGCGGCAAGGATATCGAGATAGGCGGAGATCGAATAATCCATGTCGAGCATCGCTGCCTTGACGAGCGTGCTGATTTCCTTGGCAAGCTTTTCGGAATTGCTGCGGCCGAAGCGGGACGGCCAGCTGGCCGCCATTACCGCATGGATCAAGTGCTCTACGATCAACGCATAGCCGCCGATATACCAGCGCGGATCAAGACCGGTACGGGCATGCGCAGCACCGACCGCGCGGACGCCTTCCACATAATGTTCGTCATATTTCGCTTCGCCGACGACGCGCCAATGGTTCATCTGGCGCTTCTTGGCGGCATCCATATGCGCCTGGTTCGAAAAGAAGCCGGCAACTTCCGGTGTCGATTGGACCTTTTTGTAAAAGGCATCGAGCCCCGGTGCCAAACTGGCGCTGATGACCGGATCCAGCCGGCGAAGCGTGGCACGCGCCTCCTGGTCCAGCCCGACGAAATCCAGGCGCTTCTGCAATTCGCGTTTCTCTTCAGCCGACGACATTCTGCAAAGCCCCCGTTCCACAGTGCACTATCCGTACGAAATGTACGGGCGCCATATTGTGAACCTATGGTATACGATCCCTTAATAAGGCTCCCTGAAACCTGATGATATCTTGGCTTTTCGGGGAGATTGGTGGTCGGGCGCTGCGTGCTGGAAGAGATCGGCACTTGTGCGGCAATTATCCAATCGTATAATAACAATCAAATCCGAAAAAGAGCGGCCCGAATTCGGAGCAGCCGAAAAGGTCCGCCTCCGTTTTCCCGAGGGATATCTTTATGAACGCCTACGGCTCGCGGGCCATGTCGACGTCTTTGTTGCGTGTTCTGATACGTCATCCGGACGAGACCCGGCGATGACGGAGAACCGACGGACTTATTATCGCGCCAGCGAGGCCGAGCGGCGCGAGGATCTGATCACCGCAACCCTCGACTGCATCGCCGAGTCCGGCATCCAGGGCGCCACGGTCCGCCAGATCGCCACGCGTGCCGGCGTGACGGGAGGGCTGATCCGGCATTATTTCACCGGCAAGGACCAGATGCTGCAGGCCGCCTACCGCAAGGTGATGACCGGCATGACGGAAGCCGCGATCGCGGCGGCCATCGAGGGCGAAACGGCCAAGGCGCGGCTGCGCCGCTTCATCGTCGCCAATGTCACGCCGCCGGTGACCGATCCGCGCACGCTTTCGCTCTGGGCCGCCTTCATCAGCCATATCCAGATCGATCCGAGCTTTGCCGCCATTCATCGCGAGAACTATCTGGCCTTTCTCGAAGCGCTGGAAACCCTGCTCACCGCCTTCTTCAAGGAGGAGCAACGTCTTGTGAGTTCGGACCAATGCCGCAGATATGCGATTTCGCTGAGCGCACTGGTCGACGGCCTATGGCTCGAAGGAACATTGGCCGCAGACATGTTCGCAGACAGGGAATTGGCCGAGAATGCGTTGAGTTCGGTTGAGGCGCTTTTGCATCTCCGGCCGGGCGGGCTTTCAGACGAATAACGACAACAAAAGGAAATACCGATGCGTTATGCCTCGATCACCGACCGTCTCGCTCATCTCGGCTCCGGCCGCTGGGCCGTCCATCTGGCCGCCCGCCGCATGAAGGCAGCCGGCGAGGAGATCATCGAGCTCACGATCGGCGAGCCCGACGTGGCGCCCGACAAGGCGCTGCTCGATGAAGCGGCGCGTGCGATGTATGCCGGCCGCACCCGCTATTCCAACGGTCGCGGTGAACCATCGATCCTGGAAGCACTGGTCCGGAAATATTCGAAACGCCGACCGGACGTCACCGAGAAGAACTTCCTCTGCTTTCCCGGCACCCAGACCGCGCTTTACAGCGTCATGACCGGCCTTGCCGAAGCCGGCGACGGCGTGCTCGTCGGTGACCCGCTTTATGCTACCTACGAAGGCGTCATCGCCTCGACCGGCGCCCATATGATCCCGGTTCCGCTCCGCCCGGAGAAGAAATTCCACCTGCAGGCCGAAGACCTGAAACGGGCGATCACCCCGGAAGCCCGCGTGCTGCTCCTCAACACCCCGCATAACCCGACCGGCGCAGTGCTGACCGCCGCCGAGATCGCCGCAATCGGCGACGTCTGCCGTCGCCACGACCTCTGGATCGTCTGCGACGAGGTCTATGAGCAACTGATCTTTGAAGGCACGCCCTTCGCCTCACCCTTCGATATTCCGGAGCTTGCCGAGCGCACCATTGTCGTCTCGTCCATCTCGAAGTCGCATGCAGCTCCGGGCTTCCGCAGCGGCTGGGCCGCCGGTCCCGAAGAATTCTGCGAAAAGCTGCTGCCGGTCTCGGAAACCATGCTGTTCGGCGTCCAGCCGTTCATCTCCGACATGACGGCCATGGCGCTCTCGCAGCATTTCGAAACGGCAGACGTGATGCGCGAGAACTATCGTCGTCGCGCAGAGATCGTCGAAAAGGCCTTTGCAGGCAGCAACCTGATCAAGCCCATGCCGCCGGAAGGCGGAATGTTCGTTCTTCTCGATGTCACGGCAACCGGCCTCAACGGCGAGGAATTCGCTTGGGAACTCTTGCATCAGGAAAAGGTCGCGGTGATGCCCGGAACCTCCTTCGGTGATCAGGCGGCCGGCTTCCTGCGCGTCTCGCTGACGGTGCCGGAAGATGTGCTCGCAGTCGCCATGGGCCGTGTCGGCGAACTCGCCGGCCGCCTTGTCTCGGCAGAGGAAAAGCGCGCCTGACGGTTCTCAACCGCCACGCTTTTCAGCCTTGTTCTCCGGCGGCGGCTCGAAGCCGAAGACGCTGCGGCCGCCCCATTCATGCGAGTGGTGGAATTCTCCGGCGACGATCTCCTTGAGGTCCGGGCCGGTGACGTAGCGTTCGAGCTGGCGGGCCTGGTCATCCAGCCGCTTGAGCGCCTGCAACTCCTCGTCGCGGCCGAGCCTCGCCTTGCCGACGGCCGATTTCATTACGCGGATCGTCTCGTCATAGACCTTGATCGGCACGGGGAACGGTTCCCGGTCCTTGCCGCCATGCGCAAGCGAGAACCGCGCCGGATCGGAGAAGCGGCAGGGCGCCCCATGCACCACTTCGGCGACCATGGCGAGCGCCTTGACCGTGCGGGCGCCGACACCCGGCGTGAGCAGCAATTGTTCGAAATCCTGAGGCCCCCGATCGGCCGCGGCGGCAAGCGTGCCGTGCAGCCGCTTCATGTTGACGTCTTCCTCGCGGACATCATGATGCGCTGGCATGATGAGATGCGGCAGCAGCGGCTGAGCGATATCTTTCGCCTTTGACGGGGGATCGAGCGCGATCACCTCTCGCACGATCCGGTCCGGCCCGAGCGAGGCGAGCAGGTCGAGCTGGCCCTTGCGGGATGCATCCGCACGCCGGTCGGCGAGGTTGACGATCTCGCCCTGTTTGCGGCCTTCGATCGCTGCATGCGGAGAATCGACGAAGCTGGTGATCCCTTCAGAAATCCAGTGATAGCGCCGGGCCTGCCGCTTGTCGCCGTTCATGCCCTGCTGCACCACGACCCATTTGCCGTCGTCGGCGACGATGAAGCCGTGCAGGTAAAGATCGAACCCGTCCTGAACCGCAGCACTGTCCACCTTGGCGACGAGCCGGCTGACGGTCGCCAGACCCTCGCCGTCGAAACCCACCCGGTCGCCGATCGCCATGAGCTCGCCGGGCGTCTGCCTCGAATTCTGGCCGCGTCCGCCGCAGACATGGATGCCGAGTTCGCCGGAGAGCGGCGTCAGCCCGCGCTTCAGCGCGCCGATAACGCTGGTGGTGATGCCCGACGAATGCCAGTCCATGCCCATGACGCAGCCGAAGGACTGGAACCAGAAGGGATGCGCCAGCCGCCGCATGAACTCGTCGCGGCCGTATTCGATGACGATCGCCTGCGCGATGACCGCGCCGAGTTTCGTCATGCGCTCGCCGAGCCACCGGGGAACCCGGCCGCCGTGAAGCGGAAGATCGGCGCTGCCTGCTCTTTGAACCATGCTCCGCTTATAGAACGACCGCCCGCCTTATGACAGGGCAAAGTTCCGCAAACGTTCCTCCAGAAGGCCGATCGTCGGAACGTCGGCATTGGCGAAGGCAAACCGCAGGTAATCCTGCTGGTTTTCGCCGAAATAGGCGCCGGGAATGCAGATGATACCCGCCTCCCGGGCAAGCTTCTCCGCCACCTCCGCAGAGCCTACGCCGCGGAAGGGATGACGCACGAAAGCAAAATACGCGCCGATCGCATCGAGCTTCCAGTCGTTGAGTGAACGCATCACCGCTTTCAGCGCGTCCGCGCGGCGGCCGATCTCCTGCCGGTTCTGCTCGCGCCAGCCGGCGAGAAGAGGTAACGCCCTTGCGACAGCCGCCTGGGCGGCGCGCGGCGCACAGATCTGCAGGTTGTCCATGATCTTGGCAACCTGTTCGACGACTGTCGAGCCGGCGGTGATCGCACCCAGCCGGTGGCCCGGAATGCAGAAGGATTTCGAAAAGCTGTAGAGGCTGATCAGCGTATCTTCCCAGCCGTCGAGGCTGAAAAGGCCATGCGGCGCCTTGCCCGCCTCCGGCATGAAGTCGCGATAGGTTTCGTCGAGGATGAGCCAGATGCCTTTTTGCCGGCACAACCTGAAGACCGCGTCCAGAAGCGGCGGCGGGTAGATCGCCCCGGTCGGATTGTTGGGCGACACGAGCGCCAGCGCCCGAACGTCACCGGTGATTGCGGCTTCAAGACGCGCCGGATCCGGCAGGAAGCCGTTTGCCGCATCGCAAGCCACGAAGGCGGTCTTGATGCCCATCATGGCGAGCGTGGTCTCGTGGTTGAAATAGAAAGGCTCCGTCATCAGGACCGTGTTGCCCGGACCGGCAACCGTCATCGCGGCACAGACGAAGGCCTGATTGCAGCCCGACGTTATGTGGATGTTCTCCGACCCCACGTTCGCGCCATAGACTTGCGAGACATGCTCGGCATAGGCATGCCGAAGCTCCGCCTCACCCTCGATCGGTCCGTAGCCGGTGAACACCCTGGAGGACGCCGTCTCGCCGAGCAGTCTCAGCATGTCCGGATGGGCGGGATAACCGGGGACCGCCTGCGACAGATCGATCAGCGGCCCCCTCGCCCCTTGATAGGCACGCCCCCAGGCGAAAACGGATGGAACGGGCGGCGGCGAAAGCTTTTCGACAAGAGGATTGAAGGCAGGCATGATTGTCCAGGACAAGGTTTTCAAAGATGGGCGATTGATTTGTCCCCCTTGTTTATCAGAATATCGAGGGACGCAAGGAGAACCGTAGATGGCCGACGATATTCAGCCTGAGGATTCGAAACTCACCATCACCAAGCGCAAATGGGCCGGAGAGGGCAAGTTCCTGACCGGGCGCGTGTCCCGCCCCGAAACCGAGCGCCTGCCGCCCGGCCAGCATCTGGTCAAGAACTGGCCGGTGCTCGATCTCGGCCAACAGCCACGGATCTCGACCTCCCAGTGGAAGCTCGACGTGCGCGGCCTCGTCAACCACCCGAAGACCTTCGATTGGGCCGCCTTCCAGGCTCTTCCGCAAAGCGAAATGCGCTCCGACATCCATTGCGTGACGACCTGGTCGCGCTACGACAACAACTGGAAAGGCGTTTCCACCCGCGACTTCCTCGATGCCGTCGATCCGAAGGACGAAGCGGTGGCGGTGATGCTGACAAGTTATGACGGCTACACAACCAACCTGCTTCTCTCGGATTTCGCCTCGCCGGATGCGATCATCGTCCATAGCTGGGAAGGCCAGCCGCTGACGGAGGAGCACGGCGGGCCGGTGCGCCTGGTCGTGCCGCATCTCTATTTCTGGAAGAGCGCCAAATGGCTCCACCGGATCGAATTCCTCGACCGGGACAGCGCCGGCTTCTGGGAGAACAATGGCTACCATATGCGGGGCGATCCCTGGTCAGAGGAGCGATACTCGGACGATTAGCCGAACTTGACGAGGTTCAGCGCCGGCAGCCGGCCGCCGGGGAATTGCACCAGCCTGCCGCCGACGGAAAGCGGACCGAGGTCGATGCCGAAGAAACCGAGCTTGTCGATCAGCCGGCCGACTTCCGCCTTTGCCGCGGCATCGTCACCCGAATAAAAGAGCACGCGCATGCCGCCTTCCGCAGCCGGGTCACCGGAGAGCAGATGCGGCTGCAGGTGGTTGAAGGCCTTCACCACGCGGGCGCCGGGCACGAGACCGGCAAACACCTCGCTCGACAGACGGCCGTTGAGTTCGGCCGGCTTGAAGAGCGGCGCCTCGATCGGGTTGTTGGCGTCGATGACGATGCGGCCGTTCCAGTCCGGCAGGCCGGCAAGCGCCTTTGGCAGTTTCGACCAGGGAACCGCGACCAGCACGATGTCCGCGCTTGCGGCCTCCTCGATCGTTCCCGCCGAAATCCAGGGCGAGAGCTCGCCCGTCAGCTTTTCGAGCGAGGCCGGGCCGCGGCTGTTGGCGATGGTGGCACGCAAACCGTTCCGGGCAAGCGCGCGGGCGAAGGCTGCGCCGATATTGCCGGCGCCGATGATACCGATGGACATGGTCTTGATCCTTCTTGAAACGAGATGGGCGTTCAGGCGGTGAAGCCGCCGTCGGCGACGATATCGGCACCGGTGACGAAGGCGGCGTCGGGGCTGGCGAGGAAAGCGACGACACTGGCGATCTCATGCGCCTTGCCATAGCGGCCGATCGCCATGCCGGGACCGACGATTTTCGAAACGGGACCGCCGTCGGGGTTCATGTCGGTATCGGTCGGGCCGGGATGCACCGTATTGACGGTGATGCCGCGCGGCCCGAGATCGCGCACGAGGCTGCGGTTGAAACCGGAAATCGCCCCCTTGGTGAGGGTGTAGAGCGAAGCCGCGATCGCCGCGCCGATGGAGCGGGAACCGCCGGTGACGAGGGCCGTCTTTCCGACGAGGGAATGAGAGGTGGTGGACATGTGCGATACTCCTTATCGTTTCGATGACGGGAATATCGCCCTTGGATTGGCGCTTGATTAGACGGTAATAATGCGGATGATTTTCAAGTAATCGTTGAAAATATCGTCTGATGGAAAGCCTCGCCAACCTGGAATCCTTCATCCGCAGTGCCGAACTCGGCGGCTTTTCGGCAGCCGCCGGACGCCTGGCGCTGACGCCCGCGGCCGTCAGCCGCAATGTCGCGATGCTGGAGAGGAATCTCGGCGTTCGGCTATTCCAACGAAGTACCCGCAACCTGACGCTGACGGAGGCCGGTGAGCTATTCCTGTCGGCGGTGAGCGATCACGTTGAGGCGCTGCAGACCGCGATTGCCGAAGTATCTTCGGAAGGCGGGGAACCGTCCGGCGTGCTGAAGGTCAGCATGAGCCCGAATTTCGGCGCGCAGCACATCCTGCCGCTGCTGCCGGATTTTCTGGCTCGGTATCCGCGAATCCGCCCGGAATGGATGTTCGAGAACCGGCAGGTGGACCTGATCGCCGAGGGTTACGATGCAGCGATCGGCGGCGGCTTCGAACTGACGCCGGGCATTGTCGCCCGCACGCTTGGTCCGGCACATGTCATCGCGGTAGCGTCGCCCGATTATGTGAGGGATCGAACGCAGCCCTTCGACCCCGCGGGCCTCGCAGCCTTCGACGGCATTTCCATGCGTTCGCTCAACAGCGGCCGTCTCCGCCAATGGATCATGCGCAATGCCGAAGGCGAGGAAATGCCGGCCGCCCTGACCGGAACGGTCGTGCTCAACGATCCGGCGGCGATCGCACGTGCCGCATGCCTCGGCCTCGGCATAGCCATGCTCGCCGTACCGGATGCCCTGCCCTATCTGGAAAATGGCGAATTGATCCGCCTGCTGCCGGACTGGTATGCGGATGTCGGGCCGATCTCGCTCTACTATGCCAGCCGCACGCTGCTGCCGGCGAAGACCCGCGTCTTCATCGATTTCGTGACCGAACATTTTCGCAGGGAGCGATTGGCCGAACGTTTCGCCGGCAGTCTCGGCGCGTCGAACATGCCGAAAGGAAGGTGAGCGCACCCGGCGACGTGCCGGATGCGCGGGATCGATCAGATCAGCTTTTCGAGCGTGATCGGCAGGTCGCGGACGCGTTTTCCCGTCGCATGGAAGACGGCATTGGCGATCGCAGGTGCCACGCCGACGATACCGACCTCGCCCACACCCTTGCCGCCCAATGCCGACGCGCTGAAATCCGGCACGCCGACGGAGATCACCTGGATGTCCGGGATGTCCGAATTGGTCGGCACCAGATAATCACCCACATTGCTGTTCATCATCCGGCCGTTCCGCTGGTCGACAAGGCCTTCTTCCAAAAGCGCCTGGCCGATACCCATGATGATGCCGCCGCGCCACTGGCTTTCCACCAGCCGCGGATTGTAGAGCCGCCCGCAATCGAAGGCGGAGACCATGCGGGAGACACGCACCGTGCCGAAATCCTCATCAACGCGAACCTCGGCAAAATGGGCGCACCAGCTGTGCATGGAGTAGTCGCCCATGGTTGGCCCCTGCACCTTTGCCATGGTCGTCCAGGCCTGGTAGTGCTCCTGGGCGGTTGCACCGTCCGGCAGCGTGTTCCGGCGGATCTCCAGTTCGTCACGGCCGAGTGCGGCCATCAACTCCGGCAGGGTAAGCGAGGGACCTTCGCCGCGCGGGACGCTGATGCGTCCGTCACCGAAGGTGAGTGTGTTCGCCCCGGTGTCACGCAGCGGCGAGTTGCCATCGCTGAGCGCAAGCCCGATGAGTTCGTCTCGCGCGGCCGTGGCAGCCTTGTGAACGGCACCCAGTATGGAGCCCGCCAGCATCGAGCCGCCGGCGATCGCCGAGCCCGGCAGGCGGGAGTCGCCGAGCGTCACATCGACCTGGCTGACCGGCACGCCGAACACATCGGCCGCGGTCTGGGCAAGGATCGTATAGGTGCCCTGCCCCATGTCGATCGCGCCGCTCACGACTTCGACACGGCCACTGCCGAGGATACGGATCATCGCCTCGCTGGGTGCCTGGATGACCGGGAAGGTTCCGCAGCCGATACCCCAGCCGATCAACGTCCTGCCTTCCCGCATCGAGCGCGGCTGATGACTGCGTTTCGACCAGCCGAAGGCTTCCGCACCCTCCATGAGGGCTTCGCGCAGGCGGCGGGTCGACCAGGGCTTTCCCGACTGGTAGTCGCGGTCGGCATAATTCTTGAGCCGCAGTTCCAGCGGGTCCATGCCGAGCTTCCAGGCGAGCTCGTCCATGGCGCATTCGATGCCGTAGGCGCTCGGGTTCTTGCCCGGGCCGCGAAGGGCGCCGGGCGTCACGGTATTGACCGGCACGATCCTGTGCTGGGAGGAGAAATTTTCGACCTTGTAGAGGATCGAAGTAGCGGCGCCTGTCTGCTCCGGCCAGTCCGCATAGATGGAGGTTTCGCTCGCACCCCGATGGACGATGGCCTGCAGAACACCGTCTTCCGTCGCCCCGAGCCTGATCGTCTGCCTGGTCGCGGCACGGCCGCCATAGCTTGTGAAGTTCTGCGGCCGCGTGACCGCGAGCTTCACCGGCCGCCCGAGCTTGCGAGCCGCGAAGGCGGCGACTGCGCTATAGGCGAGCGCAGCCCCCTTCGACCCGAACCCCCCACCGATGAAGGGCGAGATCAACCGGACGTTCTCATAGGGGATGGCGAACCATTCGGCATAGCTGCGCGCCATACCATGCGACCACTGGCTCGGCTCCCAGACGGTGAGCTGATCGCCGTCCCATTTCACGGTCAGCCCGTGCGGCTCCATTGCCACGTGATATTCGCGCGGCGTGCTGTACTCGGCCTCGATCATCACGGGGGCGGTGGCAAGCGCCGCTTCCGCATCACCCCAGGCAACGTTCAGCATATCGACGGCTTTGCCTTCACCGGCACTAGGATCGTCAAGACTGACGACCGACGGAGCTTCCGCGTAAACGATGTCGAGCAGCCTGGCAGCTTCAACGGCCTGTTCGCGGGTTTCGGCGACCACTGCCGCGATCGACTCCCCGTTGAACCGGACCTCGCGCGGCAGGGGATGATAGGGTTGGTTCTCGGGGCGATTGCCATGCCAGTCGGAGGCAGTTATGAGCCCAAGGTCGTCTTCCGGCGTCAGCACCAGAAGGACGCCCGGTGCCGCAAGCGTCTTCGACGTATCGATCGAGACGACTTGCCCCGCCGGGATCGTGCTCTGCACCAGCACGGCATGCGCCAATCCTTCCACCGGATATTCCAGCGCATAGGTTGCCGCCCCGGTTACCTTCAGTTGCCCTTCGAATCGGGTCTGGCGGCCGCCGATCATACCGTCTGAGGCATCGCCGTGTTTGCGGGTTTCCATGATGGTCATGCGAGACCTCCAACATTCTGGGCCATTTTCAGGATGGCGCGAGCGACGACGCGCGGCGCAAGTTCGATCTTGTAGCGATTGCCGCCGTGGGAGACGGCCCCTTCCATGGCGAGACCACTGGCCTTCTCGACGGTTTCGACGTCAAACGCCTTGCCGATGAGAGCCTGCTCGACCGCTCTTGCGCGCCACGGCTTGGTGGCGACACCACCGAGCGCAACGCGAATGTTACGGACCGTCTTGCCGTCCGCCTCGAGTTCGACACCGACAGCGGCGCTCGCCGCAGCGAATTCGTAGGATTGCCGGTCGCGAACCTTGAGATAGGTCGAGTTCCTGGCTGCGGCAGACGCAGGAATGCCGATGCCGACGATCATCTCGCCACGTTTCAGCACCGTTTCGTTTTCGGGCGTATCGCCCGGCAGAAGGAAGAAATCGTCGACCGCCACCTTGCGGCTGCCGAGATCGACAAAGGCGTCGAAGGCCACGAGCGCGACTGCGAGATCCCCGGGATAGGTGGCGATGCAGGCATCGCTCGTGCCGAGGACGGCGTGGTTGCGCGTCACCCCGCCGATCGCCGAGCAGCCCGAGCCGGGATTACGCTTGTTGCAGGCCGGAAAGGTGACCGGATCACGGAAATAGGGACAGCGCGTCCTCTGCAGGAGATTGCCGCCGATCGTCGCCATGTTTCGAAGCTGGGCGGAAGCCGCAAGCGAGAGCGATTCGGCAACCGCCGGGAATGCCGCCCGGATTTGCGGATGGTCGGCGACGTCCCCCATCCTGGCAAGCGCACCAATAACGGCACTGCTCGCATCGACATTGATCTCGCCAAGACCGGAGAGATGGGTGATATCGACGACGGTTTCGGGTTCGTCCACGCCGCATTTGGCAAGATCGAGCAGCGTCGTGCCGCCGGCAAGAAGTGCGCCGCCGGCCTGAAGCACGGCATTGCGGGCCTCATCCACGGAAGAAGCGCGGAAATAGGAGAAGTCTCTCATCGGACGGCCTCCGCCGCTTCGCGCACCGCCGCGACGATGCTGTTATAGGCCCCGCACCGACAGAGATTGCCGGACATGTATTCGCGGATCTCCTCGTCGGAACCGGCATGGCCCTCGCGGATGCAGGCGACCGCCGACATGATCTGCCCCGGCGTGCAATAGCCGCACTGAAAGGCGTCGTTTTCAATGAAAGCCGCCTGGACGGGATGCAAGTCGCCGTTTTCTGCGGCAAGCCCCTCGATCGTGGTGATCTGCCGGCCCTCGACCTGCGCAGCCAGCGTCAGACAGGAGAGTACGCGCTTGCCGTCGACATGGCAGGTGCAGGCGCCGCACTGGCCCTGATCGCAGCCCTTCTTGGTGCCGGTCAGCGCCAGTTCCTCACGCAAAGCGTCGAGCAGGGTGACGCGCGGCTCGACATCGAGCTCGTGCCGCCTCCCGTTGATGTCGAGCGAAAGATGGATGGTTCGTGTCATGATAAGCTCCTGCTATCGTCACGAGAATGCAAAATTCCGAATCCAGAATGGGCTGGCCGCCCGGCTCCGGCGCGCTAAATGGATATCTTGAGAGAAACACCGGCACATTTGGCATGACATCCGGCCCCCTTCTGGATTAAGAAGCGGAAGGCACTCCGCTCAAACGGAGGAGCCTCCGGTTAAACTAGTGACTTGCTGATTTTCGTCAAGTCCCCAATCCGCCTGGAGCATGATTTTGGCCTCGGCCGCGCCGAAAACAACATCGACGACCCCGACGAAACTGCGCGCCGATGCCCGCCGCAATCGGGACAAACTGATCGAAATGGCGGCCGCAGCCTTTCAGGAAAAGGGCGTCGAGACCTCGCTGGAAGATATAGCACGGCGGGCAGGCGTTGGCATCGGTACGCTTTACCGGCATTTTCCGACGCGCGAGCATCTGGTCGAAGTCGTCTACCGCCGGGAACTGGAAAGCCTGGCCGCGGCGGCATCCGACCTCGCCGAAAGACATGCGCCGGATGTGGCGCTCGAAGAATGGATGCGCCGTTTCGTGGGGTACATCGCCACCAAGCGCGGCATGGCCAACAGCCTGCGCATCCTCATGACCTCCAATTCCTCGCTGTTTGCCGAAGGAACCGGCCTGATCCGGGGTGCACTCGAAAGCCTCATCAAAACCGCCGGTGAGAAGGGTTATATCCGCACGGACATCGAAACGACCGATCTGCTGCATGCATTGTCCAGCATCTATTCGATCCCCGAATCGCCCGATTGGCGCGACCGGTCGCACCGCCTGATCGGACTCCTGATGGACGGTCTGAAGGCGCGGAAATAACCCGTCGGACGATCATCTTCGGGAGTGCGGAGCCCGCTTCGAGAATCCTGTCATCGAGGCTAGATTTCGCATCCCGTCTGAACGGAAAATCAATCAGTCTCCGATTGACAGGTATCCTGCTACTCATGCCGTCTGATTCATAAGATTATTCTTAAAAATTAGATATATAGCAGCACTGATCTTGCATCGAAAAAACGTCAAAAAACGTTGTACAATGTCAAAATTCAATCTGTCATTAAAGAGTTTGGCCTAGGCTCCGACCATCGCGCCATCGCCGTCCGGTGTAGCGCCAGGGCCGGTATGAGACCGGCTCTTTTCCCCCACACTGCCAGATATCAGATCTGCGCGTGAAAACGCGATGCCTCAGTCGAGGCTTCATCATCCGGAGCCGAACTCATGTCCCGTCTCTCCATACGCAGCTCGCTTATTGCCGTCTTCGGCGCGATCGCGGCGCTTACCGCCGTTCTCGCCTGGGCGGCCATCTCCTCGCTTTCGAACGTTGCCGGAAACCTCAACACGATTTCCGGCGATTCACTGCCGAGTGTTCAGGCCTCCAAGAATATCGAGACGGCGATCCTCGGAATGACGATCGCTTATATGGGCCATCTCACCACGACTTCGGATTTCGGCATGGAAGCAGCAGAGAAGCTGATCGCCCAACAGTCCGATGCGTTGAAGGCGGCTCTGGACACTTACAGGCCGCTGACGTCCAGCGATCAGGAAAAGCAGCTTGTCGACCAGATCGAAGCGGGCGTTCAGAAATACGTACAGGCCGGCGAAAAGATGCTGGGCTTTTCCCGCAAGGCCTCCGACGCCCGCGCCCGCGTCGAGATGGAAAAGATGCGGATCACGATCCAGCCGGTCATGGAAGCGGTGACCCAGCTCGTCAAGACGAATACTGACGCCGCAGGCATCGAAACCGGCAAGGCGGAGGCGACCTATGCCACGGCGCTGACCACCATGTATGCCATCCTCGCCGTGGTTTTTGCGCTGATTGTCGGTGCGGCGGCCTATGTGATGACCGGCATCGCTCGCCCGATCCAACGTATCACCGCCTCGATGAGCGGGCTCGCGGCTGGCGACACCGAGACGGAGATTCCCTTCGCAGGCCGCAAGGACGAAGTCGGCGCCATGGCCGGCGCCGTCGAAGTCTTCCGCCAGGCTGCCATTTCGAACCGGCAACTGCAGGAAGAGGCGGAGAAAGCCCGCGCCCATGCGGAAGCCGATCGCATCCGCCTGCAGGAGGAGGCGGAAGCCGCAGCCCAGACCCGTCTCCAGGAAGCGACAGCCGTCCTTGCAGCCGGCCTGCGCCGCCTTGCTTCCGGCGACCTCGCCTTCCAGCTCACCGAGCCCTTCGCGCCGGATTTCGAAGCATTGCGCGAGGACCTGAACTCCGCCGTGACCCGCCTGGGTGCCGCTCTTTCCGAGGTTGCTTCCTCAGCGGGCAGCATCGACAGCGGCTCGCGCGAAGTCAGCCAGAGCGCTGACGATCTTTCGAAGCGCACGGAGCAGCAGGCCGCTTCGCTCGAAGAAACCGCCGCGGCGCTCGATGAGATCACCGCCAACGTTGCGAACTCCTCCAGGCGCGCCGACGAAGCCAAGGTGATCGCGCTGGAAGCGAATTCCAGCGCCGCCAAATCGGGCGCCGTCGTAGCGAATGCCGTCGACGCCATGCAGCGCATCGAGCAGTCGTCCAACCAGATCTCCAACATCATCGGCGTGATCGACGAGATCGCCTTCCAGACCAACCTCCTGGCGCTCAACGCAGGCGTCGAGGCGGCCCGCGCCGGCGAGGCCGGCAAGGGTTTCGCCGTCGTCGCCCAGGAAGTACGCGAACTCGCCCAGCGTTCGGCGAATGCGGCAAAGGAGATCAAAGACCTCATCCGCAATTCCGGTGCCGAGGTCCACAACGGCGTGAAGCTCGTTCGCGAGACGGGCGATGCGCTGAAGACGATCGAAGCACATGTCGTCACGATCAATGAGCATATCAGCGCGATCGCGACCGCCGCCCGCGAACAGTCGGTCGGTCTGGCGGAGGTCAATTCGGCCGTCAACCAGATGGATCAGGTGACCCAGCAGAACGCCGCCATGGTGGAAGAGACCAACGCCGCCGGCGCCAACCTCGCCTCGGAAAGCTCGAAGCTGCGCGAACTGATCGCCCGCTTCAAACTTGCTGAGCGCGGCCGCATGAACACCGCACCGCGCGCGGTTTCCAGTTCAGGCGCGACACCGGTCGCTGCTCCGCGGAATGCGGCTCCACAGGAATCGCCGGCCCGTCGCCTGGCCGAGCGCGTGACGAAATCCTTCGGCGGCAATGCCGCTGCAGCAGCAGCGCCGACTGTGTCCCAATGGACGGAATTCTGATCCGCTGACTAACTCTCGTCCTTCAACGGCCCGGCTTCCGCCATCTGACGCAGAAGCCGGGCCGTTTCGTTATTGGCGGGAAAGAAGGACTCGACCGCCAGTTCCGAAAGCGTCACGTCGACCGGGGTCCCGAAGACGGTCGTCGTCGAGATGAAGGACAGAACTCCAGCCGCTGTCCGCAACTCCATCGGCACGGCAATGCCGGCATAATCGCGGCTCGGAGATTTCGGCCCGGTTCCCGGAGCGGGATAACCGGACAATTCCTCCAGAAGCTTTTCCAGAACACGGTCGCCGGTCGCGGCGATCTGCTGATGCAGCCGGTCGAGCAGGTGATTTCGCCATTCGGCAAAATTGGCAATGTGAGGCGCCAGCCCGTGCGGATGCAGGCTCAATCTCAGGACATTGACCGCCCCGTCCATCAAGGAGCGATCGGCGACACCGGCAAGCAGCGGCGTAACCGCGGCGTTCGCGGCCACCAGTGTCCAATGCCGGTCCATGGCCAACGCCGGAAAGGGCTCGTGCCCTCGCAACACCATGTCGATCGCCTGGCGCGCCGGCGCAAGCGCCGGATCGTCGAGCTTTCGCTCCGCAAAGACGGGTGCGAAACCCGCAGCGATCAGCATCGGATTGCGCTCGCGGAGCGGTACGCCGAGCCGCTCTGCCAGATGCAGCAACATCTCCCGGCTCGGAACCGCCCGCCCGCTCTCGATAAAGCTCAGATGCCGCTGCGAGATATCGGCCTCCAATGCCAGATCGAGTTGGCTCATGCGCCGGCGGCGACGCCACTCACGCAGGAAATCACCGAGAGGACGGGCAGGTGAAATGGTCGTCATGCGGCAGCCGGAATCTGGTCGAGGAAACCGTGCACAGCCTTGAAGCGGCCGCTTTCAAGCGCCGCGAAATCCGTGCCCCTGATAACCGGTTCGGCACCTTCGGGGCCGAGACCCCAGGAGAAGCGGAGATTGTCGCCATAGCCATCGGCCGATCCGATCGGCGTAAACCGGAAACCCGGAAACCGGGCCTGCACGCCCTCGACCAGCCCGTTGATCCCTTCATGGCCCTCACCCCGCATGAGCGGATCGACATAGACTGCATCCTCCGTCCAGGCTTCGGCGATCAATACCAGGCGACGCCCTGCCTCCGTCTCGTTCCAGATGGCGAGGTAACGCTCGGCATGGGTGTTAGCATCAGTCATGTCTTTATCTCCTTCCTGTCGCCCGGCTCGTTCCAGGCCGGGCGATCATGCGGGAGAGCGGAACGCGTCTCAATTACGCGGCAGGTAATCGTTATCGCTCGGCAAGCGCCAGCCGCGCCCCGAGCGCCACGAACGCGCCGGCAAAGACGCGCCGCATCCAGGCAAGAATGGCCGGCCGCGAGACAACATGGTTACGGATCGATGCGGCGAAGAGCCCGTAAATGACGAAGACGCCGAAGGTCATCAGCATGAAGACGAGGCTGAGTTCGCTCATCCGGGCGATCGGCGTCGCTTCGTCGTGCCCGACGAATTGCGGCAGGAAAGCGAAAAAGAAAATCGACAGTTTCGGGTTGAGCACATTGGCGAGGATTGCGGAGACGATCATCTGCCGCGCCGATTTGGGCGTGTCCTTCGTCTCGATCGTAAGCGCACCCTTTTCCTTAAGCACCTGCCAGGCCATGAAAAGAAGATAGGCAACACCGAGATACTTGATCGTCTGGAAGGCGAGCGCGCTGGCATGAAGCACCGCAGCAAGACCCGAGATCGCCGCGACCATGTGCGGAAGGATGCCGAGCGTGCAGCCGAAGGCGGCGACGATGCTTGCCCGCGCCCCGCGCGACAGCCCGGCCGCCAGCGTGATGAGCACGCCTGTGCCCGGAGAAGCAACGACGATGAGAGACGTGATCAGGAATTCGGGGCTCATGGACTATCCCTTCGCAAGGTTCGGTTATCGTCACCGAAATCCAGCTTACCGATCCCTGTGCGAAATGACAGACCCGAGCAGCGAGATGGATGACCTAGTTGCGCCGCAAGGAACTGGCGTTTCCTGCTTGCCCGCATCCTTGATGCTTTCCAGGGGCGAAAGCCTGAAAACCACCCCCGCTTAAAGGGCGATGGCCGATGCTTCGAAGACCCGGCCGCGATTGAGGATAGAGTTCGGATCGAAAGCTTCCTTCAGCCGCCGCATGGTGGCGATTTCGGCCTCGCTGCGCGCATATCTCAGATATCGCACCTTGTCGGTGCCGATGCCGTGCTCGGCAGAAACCCCGCCGCCGACCGCCGCGATGCCGGAAAACACCGCTTCGGCGATCCTCTTTTCGTGAGCCGTCTTCACGCAATAATGCAGGTTGCCGTCGCCGAGATGGCCGAAGATGAAGGAGACCGCATCCGGATCGATTTCCGCAACTCCGTGCGCTGCCCTATCGAGGAACTCCTGCATGCGGGAGAGCGGCACGGAAATGTCGTAGCCAGCCATTTCGCCCAGACCGAACAGATAGTCGTTGATACCGTCGCGGATCGCCCAGAGCCCGTTGAACTCGCGCAGCGAGTTGGAGAGCACGACGTCGATAGCGAGTCCCTCCTCCAACGCAGCCGCAAGAGCCGTCTCGAAGCGTTCATTGTCCTGCTCCGGCGACTGCCCCTGGATTTCCACCATCGCATACATGCTGGCGCCCGTCTCGACCGGCGGGCGGATGCCCATATGGGCGACCGTGCCTTCGTAAACATTCGGGAAGATAGCCTCGAAGGCGGACAGCAGGCCGGACAGTTCGACCCGGAGCTTTGCCAGCAGTTCCTGCGCGGCTTTAAGCGACGGCAGGGCGACGAAGGCATTGCGCTCGATCCTTGGTTTCGGATGCAGTTTCAGGCAGGCCCGGGTAACGACGCCGATCGTGCCCTCCGTGCCGATGAACAGCGGATTGAGATCGTAGCCGGAATTGTCCTTCGGCAGTCCCTTGAGGGAGGAAAGAATGGTACCGTCCGCCAGCACCGCCTCCAGCCCCATGACCTGCGCCCGGTACATGCCGTAGCGCAGCACGCGGATGCCCCCGGCATTGGTGCCGATATTGCCGCCGACCGTCGCAGTCCCCCGCGAGCCGATATCGACACCGAAGAGGAGACCGGCGTCATCTGCTGCCTGCTGAACGACCTGCAACGGCGTGCCGGCGCCAACAATCATCGCCTGGGCCGCGATGTCGATCGATTCCACACCACTCATTCGCTCCAGCGAGAGCGAGACCTCGCCGCTCAAAGGCCGTGACGCACCCGAAAGCCCCGTCCGGCCGCCTTGAACCACGACCGGTTGGTGAAACCCGTTGGCGGCGGAAAGAATGGCCGAAACATCCGCGGTATTGCGCGGGCGAAGAACGGCCGGAGGGCGAACGCCACGCGCCGTCGCATCCGCCGCATAGCCGTCGGAGACCGCATCGCCGACGAGAATCCCTGGAGCGTCCAGCTTATTTTCGAGACATGCAACGAGGCGACTTACACGATCCGGCGACAAGGACATACTCCCTTTTGTGGAACGCAAGGTTCACAAAGCTCTTCTGCTTCGGCCATGGCATAGATAACAATCGAAGCCATGGGAAGAGTGACATGACCTTTGAGGCTCACGCGACTGTCGGAGAGATTGACCCCTTTATTACATCTTCATCTCACCGAGCTTCGAAAGCAGCGCAGCACCTGTCTTGATGCCGTCGATAAAGAGGTCGATCTTCAGGTTCTCGTTCGGCGCATGGTTTGCCTCGTCCGCATTGGCATAAGGCACCACGAAGGCCGGCTTCTTGAGGATCTTGGTGAAGACGTAGTCCGGCAGCGAACCGCCGACAGTCGGGTAAAGCAGCGGCTCGACGCCGCGGGCCGCGACGATCGCATCCCGGATGACGGAGGCGAACGGATTATCCATCGGCGTCTTTGACGGCAGCATGGCGTTCTGCGGCACGAATTCCACGTCCGGTGCGTGGGCTTCCACATGCGCCCTGACCTTCTCGAACACGTAATCCGGCGTCAGGCTTTCGACGAGGCGGATATCGCATTTGGCAAATGCTTCGCAGGGCAGCACCGTCTTCTGGCCCGGCCCGCCATAGCCGCCATGCAGACCGTTGATCGTCAGCGTCGGATGAAACATCAGCCGGTCGAAATAACCTCGGTCGAGCGGCTGGTCGAGCTCCTTGATACCGAGATCGGCCTTGATCGCATCGAGATCGAGCGGCAGTTTCGAAACCGCCTCGCGCTCCATGTTGGTCGGCGGAACCACCACGTCGTGCAGGCCATCAATGGTGATCTCGCCGCGCTCGTTCTTCATGGTGGCGAGCAGATGCACGAGCTTCCAGATCGCATTCGGCATGACGCCACCGAAATTGCCGGAATGGGCATCGCGACTGGCCGTCTTGCAGCGCAGTTCAAAAGACGCGACACCGCGCACGCCAAACGTGATGATCGGGGTATCCGATTCATGCAGTGGACCGTCGGACGTCACGACGAGGTCGGCATCGAGCTTGTCGGCATGTTCGGCGACGAATTCGGCGATATGCGGGCTGCCGATCTCCTCCTCGCCTTCAAGGAGGAAGATGACGTTGCAGGGCAGCTCGCCGGTCACCTTCAGATGCGATTCCAGCGCCATGAGCTGGGCGAAATGCTGGCCCTTGTTGTCACCGATGCCGCGCGCATAGATGCGGCCGTTCCGGATCGTCGGCTCGAAGGGCGGGCTGTCCCATAATTCGTAGGGCTCCGGCGGCTGCACGTCGTAATGGCCGTAGAGCAGCACGGTCGGCTTGCCCGGCTGCTTTTCCATGCGGCCGAGAACCATCGGATGATTCCTGGTCGGAATGGTGATCGCTTCCATGCCCATGCCCGTGAGCATGTCGACGAGGATGGCCGCCACTTCCTTGATGCCGTTATTCTGGGCGCTGATCGAGGGATGGCGCACATAATCCATCACCCGCGCGATAAAGCTTTCGCGGTTCTCCTCGATATGCGCGAAGACACGCTCCAGATCGGTCTTTTGTTCAGTCATGTCATGCATCCTGCCTGGCTGTGAGAAGAAGCGCGCCCGAAGGGTGCACAGTACCTGTCCAGCCGGGCGCGACAAGCGTCGTCGTGTCGAGCTGGGTGAGGATCATCGGGCCTTTGAACGTGGCGCCGGCACCGAGCGTCGCACGATCCACGACCGGAACGCTCGCAACACCGCTTTCGAAATGCACCGGCACATGGCCGAAGGGTGTGACGGCCGAACCGGCTTCCAGCCTCGCCGGGGGCGGCTCATGCGTCATGCCGGCGGCCTCGACGCGCAACGTCACAAGCTCAATCGAGGTATCCAGCGTGAAGCCGTAAAGCGCCTTGTGCTCGGCGGCAAAGGCAGCTTCCACCGCCTCGCGGCTCTCGCCCCAGGCGACCGCGAGTTCGCCGCCCTGGCCGTGATAGCGCAGAAGCGCCACGGTCTGGATACGCCGATCCTTCTCGGCCACGCCCTCCGCCTCGAACCAGGCGATCGCCTGATCCTTCAGATCGGATATGATGCCGTTGGCGACATCCATGTCCACCGCGCCGGCCCTGGGCAGGGTGCGGCTGAATTCGGCCTTGAGATCGGCGGCAAGCAGACCGTCGGCGCAGAGGATGCCCGGCGCCGGGGCAATCATGACGCGGGAAATCCCGAGCAGTTCGGCGAGCGAGCAGCCATGCAGCGGACCGGCGCCCCCGAAGGGCACCAGGGTGAAGTCCCGCGGGTCATGGCCGCGCTCGACGGAAACGACCCGCACCGCACCCACCATGTGGTTGTCAACGATGGCGAGGATACCGCGAGCGGCCGTCGCAGTCGAAAGACCGAGCGGACCGGCGACCTTGTCGTCCACCGCCTTGCGGGCGGCTTCGACGTCGAGCGCCATGCGGCCGCCGAGAAGCCGCGCCGGCAGATGGCCGAGAACGACATGCGCATCGGTGACCGTCGGGTTCTCACCGCCATGTCCGTAAGCTGCCGGCCCCGGACGGGCACCGGCGCTCTGCGGGCCGACGGAAAGCGTGTGGTCGCTCACCTTGGCGATCGATCCGCCGCCGGCGCCGATCGTCACCATGTCGACCATGGGCAGCGGCAACGGCCATTCGCCCACCTTGCCGTTCTGGGTGAGGCCGATCCTGCCGTCCTTGATCAGGCAGATATCGGCGCTCGTGCCGCCGATATCGACGGTGATGATGTCCTTGATGCCGCAGGCGGCCGCGACCGAGCGCGCCCCGACCACGCCGGCGGCGGGACCGGAAAGCGCCGTCAACGCCGGCGCCTGGCGGATGGTCGCCGCCCCCGCCACCCCACCGTTTGACTGCATGAGGAGCAAAGGCGCGGCGACCTTTTCGTCCGTGAGCCGCTTTTCAAGACGCCCGACATAGGTGGTGACGCCCGGCATGACGGTGGCGTTCAGCACCGTCGTCAGCGTCCGCTCGAACTCGCGCACGACGGGCAGAACGTCGGTCGAGGTGGTGACAGCCAGATTCGGCAGCTCTTCGCGCAGGATCTCCGCCGCGCGTTTCTCGTGAACCGGGTTGGCGAAGGCATGCAGCAGGCAGACGCCGACCGCCTCGACATCCATGCCGCGGATCGCGTCCGCAGCGGTACGCACGCTCGCCTCGTCGAGCGCGTCGAGAATCGCGCCGCCGGCGCCGATACGCTCGTCGATCTCGACGATCCGCGAGGCCGGCACCGGCCGTTCCGGCTTTACCCAGGTATAGAGGTTCGCCTTGCGGGGAATGTCCTGCCGGCCGATCGCCAGAACGTGGCGGAAGCCGCGCGTGGTGACGAGCGCCGTGCGGGCACCCTTGTCTTCGAGGATCATGTTGGTGGCGACCGTCGTGCCGTGCAGAACCTGGCCGAGCGAGGCGGCCTCACGGCCCGCATCGGCGAGTGCAAGCCGGATGCCGTTCAGGAAGGCTTCAGAAGGATCGGAGGGCACGCTCGGCGTCTTTGCCCGCCAGACCTTGCCGGTCGCCCGATCCAGAAGGGCGACGTCGGTAAAAGTGCCGCCGATATCGACTGCAACGGAAAGGGACGTATCAACGGACATTTCAAGCGAGGACATCGACATACTCCTGACGATGGAATGCACGGGTGGCGGGGCGATTGGCGCGAAGGGCTGCGGTGGCGGCCTCATCGATCCTGTTGCCGTTCATGACGACTCCGTAGAGACGCTCTGCCGCCTCGGCGCTGACGAAACCGCCCAGCACGTCTTCGAGGACAGCATCGAGCCTGCGGTCGAAGGGATGGCCGTAGCCGCCGCCGCCGCCCGTTTCCATGCGCAGGATATCGCCCTTGACGAGCTTGTTGCCGTCGGAAAGCGGTGCAAGGATACGCTCACCCGGCTTGCCGGGATTGACGGTGACGCGGCCGGTGCCGCCGCCCATGCCGCCATGGATGCCCCAGGGCGGGTTCTTGACGCTGTCGATGCGCACGGCCAGCAACAAGTCCTCCGCGAGGATCTCGTATTCCCGGATGATGCCGCAGCCGCCGCGGAACTGGCCTGCACCACCGGAATCCCTGACGATGCCATAGGTCCGGAGCCTGACCGGATACCCCACTTCGAGGAATTCGACCGGATAGTTTTCCTGCGCCACGAAATAGACGGCATCGATGCCGTCCGCATCCGGTCGCGCGCCGTAGCCGACGCCGATGCCGTCGGCGAGCAGGAAGCGTTGCAGCCCGCCCGCATCGTCCCTGTAGTTGCCGCGCATGATGGTGATGACATAGGCCGAGTTGGAGGCCGGCGCCCTGCCACCCGCCGAATTGACCAGACCGTTCAGTGCTGAAAGCACGCGCATCATCGTGAGGCCACGCATGCCGAGCGAGGCCGGAAAGTTCGGCTGCAGGAAAGAGCCCTGCCTGAGCTTCACGTCGTGCAGCGCCTGCGGACCACCGGCGTTGCAGACCTGTGCCGGATCGCCGCCGAGATAGAAGAGACCGAGCGCCATGCCTGGCACACCGCGATTCATCAGGAAATTGACAGGCCCGGGCGCCTGATCGTCGGATTCGGTCGCATCGAAGATAAACCGGTCCTCGCCATCGGCCCCCTTCTCGCGGGTCAGCGCAAAGCGCATCTTATAGGGGCCGTTGCCGTGACCGTCCGTATCGATCGCATCCGTGAACTTGTGCGTGCCGTAGTCGAAGGTCTCGGCGAGCTTGGCACGCACCAGCTTGCGGGTGCGTGTCAGCAATTGCGCCAGCGCGTCCTCAACGACTTGCGCGTCGAACCGGTCGAGGATTTCGCCGATGCGCTTGACGCCCACTTCGACACTCGCCATCAGCGCCCGCATGTCGCCGATGCTCTGCTCCGGGAAGCGGGAATTGCGGTGGAAGATCGAAAGCGTCGCCTCATTGGTGACGCCCTGGTCGATCAGCTTGGTGACCGGAATAATGATGCCTTCCTGGTAGATGTCGGTGGCATCCGGGCTGATCGAGCCCGGCCGCATGCCGCCGATATCGGCGAAATGCGCCCAGCTCATCACGAAGGCGCAGCGCTTGCCATCCTTGAAGACCGGCGCCAGCAGCACCTGGTCGTTGGAGTGGGAAACCGCGCCGCGCGAACCGTAGCAGTCATTGTACCAGTAGAGATCGCCCGGCTTCATCGTATCGGCCGGGAACTTGTCAAAGACGGGGCCTGTCATGTCGCCGAAGACCGGCACCATGGAGCCCACCGCCATCACGCCGTTGCCGTCGAAGAGCGCGGTATAAAAATCCTTCTTCTCGCGGATGAAAGCGGAGATCGCCGTGCGCTCGAGCAGCGCCTCCATTTCCGACTGGGCGGCGGCGATTGCGCCGCGGATGATTTCGAGCGAGACGGGATCGCAGACGGTCCCTTCTGGTTTCGTACGCTCTTGGGGATTGTACATTTGGGTCACCTCGGTGAATGCTTTGGAATGGATGGATCAGGGCTCACGGTTCACCCTTGATCAGGACGACGACATTGCCGAGGCCGCCGCGCTCGACGCGCTCATGAGCCTTGGCGATGTCTCGAAGCGGAAACGTCGCGCCGATCCCGACGCTGAGCCGGCCGGTATCGGCCATCTCGGCGATCACCTTTTCGCCGGCCAGCCGCTGATCTTCGGGGATCAGAAAACCCTGGATGAAACACAGGTTGGCGCCCTTGCTGGCGAAGGCGTAATAGGGAAGCACCGGCGTCGGATTGCTGGACGAAGAATAGGCGGCGACGGTGCCATTGCGCTTCAGCACGACCGCGTCGAGTTCCAGGTTGGCGCCAAAATCCACCTCGACGATACGGTCGACGCCCTGCCCTTCCGTCAGTTCAAGAACACGCATCGCGACATCTTCCATTTTGCGGTCGATGGTGGCGAAAGCGCCGGCATCCATCACATGGGCCGCAGCTTCCTGATTGCTGACGGTACCGATCACCCGCGCACCGCCAGCAACCGCCATCTGCACCGCGAAATGGCCAACTGCACCGGCCGCGCCGTTCACGAAGATCGTCTGGCCGGCGACCGGGCCATCGGCGAAGACAGCGCGGTGGGCGGTCATCGCCGGAACGCCGAGATTGGCGCCCTCCGCATAACTCAGGCTATCGGCAAGCTTCACCGCCTGATGCGATGCGATGGCGATGAACTCGGCGGCGGTGCCAAAGGCGCGACCCGCCTCGCCGTATCCGCCCTGCGCATTCCACAACCACACCCGCTCGCCAATCCGGTCCCGATCGACACCTTCGCCGACTGCAATGATCTGGCCCGCGCCGTCAGTGTGCGGGATGATCAATGGGTGATCCATGCCCATGCTGCGCCAGCCGCCGCGCCGCTTCACGTCGGCGGGATTGATGCCAGAGGCATGCACCCGCACCAACACTTCGCCTGGGTCGGCGACGGGCGGCGCCATCTCGCCGACGGAGAGGACTTCCGCGGCAGGACCGGTGCGTGTGTAAAAGGCTGCCAGCATCAACAACTCCAATCAGAACAGATGGCAGGCCACGAGGCGCGATCCCACAGGCCGCGGCTCGGGCACTTCGGAAGCGCAGCGCGCGTGCGCCGAAGGACACCGGTCGCGGAAGACGCAGCCGGACGGCGGATTGCGCGGGTCGGGTGCGCCGCGGCCGATCGGCAGCGGATCATGGCTCTGGTCGGGGTTGGGAACCGGCACGGCGGCAACCAGCGCCTTGGTGTAAGGATGCAACGGCTCGCGGACGATATCCTCGGTCGAGCCGTCTTCCATGATCCGGCCGAGATACATGACGATCGTCCGCTCGCAGACGTAGCGCACCAGTGCCAGGTCGTGGCTGATATAGATGGCGGTGAGGCCCAGTCTGTCGCGAACGTCGCGGAAGACGTTGAGCACGCCGGCGCGGACGGAAACGTCCAGCATCGAGACCGGCTCGTCGGCCACCACGAATTCCGGCTGCAGGATGAGCGCCCGCGCCATCACGACGCGCTGCAGCTGGCCGCCGGAAAGCTGATGCGGGTAGCGGTCAAGGAATTGCTCCGGCTCCGGCAGGCGCACGAGTTCCAGCGCCTTGACGATGCGATCTTCACGTTCCGACCGCGGAATGCCGGCATTCTCCAGCGGCTCCGACAGCGTCGCGCGGATGGTGAAACGCGGATTGATCGCATCGAACGGGTTCTGGAATATGAGCTGCGCCCGCGAGCGGAACTTCTTCAGCCGATGGCGGCGAACCTCGCCAAGCTCCTCGCCGTCGAAATGGATCGAGCCGCCGGTCGTGTCTTCGAGCTTCAGCAGCAGCCTGCCCATCGAGGTCTTGCCGCAGCCGGATTCGCCGAGCAGGCCGACGCTTTCGCCGCGGCGGATATCGAAGGTGACACCGTCGACCGCCTTGACCACGGTCGACTTGCCGCGCATTGCGGCAAACGCGCCGCCGACCTGATAATGCAGCCTGGCCTCATGGACGGAAACGAGGACTTCCGGCTTCTTGGTCACGATATTCATGCGCGGGCCATCCAGGTCTCCGTCTTGGCGGCTTCGATACGCAAGGCGGCGCTTTCACGTGCGCGATGGCAGAGCACGGGATGCCCCGGCGCGACGTCGATTACCGGCGGCTCCGAGCCGCAGAGATCAAGCGCGAAGGGACAGCGCGGCTTGAAGCGGCAGCCGGCTGGCGGATTGGCTAGATTGGGCGGCGCGCCTTCGATCGGCGTCAGCACGCCGGAAGCAGCACCTTGCAGGTCCGGAAAGGCGTTGCGCAGGCCCATCGTATAGGGGTGCGAGGGGGCGGTCAGCGCCGCCTGCATGGTTCCCGACTCCGCCACCTTGCCGGCATACATGACAACCGTGCGGTCGCAGATATAGGCGACGACCGAAATGTCGTGCGTGACGAGGATGACAGAGAGGCCGAGCCGCACCTGCAGTTCCTTGAGCTGGTCGAGAATTTGCCGCTGCACGATGACATCGAGCGCTGTCACCGGCTCATCGGCAATGATCAGTTTCGGGTCGAGCGCCAAAGCCAAGGCGATCGCCACGCGCTGGCGCATGCCGCCGGAGAACTGGTGCGGATAATCGTCCAGACGGTTGGCATCGATGCCGACCATTTCGAACAGTTCCTCGGAACGTGCGCGGGCCTGTTTGCGGCCCATGCCGCCGCGACGGCGCAGCACCTCGCCGAGCTGGTATTCGACCGTATAGACCGGGTCGAGCGAGTTCATGGCGCTCTGCGGCACGAAGGCGATGTCGCGCCATCTGAGCGCGTTCATTTCCTTTTCGGGCAGCTTGGCGAGGTTCCTGCCCTCGAACAGGATCTCACCGCCCGTGATCGCTGCATTGTCGGCGATCACCCGCGTCAGGGCACGGGCTACGGTGGTCTTGCCGCAGCCGGATTCACCGACCAGGCCGGTAATCGAGCCCTTCGGGATGTCGAAGCTCGCGCCATCCACGGCATGGACGAAACTGCGTCCCACCTGATAGCTCACCCGCAGGTTCCGGACGGAAAGGAGGGGTTCTGTCATCGGTTCAACTTCGGGAAAAGGATGTTCTCATAACCACGGGTGACGAAGAAACCCGCGCTGACGACGAGGATGATGCAGATGCCGGGCGGCACGAACCAGTAATAGGCCTGCTTGGCGAGCGCCTGGCTCGCGAACGCATCCTGCAGCATGTAACCCCAGCTGATCGAATCCGGGTCGCCGAAGCCGAGAAAGCTGATCGACGCTTCCGTCAGGATCGCCCAGCCGATCGCGATCGAGCCGTAAAGGAAGGAGAGCGGCAGGATGTTCGGCGCGATATGGCGCAGGATGATCTTGAAATCGGACGATCCAGCCACTCGCGCCGCTTCCACGTAGCCGCGCGTCCTCAGCGTCAGCACCTGGCTGCGAATGACGCGTGCCGTGTCGCGCCAAAGCACCAGCGCCATCGCGATCACGACGTTCCAGATGGACGGCTGCAGGAAGGCGGCAAGCACGATGACGAAAGGCAGGAACGGGATGCCGAAGGCGATATCGGCAAGCCGCATCAGCACGGCATCCACCCAGCGGCCGAAATAGCCGGCGATGAGGCCGATGATCGAGCCGATCAGCGCCACCATGAAGGCGGCGGTCACACCGATCAGCAGCGCGGAACGGCTGCCGTAAACGAGCTGCGAGAAGATGTCCCGGCCGAGGCTGGTGGTCCCCATCAGGAAACCGTCCTGCCCCGGCCGGAGGTCCGCCGCCAGATCGTAGGAAGGCGTGTAGAGGATTTCCGTCGGATCATGCGTGGCGATCTGGTCGGCAAACACCGCCGTCACGATGAAGACGAAATAGATGACAAGGCCGGCGACGGCGAACGGGTCGTTCACCGGCAGTCTCAGCGCGCGGAACATCCGGGCAAGGATATTGGGGCGCCTCGGCTTGATGATTGCGGGTGCGGCGATCTCAGGCATGGGAAACCCTCGGATCGAGAACGGCGTAGAGCAGGTCGGCAAGCAGGTTCATCAAAATGACGACCAGCGCGATCATCAGGAAGGCGCCCTGCGCCAGCGGATAGTCCGAAGCGGCGACCGCATTCACCAGTTCGCGGCCGAGCCCCGGCCAGGAGAAAACGGATTCGACGACGACATTGCCCTGAAGCTGGTAGCCGACGGCAATCGCAAAGGAAGTCATCACCGGCAGAAGTGCGTTGCGGGCCGCGTGGCGCACAACGACCGTCCAGTTCGACAGGCCCTTGATGCGCGCCATGGTGACGAAATCCTCCTTCATCACGTCCAGCATGTTGGAGCGCATCAGGAGAAGCGGCAGGCCCTGGCTGTAGATCGCCAGCGTCGCGGCCGGAAGGATCAGGTGCGAAAGGAAGTCGCGGGACGTATAGAGGTCAAGGAAACCGGAATATTCCGCTCCTGGAGCGCGCGTGCCGCCTGCCGGGAACCAGCCGAGCGAGAACGAGAAGATGGCGAGCAGCACCATGCCGAGCCAGAATTCCGGCATGGCGCGGGTAGTGAGCACCGCGGGAATGGCGGCCTGCTCGATGAAGCTTCCGCGCCGCCACGCGAGATAGGCACCGGCCAGGATGCCGAAAGCGTAAGCGATGATCAGCGAGGAAAAGGTCAGCACCAGCGTGTTGGGCAAGAGCGTCCAGATGCGCTCACCGACCGGCTCGCGATAGCGAAAGCTCTGGCCGAGCTCGCCCTGCAGGAGATTTCCGAGATAGATCAGGTATTGCTGCCAGAGCGGCTTGTCGAGCCCGAACTGGGCCATGAGCTGCTGCTGCTGTTCCAGCGTGAATGTCGGGTCGATATAGGCAGCCATCGGATTGCCCGGCATCAGCCGGAACATCAGAAAGAGGATGGTCACCACCGCCCACAGGACAAGAGCGAGCTGCAGCAGCCTGCTGCCCACCGCCTTGAAATTGGTCATCTCATAAACTTCCTTCTCTTGGCTCGGCCCCTCGGGAGGAATGCGAGGTCGCCAATGTCAAGCGTCAGGCAGGGAGGAGACGGCGCGGGAGGAGCGCCGCCTCCGCGAAGGATCAATTGGCTGCCAAGGCTTCCTTGGTGTCGCCCGGATAGTGGAGCTTGCCACCTTCGAGCGTATAGCCAGCGTCCTTCAAGGTCTTGGCTGCAACGTCATGGCCGGCCTTGAAACCATCGACCACCGACTTGTCATGCCAGAACTCAAGCGCCGGCGAGACGATGGAGTTCGAGGCGACCGCGAAGCCGCGATAGGCGGCCTTGACGATCAGCTGACGGTCGACCGCTTCGGAAAGCGCACGGCGGAAGGCCGGGTCGTTGAAGGGCGGACGGCGCTCGTTGAACGCGATGTAGCGGAAGCCCATGTCGACGGTCGACACGACTTCCAGGTCGCCGTCCTTCTTGGCGGCATCGATCAGCACTTGCGGATCGCCGGTGAACTCGCCCATGAAGTTGACTTCGCCCGAACGCAGCATGCCGAGTGCGGCTTCCGCATTGGGAACGATGCGCAGGATCCAGCGATCGACCTTCGGCGGATTGAAGTGATCCTTGTTCGCCGCAAGCGTGACGGACTCGTTCTTTGCCCAGGAGACGAACTTGAACGGGCCGGAGCCGATCGGCATCTGCTCCTGATAGCTTTCGGCGGTTTCCGGCTTCGCGGCGAGATCCTTGAGGATCGGCTCCCAGACATGCTTCGGGATCAGATTGACCTTGGCGAGGCTGGAGGTGACGAAGGAGGCTGCCGGCTTCTTCAGCTTGAAGGTGACGACGTCGCCGTTGATGGCGATCGAGTCGATATTGGTGGCGAAAGGCTTGTACATCGGCGCTTCGCCGCCGACAGCAGCCTCAAAGGAGAACTTCACGTCTTCCGGCGTGACCGGCTTGCCGTCATGCCACTTCATGCCCGACTTGAGCTTCACGTCGACCGTAGTCGCGTCCTTCCAGGTGAAGCTTTCGGCAGCCCACGGCTTCGGCAGACCGTCCGGCCCGACACGCAGGAGGCGGTCCCAGACGAGTTCGGTGATCCAGCTGTCGACGCTGCCCGAGATATAGAGGGGGTTGATCGCCTTTATATTGTCGGATGAATTGATGATCAGATCCTTCTTGGCGCCGGCCGGCTCAATGCCCAGGAAGGTCCAGGTGTTGCGGATGCCGATGCCGCTCTGGTTGACGACCGATTCCGGCTTCCAGACCGTCTTGTCGAAGGCGAAGGTCGATTTCGGATGCACCAGCATCATATAGGGCTGATCCTTGTCGAGGATCTCCTGTGCCTTGTAGACGAGCGCCTTGCGCTTGTCCGGATCGATCTCGCCGCGCTGGGCTTCCGCCGTCGCGTCGTAATCCTTGTTCAGATAGCCCGCGAAATTGTAGCCGTTCTCGGCGGTCGATGAATGGAAGAGGTTGAAGACGAGCTCGTCCGGATCGGAACGCTCGGGCCGGCCGACCATCTGCCAGGCGGTCGAATCCCAGTCGTTGCGCTTGTACCAGACGACATCAGACATCTGCTCCCAGGGCATCGCCTTGACCTCGACATCGAGGCCGAGCTTGCGCCATTCCTGGGCGATGAGCTGGACGGACTGGAATTCGGCCTGCTGGCCGGCCTGCGGGCGTGACAGGATGGTGATCTTGCGGATTGGATCGCCGGCAAAGGCAGGCAAGGCCAAGGCACTCACCATCATTGCCGCACATGCGGTTCTCAAAAAGGACTTCATCGTTGTTCTCCTCTGAATAGCTTGACTATTCTCTTTGTTGGCAAGGGTTATCTCCCCCTTGCTTTGCGAACTTTGAAATCATCACCGACACGCATCGCGCGCACCGAAGGAAATTCTAATCCACAGATTTCATCATCAGCACGCCTGAGGCAATTGCATCGCGACGCGCTTTGTTTTATTCCGTGAAACATCGTTTCGCATTGCAAACGAGTAAATCACATTCCCAGAAGATTGCAAGAAGCTTGAAGCAATCCATTTCACATGCCGGAGGACACACCCGATGACCGAAACCAAGGATTACAAGATCGCAGCCGTGGATCGGGCTCTTGCGCTTTTGGAAGCGCTGGCCGATCGTCCCGAACAGGGTGTCACCTCGCTTGCGAAATCGCTCGGCATGACCAAGTCGCTCGTCTTCCGGCTGCTGCATACGCTGGAGGACCGCGGCTTCGTGTCACGGGATGCGGAACGCGCCGAATATTCGCTCGGCTACCGCATTGGTGTACTCGGCGAGCGGCTCGGCAAGGATGGCGCCTTGCTGCATGCAGCCCGGCCGGTCATGGACGCGCTGCGTGACAAGACGTCGGAAAACATCAACCTCGTCGTCCGGGAAGGGCTGAAGAGCTATGTGCTGGCGACGCGGGCAGGCCGGCATTCGATCCGCCTCTTCGCCCAGGCAGGACGCAACGGTCCGTTGCACGCCGGCGGCGGATCGCTGCTCCTGCTCGCCCATGCCGATCCCTCCGTGATCGACACCGTTCTGGCCCAGCCACTCGAAGCCTTCACCCCGCACACGGTGACAGATCGGGCGAAACTGCTGCAGATCCTCGAACGCATCCGGGCGAACGGCTACAACATCGTACTCAATGATCTCGACGACGGCGCCTTCTCGGTGGCGGCACCAATCAGGGGAGCGGACGGCGCCGTCATCGCCTCGATCTCCGTCGCCGGCGCGGTGGTCCGTTTCGACGAGGAACGCCGGGAGAGCTATCTGAACGCGGCGCTGGAGGCCGCCGCCGAGATTTCCGAACGCCTTTCCATTCATGGGCCCGGCGAAAGTGGACGCATGACATCAACTGCTTGAACTCTGCAGATCGCTCCTCTTCGTCACTTCAGGAAATTCGGGCGCCTTGGCGCCCATTTTCGCCGGCGCATCGGCCCGAAAATCGGAATCGATTTTTGGAAAACACGATGCGCAGATTCAAAGATATCGAGCGTCCTATGTGCGTCCAAAAGGACGCACGGCGCTCGAGTGCGATTTCTCGCCCTCCAAACCCGCTTGCAGGGTCGGAAAACCTCTGTTAGCGTCTCCTCGTTTTATGAAACGACGTTTCATCTAATAAAACAATTTGGGGAGTACCGGAGATGAACGAGACCGAATCCGCCGTTCTGGGAGCGGTGAAACTGGACGAGCCTTGGGCGCTGATCGAGAGCTTCTCGACCTACAAGCGCGAGCATCCAACCGACGTGAACCGTGGCATGGACGAGGTGGCCGCGCGGCTGAAGAAGCACGGTGTCGATGTGACCATGCACGAGCCGAACCTCTACCTGAGCCTTCCGGGGCTTGCCCGCGTCGAGGCCGGGGATAAGACCTTTCGTGCCAAACCGCCAGCCTACGCGAAGGACGCCAAGGCCGGCGTGAAGGGCGAACTGGTCTATATCGCGAGCCTCCAGCCGAAGGCGATCTCGACCATGTTCGAGAAGGCCGTCGAGGACACGGACAACCTCGCGGCACGGGTGCGCGGCAAGATCGTTCTCTCCGAAGGTTTCGCCAATCCCGGCCTTGTCTCGCAATTCACGGAACTGGGGGCGATCGGCGTCATCGCCATCAACCCCGGCGTCGATATCCATTGGGGCATCTGCACCACCGTCTGGGGCACACCGGACCTTGACGACCTGCCGCGCAAACCCTCCATCCCGGCCGTTGCCGTCAACCGGGAGAGCGGCGACGCACTCATCGAGCTTGCCGGAAGCGGAACCGAAGTTACGGTTTTCACCGACATGGAAGAGGGGTGGTTCACCTCCAAGTTGCCGGAAGTCTTCATCAAGGGCACGGAGGAGCCGGAAAAATACATCCTGCTGCATGGGCATCTCGATAGCTGGGACGTCGGCGTCGGCGACAACGCCACCGGCGATGCAACCCTCCTCGAAATCGCCCGCGTCCTTTGGGAAAACCGCGACAAGCTGAAGCGCTCGGTGCGCATCTGCTGGTGGCCCGGCCATTCGACCGGCCGTTATGCCGGCTCCACCTGGTTCTCGGATAATTTCGCGCTCGACCTCGACGAGAATTGCGTCGCCTCGGTCAATTGCGACAGCCCCGGCTGCCGCTGGGCGACAGAGTTCATCAACCTCTGCATGATGAGCGAGACGGAAGCCTTTCTCTCTGACGTCATCGAAGAGGTGGCCGGCAAAAAAGCGGAAGGCGAGCGCCCGCACCGCGCCGGCGACTATTCCTTCAACAATATAGGTCTTTCGAGCTACCTGATGCTGTCTTCCACCATGGCCGACCGCGACCGCGAGGAGAAGGGCTACTATACGGTCGGCGGTTGCGGCGGCAACATCGCCTGGCACACCGAGAACGACACGCTGGAAATCGCCGACAAGGACATCCTTCTGCGCGACATCAAGGTCTACCTGCTCGCCGTGCTGCGCAACGCCAATGCGAAGATCCTGCCCTTCGACTGGCGCGCGACGGCGAAGGAATTCCTCCACACGGTCGACACCTACCAGAAGAAGGCCGGCGACCGCTTCGACCTCTCTCCGACCCGCAAGGCGGTGGAACAGCTCGGCGCGGCACTCGCCGCCTTCTATGCCGGTATCGACGCCGGCAAGGTGGAAGCGAAAGAGGCCAACCGCGTGATCCAGCGTCTGGCCCGCATCCTCGTGCCGCTCAACTTCACCCGCGAACAGCGTTTCCGCCACGATCCGGCCCTGCCGATCCCGGAACTACCGGCGATCTCGACGGCCGCCGATTTCGACAAGCTCGATCCGGCCAGGCATGGTTTCGCCAGGACGCAACTCGTGCGCGGCCAGAACCGCATCATCGCCGCTCTGCGCCAAGCCGAGGAACTCGTCCGCTCCGCTGCCTGATCACGACCTGAAGAACCGAAAGCCCGCGCTGGCTTGGCCGGCGCGGGCTTTTCCTTCGCTGGCGACAATCCGCAAAGGATGCGATCACGTCATAAAATGACATTTGTCAGAGTTGAATTCTTCCTTTAGCGTCGGCCTCCGGGACAGGGCGGGAAGGCCGGGCGGAATCTCGTCCGATGCCTGCTTCGCAGTTGAATCTTGCAGAAAAGTTCGGCCCGGACCTGGCCGGCATGGGAGAGTGTTTTGAGCAGTGATCATGAGGTCTTCACCGGCCGCCGGGAAGACATGAGACTTGTGACCGGACAAGGCGTGTATACCGCCGACAATATATTGGAAGGCCAGTTCCACGCCGCCTTCTTGCGGGCGGACCTGCCGCATGCACGCATCGTTTCGATCGATGCAAATGCGGCTCTGGAAGCACCCGGCGTCCGTCTCGTACTGACGGGCAAGGACGCGCTCGAAGCGAACCTGATCGCCCCCGGACCGCTGGTCACCTTTCCCGGCGTCGACGGCATGAAGATCAGGGCGCCTGCCCGCTATGCCCTTTCGACCGACCGCGTGCGCTTCGTCGGCGAACCGGTCGCGATCGTGGTGGCCGACAGTGCCGATGCGGCGGCCGACGCGATCGAACTGATCTCCATCGAATATGAGGAATTGCCGGCCGTCGGCGGCCCCGAGGCGGCTCTTGGTGACGGGGCGCGGCAGACCTTCGATGATTGGCCGAGATCGGGAGGGG
>NZ_JBEAAL010000017.1:0-164365 GCF_040066075.1 Neorhizobium phenanthreniclasticum
CCTCGCCTTCGAGACGGCTGGAATTCTTCGGCAGGAGCCGCATGATCGACAGCGAGGTGACGCTCTTGCCGGAGCCGCTCTCCCCGACGATCGCCACCGTCTCGCGCGGCGCCACGTCAAAGGAAATATTGTGCACCACCGTGCGCCATTCATCGTTCACACGAAACGACGTGGAAAGGTTCTTCACCGACAGCACCGGTGGCACCGAACTACCAGTCTGTTCCATTGCAGTGCCAGAAAGCACCGGGTTACCATGAACCGCCCGCAGAGGAATTGCTGGCAGATGCCTATTGTCTTGAACAACTGTCATCGCCCGCTCCTCGTCTTCGGATCGATCGCGTCACGCAAGGCATCTCCAAGAATGTTCAATGCGAGCACGGTCAAGAGAATGGCAAGCGATGGGAAGACGACCAGCCACCATGCGCTCAGGATATTGTCGAAACCTTCGCGGATCATGCCGCCCCAGGTCGCGGCCGGCGGAGGCACGCCGAGGCCGACGAAGGCGAGCGAAGCCTCGGTACGGATCGCCGAAGCCATCCACAGCGACGCGACGACGACGATGTCCGACAGGATGTTGGGGAGGATATGGACGCCCATAATGCGCAGCGGCGAAAACCCCATGGACTTGCCCGCCTCGATGAATTCTCGTCGCTTCACCGCGATTGTCGGAGCTCTCGCCACGCGCACGAAGGGAGCCGTCTCCGTGATGGCGATGGCAATCACCAGGTTTTCGAAACTCGCGCCCAGCATTGCCGCGACCATCAAGCCGAGCAGCAGCGTCGGAAACGACAGCATCACGTCCACCAGCCCCATCACCAGCTGATCGAAAACGCCGCCGATATAGCCCGCCACGATCCCCAGAGCGGAGCCCACGACCATGGCGATCAGGACGGAAAGGAAGCCGACCGAAAGCGATATCCGCGCCCCATGAAGAAGCCGCGAGAGCACGTCGCGACCATAGCTGTCCGTGCCCAACCAGAATTCGGCGGAAGGCGGGCTTAGCCGGTGCAATATGTTCTGCTTCAGCGGATCGTCGGGCGCGATGGCCGGCGCCAGGAGGGCGGCCAGCAGGATGAGAGCCAGCAGCCCGATACCGATCCAGGAAAACCGGTTGCGGCGCAGTGCCATAAGAATGGGATTTGCCTGCCGTTCCGCCGTGGTCAGGGAAAAAGTCGCGTCCGTCATTTTGCGTAGCTCACTCTGGGATCGACAAGGGCGTAGACGAGGTCCGTGACCGTGTTGACGAGGATCACGAAGGTCGCGAACACCACCATCAGCCCCTGTAGCATCGTGTAGTCGCGCGACTGCAGCGCGCCGAGGATAAGTTTCCCCAGCCCAGGCCGCGTAAACACGATCTCGGTAAGAACGGAGTTGCCGATGAGGGTGCCGAAATACAGGCCGACGACAGTCACGATCGGGATCAGCGCGTTGCCGAGCGCATGCCGCAGGATCAGCCTCGATGGACGCACACCCTTGGCGCGGGCGGTGCGGATATAGTCCTCGCCCATCACGTCCAGCATCGAGGAGCGTGTGACGCGCGCGATATAGGCGGTCATGATCAATCCGAGATTGAGGGCGGGCAGGACGAGATTGCGCAAATGATTGATCGGGTCGGTCGTGGCGCGGCTCATCACCGGCAGCCATTGCAACCAGACGGCAAAAGCCAGGAGCATCAGGATCGCTGAAACAAATCCGGGGAACGACAGCCCAAGCAGGGACAGAAGCCGACTGGTATAATCCGGCCACTGATTGCGCCAACATGCAGCGACTATGCCCAGAGGAATCCCGAAGAGCGTGCCGATCACAACAGCGGCAAAGGCCAGTTCGAGGGTATAGGGCAGCACCAGCGCCACCTCTTCCAGGACACTTCGTCCGCTAACGGAAGAGCGTCCGAAATTGCCGCTTAGCATGTCGGTGATGAAGCGCAGATACTGCATGGCGATCGGCTGATCGAGGCCGAGTTCCGCGCGCAGCGCCCGCAAGGCCTCGTCACTCGCCCGGTCGCCAAGCATGGCGACCGCCGCGTCACCCGGTACCAGGCGGACCAGGATGAAGACCATAGTCAGCATGGCAATCAAGATCGGTATCGCGAGAAGAAGTCTTCGGATGGCATAGTGCATCATGCGGCAGCCCTTTCTGCGGCGACGCGGTTTGTGTCAAAAGCAGCAAGATCGTGTTTCGTGCGGCCCTCGCAGACGAGATCGGCCAGGACGCGGCCGACCGACGGAACCAACTGGAAACCATGGCCGGAAAACCCGAAGGCGTGGACGAGGCCCTCGACCCTGCGGGAAAAGCCGATCACGGGCAGATGGTCCTCGGTCATCGCCTCCATGCCCGCCCATGTCCGCACGATGCGCAGCCCACCAACCGTGGGGAAAAGACGGACGGCCGCCTTGACCGAGCTTGCCAGCGCTACGACATCGACTGTCGCGGACTGCCTGTCGGCAGCGAGCTTGCCTTGCGAGCCACCGCCGATCAGAAGCGTGCCCTGCGCAGTCTGCTTGAAGGACAATTTCCGCCCTAAGGAACTGACGACCGGCCCGATACGTGCCACCGTGCGCTCCGTCACGACCATCATCGACGTGCGGATTGCATGATGCAACGGGTCGCCCGCCAGTGCGGCGACCTCCGCGGCCCATGCGCCGCCCGCGTTGACGACCACCTTCGCCTCGATCGAACCCTGAGAGGTTTCCGCCCGCCAAAAGTCCGAACGCCGCGTCAAAGCGGTGACCTTGCATTGCTCCGTCATGCGCACCCCGGCCGCCAAAGCGGCATCACGGAAAGCGCGGATCGTTCGGTGCGGATCGGCCGAGCCGTCTGCGATTGCCCAGGCTCCGCCCAGACAATGCGCGGAAAGGTCCGGCACCAGCGTCCGCAATTCATCAGGTTCGACCATGCGCTCGTGGGTGAAACCTTTTGCCTGCAGCCGCTCGACGCGCGCTTTCACCGCCGAGAGCGCCGCCTCATCCTCGGCGACCTGCAGCTGGCCGCAGGCGACAAAGCCGCAATCGTCGCCCACCAGTTCGCTCATCCGGAGCCAGTCTCCCGCCGCTTCCAGGCTCAACGGCAGCTCGGCGGGATGCCGCCCAAGAGTACGCACACCGGCCGCCGTGGCGCCCGAGGCATGTCGACCGAGAAAATGCCGTTCAACCAGGGTGACCGAAGCCCCTCGCCTGGCCGACTGCAATGCAGCCGAGAGGCCGTGCAAACCGCCGCCGATCACGAGGATATCGGCATTCATCCGGCCGTCTCCATATCCTCGAGGGAGGCGATCTCTGCAAGCGTGATCGGCTTGAGCGGCGGGCGGATGTTGAAGAATGCCACCTCGCCTGCCGGTACGCCGTGGACCTCCGCCAGAAGTGCTTGAACCGTATAGCCGCACTGCCGCCCCTGGCAGGGTCCCATCCCGCATCGCGTCGCGGCCTTCACCGCGTTCGGATCGGGCACGCTGGCGCGGGTGACCGCCCGGATCGTCCCCGCCGTCACTTCCTCGCAGCGGCATACGATGGTTTCGTCCGGAAGCCTTTTTCGAGGCGGAGGGTAAAGGGCATCGAGAAGCGGCCGCAAGGCAAGCGCACGGGCACGTCGGTCATCGAGCAGGGCCTGACGACGGCGCTCTTCCACATCGCCGCCTTTGCCAAGACGCGCCGCAATTCCAAGCGCGGCGATTTCACCGGACACCATCGCGGCCGACCAGCCGCCAATCCCGCCTGCATCGCCGGCAACGAACAATCCCGATCGGCTGGTCTCTCCCCAGCAGTCCAGCCTCGGTGCGAAATACCCCTGACCAGCTCTCCAATCGTGGGCGCAGCCGAGGGACAGCGTCTCATGAATACGCGGCACGACACCTTCGTGGACAAGCAGCACGTCGGCTTTCACCCGCTCGCGCTTGCCGTGCCTGCTCCACTCGATATGTTCGAGGCGCCCCTCGCCTTCGGCGCGCAGATCCTTGCCGTCTCGGACGATATCGACCTTGCGGCGAAGCGTGCGAAGCCAGCCCGCGCCCTTCGCAAGTCCCGCCAGGTCGCGCCAGGCTCCGGGCAGTTTTTGCAGCGCGGCCAGACCCGGCCGGCCGGCCGTGTCGAGATAACCAGCAAGCCGTCCCCCCAGGTCAAGGGCCTGGGTGGCGTAGAGCAGTGGCAAGGGTCCCGCCCCCGCAATCCAGACGCGGCCCTCAGGCAGCATCCCACCGGATTTCAAGAGGATCTGGGCGGCACCAACCGTCATCACTCCAGGCAGGGTCCAGCCAGGGAAAGGCACAGGCCGCTCCTGGGCCCCCGTCGCAAGCAGGACAATTCGCGCGGAAACGCGGCGCGCGCGGCCGCCAGACGTCAGGAATACGCTCCAACCCTCCTCGATCTGCCATACCTGGGTCTCGGGCATGTATTCGGCTTCCGATGCCCGGAACGCCTCAACGAGCGCGAGGCCTTTGCGGTAATCCTCTCCGAGAGCCCGGAAGAACGGACCGGACATATTTCTTTCGACCCCTCGCCAGATCTGGCCGCCGGGCGCCGGCTGTTCATCAACGACCGCGACCGCCAGGCCGTCTCTGCTCAACTGCACTGCAGCGGACATGCCGGCCGGCCCGGCGCCGACGATCAGGACATCATAGGTCATCGGGCAATCTCCCTGGGGCCACGCTGGATATCAATGCGCATTCCCGGCTTCACCGGAACCAGGCACCCCTGCGTGGAGGCGATGCCGTCGACGACGGCCAGACAGTCGAAGCACACCCCCATCTGGCAATAGGGAAGCCGGGGCTTGCCGCTTACCGGCGATATCCGGCCTGCATTGGGAACGCGCAGCAATACGCTGGCGACCGTTTCGCCATTCCAGGCGGGTGTTTCGACTCCATTCACCACGACCATCATATCCGGCGCTGCCGCCGACCCCTCAAGCACACTTCTGAACATTGAATCTTCCATTGGAAAAGGCCGCAAGGTTCTGCGGCAACCGCCCTTCGGCCATGGCAGGTCCGACGATCGCCGCATGCGCCGCCGCAAGCGTCACGCCGGAATGGCAAACCGCCGCAAAAAGGCCGGCATGGCGGGTCGACTCGGCATAGATCGGTGCCTTGTCAGGCGAAAGTACCCGCAATCCGCTCCACTGGCGCACGAGCCGGACAGACCCGAGCGCCGGGATGATACGTTGCGCCCGCCGCGCAAGCTTGATGGCCGACTGCATCGTCACACCCGTATCGAACGCCTTCTCGTTCGTCGTACCGATCATCACGGTACCTTCCGCGGTCTGCCGGAGCCCGCTTGCCGGAAGCGGCAGCATGGGTGCCAGGCGCTCGGTCACGAGAATCTGCCCGCGTTCGGCATGCAGCGGCACGACGAGGCCGAGAGGGTCGGTGAGGCCGGGTGTGGCCAGGCCTGCCGCAACGATGACGCGCCGAGCCCGGATGTTGCCTTGCGGGGTATCGACCTGAAAACCGCCCGATATGGGTTTGATCGCGGTGACGGGATTACGGAACCTGACCTGACCACCGAGTGCCGAGACAGCACCCAGCAAAGCCGCGTAGAGCTGCAGCGGGTTGGTATGGCCGTCCAGTTTGCAGTAGCTTGCGCCCACGACGGCATTGCCCAGGGTAACGGCCGGCAACATTCGCTCGAGCGCAGGCCGCTCGAGCATTTCGGTGTAGGCTTCCGTCTGCCGGTTGTGCGTCCGCTCTATGAGAGCCGTGCGAGCCTTGTAGTCGGCTTCGCTCAGACAGAACGCCAGCCCTCCCCGGCGGGAATAATCAACGCGCGATCCGGCCGCTTCGGCCAGTTCCTCCCCGAAGGTCGGCCACAGATCGGAACTTTGCAGCGTAAGATCCGTGTATGCCGGCGTATCGGAACCTTTGCCCTGAACCCAGACGAGGCCGAAGTTTGCGCGGGCTGCGCGCAGGTCCCGATCCTTCCCATCCAGTACCAGGACCTTGTGCCCCTTCCGGGCAATGCCATAGGCAAGTGCCGCGCCGACCACTCCTGCGCCGATGATGATGACGTCCGCGTCCAATTCGATCTCCCTCAGTTCTTGTCATGGTCGCCAAGTGCCGGTAGAAAGTCAAAGTCGAATACTTTGTGTCACTATTCATGCAGGTTATACCATGAGAAACCCCAGCCTGAGGCAGCTCGAAGCCTTGATGGCGGTGATCGAAGCCGGCACGGTCAGCCGTGCGGCCGAGATCCTGCGAATATCGCAGCCGGCCGCGAGCAAGCTCATCCAGGATCTGGAGGCGGATACGGACCTGCAGCTTTTTGAACGGGAAAGTGGCCGTCTGGTCCCGACCGGCCGCGGAATGCGGCTCTACGAAGAGGTCGAGCGCATTTTCGGCGGCGTTCATCAGTTGGCGCGCGCTGTGGATGCTATTCGCCGGGAAGAGCACGGCCAGTTGGTCGTGGGCACGCTGCCCGCATTGTCCGGACCATTCATGAGCCGGGTTCTGGTGGGGTTTCGTGCGCGTCATCCCGATGTTTTCGTGTCGGTGGAAGCACGTAGCTCGCAGTTCTTGACGGAAGCCGTTCTACTGCGCCGTCTGGACGCGGCGCTGGTTATCAGCGGCCTTGAACACAGTTCTATCCAGGTGGAAACGCTAAAAAGCCCTCCGGCGGTGGTGGTGCTGCCGCACGGTCATCGTCTTTGCGAAAAAAAGACGCTCAGTCCAAGGGATCTCGCCGAAGAGCCATTCATCGCCTTCGCGCCATCGGGCCTGACACGTCGGAAGGTCGATGCCGTCTTCGAGGCTGAAGGGCTGCGACCCAAGATCGTCATCGAGGCGTCAACGGCGCCGAACATAGCGGAATTCGTTGCGGCGGGCCTTGGAGTGACTGTCGCCGATCCATTGACAATGGAGGTCGCCGCAGGCCGGGTCACCGTTCGGCCGTTTCGGCCAACCCCCAACATCGACAACCAGATCATCCGGCCGATACGAGCCCGCAACAGCAAGCTCGTCGCCGACTTCGTCGAAGAAGTGCATGCGGCGGCTTCAAAGTCGAGGATGTCGCCCGAGGGCTTCAACCTCGACCGCGACCATCCCCATTTGGATTAGGGGATGGTCGCGGGTTTCGGGGAGCGTCGGGGATCAGGAGCGCGCTAACGCTTCAGTGTCGTCTGTTCGGTAATGGGTGGCGCAAGATTGAGCGAGCCCTTCAGTTCATATCCGTAGTCGACTGCCTTGCTGCGCACCCAGACCTGCATCAGGCTGAACAGCGGCACGCCGCAGACCTGTTCGTGTATTTTCTTTTGTGCAGCAGACCAGAGCTTCAACCGCTCCTCGTCGCTCACCGCCTTCCGAGCCGCGGAAATTTCGGCATCAGCCGCATCGCAATGAGCGAAGTTTGTGACCGCCGTCGGTTTTCCGATTGCCGCATCCGAATGATAGAACTGGCTCAGATAGCTGTCTGCCACCGGATAGCGCGCAGCACCATAAAAGACGACATCGCTGAGATCCTTTCGCACCTGTTCCTGATAAGTGGGATGGTCGACGACCTTCATCTGCATGTCGATGCCGACTTCCGCCAATTGCGCCTGGATGACCTCCATGATCGGCTGCTGTGACGAACTCGACGAAACGACGGCGGAGAGCTGCAATCCCTTTGCGAACCCAGCCTCTTCGAGCAGCTTGCTGGACAGAGCCGGATCATACTTGTAGGCCCAGGAACAATCTTCACCCAGATAACCCGTCGGCACCACCGAACAGCCACGCGGTCCTACTCCTGCCCCCACGAACTGCACGATCTGGTCGACGTTGATCGCATGGGCAATTGCTTCCCGGACCTTGATCTTTTCGAGCGGCGGATGTGCCATGTTCAGGAAGATCGTCCGGTATTCACCGGGGGCAAAGATATCGACGACGGCATCGTCCCAAGCCTTGGCCTGATCGACCCAGCGCTGTTCGCGCTTGCCGTAGATCAGATCCAGCTCGCCGGAACGGAAGGCAAGCTCACGGCTGGAATCGGACGGGATCAGATCGAACTGGATGTCGCTAATCTTTGGCGCGCCTCGGAAATATTCCGGAAAGGCTTTCAGATGCACCGTCTGCTGCGTGATTGCGCGGTCGAACATGAATGGACCGGTGCCAATCGGGTGGCTCTTGAAATCGGCTCCCAGCTTTTCCGCAGCTTTCTTGCTGATGATATTGCCGCCGTGATAATTGGCGATGAGGCCAAGAAATCCTGGAACCGGTTCGTTCAAAGTGATGCGGACTGTCATGGGATCAACAGCTTCGATCGACTTGACAGCGGCGAAATCGCTGGAAAACGAAGAGGTTTTCGGGTCCTTGGCCCGGGTCAGCGAGAAAACCACATCCTCTGCAGTGAGAATGCCATAATCGCCGTGAAACTTGACGTCCTTCTTCAGTTTGAACGTCCAAGCCAGTCCGTCCGCAGAACTGCTCCAGCTCTCGGCCAGATCGGGCTCGATCTTCGACGGATCTGCACTGCCCGGCTGAAAGCGCACCAGCCCGTTGAACATCCAGGAGACAAGAGCCACGTCGGCGGTGGCGGTCGCCCGGGTCGGATCCATCGTCGTGATGTCGGCGGCATTGATTCCGACTCTTAGCGTTTCTGCAAGCCCTGTCTGTGGAAGGGCAATCGAAGCCATCAATGACACCGCAAGAGCTGCCAGCAGTCTGTTTCCAGTTTTTTGCACGTTCGCCTCCTTGTTGTTTGACAGGAGTTAAGGACAGGGCTCCATAAGTGTCAAAGTCGCTATTTTGGGATATCCATTCCCAGAGGTTATACCCTGCCGCCCATCATGCCGAGGCCGTGGGGTGCAACGTCTGAAAGGCCTTTGTCGATTGCCCCACGTGCCGACGCCCGCATTAATTGGAATCTTCAATTAATGTTCAGGAATCGCAACTTCTCTCGCAAAGAACCGTCGTCATAGTCTCCTCCTCGACACTTTTATCTGACCCCGACGAGGAGACAAATTCATGAAAGGCGAAACGGCGACAGCCGCCTCGGCTTCATCCATGTGTCTTCTGGTTCAATATGCGGAGAGACGCGCGTTATGCTTAGGATTGGCGTCGACATAGGCGGCACATTTACCGACTTCTGTGGATGGCGTGAGGGTGGGCACGAGATCTTCAGCCTGAAAGTTCCCTCGACACCGCCTTCTTTCGAAAATGGCTTCCGGCAGGGATTTGAAAATCTTCTCGAGCGCCTCTCGCCGAAGGCGGGCGAGGCAGCGTTGGTGATGCATGGCACGACTGTCAGCACCAATGCCGTGATCGAGCGAAAGGGTCCGAAGATCGCATTCTTCGTGACCAAGGGTTACCGGGATCTTCTGGAACTGCAGCGCATGGGCGTGCGCAACCCGCTTAATATTTTCGAAAACCGCACAAAGCCGCTGGTCGAACGTGCGATGGTGTTCGAGGTCGAGGAAAGGCTCCTGCGCGGCGGCGCGGTCGAAACGGCAATCGATGAGACGGCGGTGGAAACCCTGGCCCGGCGGGCGGCCAAAGCCGGTGCAGCCGGTTATGCCGTCGCGCTTCTCCACAGCTATGCCAATCCGCAGCACGAAAAAGCGGTCGAGAGAGCTATCCGACGGGCTGTCGGCGCCGATGCGGAGGTCAGTCTTTCGAGTGAAATCTGGCCGCGCATCGGCGAGTATGAGCGCGCGATCGTTAGCGTGCTCAACGCGTTTGTGCGGCGCCGCATGAATGAGTATATCGGTGCCGTCGAAGATTATGTCGCCGATAGACTTCCTGGCTCGCAGCTCTTCGTTACTCGTTCGAACGGCGGCGCGATGGCAGCATCGGAAGCGCGCAACTACCCTGTCCACACGCTTCTTTCAGGTCCCGCGTCCGGCGTGACCGCCGTACAATATCTTGGCCGTTCTATCGGCGAGCGCAACATCCTCACCATGGACATGGGTGGCACGAGCACGGATATCTCGCTGGTGCGTGATGGAGAGGCCCTCACTTCGACGGTCGCTGAAGTCGGCGACTTCCCTGTCGTCATGCCGGTGACCGGGATTGAGGCAATCGGGGCGGGCGGAGGATCGATCGCGACGATTGACGGCGGAGTCTTGCGCATAGGGCCGCAAAGCGCCGGTTCTTATCCAGGTCCGGCCTGCTTCGGACGCGGGGGCGGCGCCCCCACCCTCACCGATGCCTATCTGGTCGCGGGTTATCTGCCTCAAGCCCTGCTCGGCGGAGACATGCAGTTGAACCGGGATGCAGCCGAACACGCCATGGCGCCAATCGCTGCAGCCTTAGGCACCGACATTCTCAACGCCGCCGAAATGTGCGTCGCGGTGGCCAGTTCGAATATGGTGGCTGGCGTCCTGCCATATCTTGCGCGCCAGGGCGTCGATCCGGAAGAACTGACCCTGCTGGTTTATGGTGGGGCCGGCGCGATCCAGGGCCCTCTCCTTGCGGCGGAAATCGGTGTCGGCCGCGTCCTCGTGCCGACCACGCCGTCCGTTTTCTGCGCTCTCGGCGGTCTGGTCTCTGAACTCAGCCATGATGCAATGGAAACCGTGCACGGGCTCGACATCGACGGCGCGCTCATCACGAGGAAGTTTGCAGCCCTGCGGGAGCAGGCCGCCGAATGGCTGTCGCGACAATCCCCACCCGAACGCCTCGTCTCGGAGGCATACGAATGCTGGGCGGAGATGCGGTATGTCGGGCAATCCTTCCAGGTCGATGTCCGTCTGCCGAACTCGGCCGTCGACAGCGAGGACTTATCAGCGATGCATGACGCCTTCCACAGGGAGCACGAGCGGATCTACAGCCATGCCGATCGAACGGCAGCGGTCGAGTTCGTTGATCTGCGCATGCGTGTAAGGGGGGCCATGTCCGTCCCCGAGCCTGCTTCTCCGACGATGTCCGACGGCGGCGACCCGGTGAAGGGCGTGCGGCCGATGCGTTTTCAGGGGCAGTTTTTCCCGCAGGTCAGCATCTATGACAGAGCTCGCCTCAGCTTGAATGACACTGTCCATGGACCCGCCGTCATCGAGCAGCCCGAAGCGACAATCGTCGTGCCGCCTGATTTCACCGCACGCGTCGGCGCCTATGGCGCAATATTCATGAGCCGGAGCTGACCTATGGATGCCGTCCGAACAGCCATTATGAGCAACCGTTTCAATGCGATCGTCGAGGAGGCATCAGCCGCCGTCTATCGCACCGCGCATACCACCTTCGTGAAACTTGTTCAGGACTACCAATGCGCACTCGCAACTGCCGATGGAGACATGTTTGCCTATCCGATGATGTCGGGCGTGAACGTCTTCATCGGTTCGCCCCTGCGACCGACACTCAACGCGATCGGGCGCGAAAACTTAAAGCCGGGGGACATCATCATCACCAACGATCCGTTCGCAACCGATGGCCTGGTGACCCATCTGATGGACGTTACGCTTCTTTATCCGATCTTTCGCGATGGCAAGCTGATCGCCGTCGGCTGGTCATTCGTGCATGCATCGGATATCGGCGGTGCCGTTCCGGGCAGCATTTCCCCCGCGTTCACGGAAGTGTTTCAGGAAGGCCTCAGGGTCCGGCCGGTGAAGCTCTACGAAGGCGGCGTGCTCAACAAGGCGATCAAATCGATCTTCGAGGACAACAGCCGCATCCCCGTCGAACTCTGGGGCGACATCCAGGCAATGATTTCCGGCCTGAAAAGCATGGACAGGCGCATCGGCGAGCTGTGCGACCGTTATGGCCGCGATGCGGTCGAAGAAGGCATGAACGACGTCATCACATATGCGGAAGGCAAGGCTCGCGCGGTCATCAGGACCATTCCCAACGGCACTTACAGCTTTTCCGATTATCTCGAAGGGATCCACGAGGGTCAGCTTGCCTATTTCAGCGTGACACTGACGGTCCACGACGGCGAGATCGATGTCGACTTCACCGGTACCGATCCGCAACTATCGGCAGCCTACAATCTGGTAACCGGTAAAACGACCCATCCCTACGTGGTTCAGTGCCTCATCACGTTCATCCTGACGATGGACCCGCTGACACCGCGCAATTCCGGCATTTTGCGGGCGATCCATGCCCACGCGCCCCGCGGCAGCGTGCTGAACGCGGTCTTCCCGGCATCCGGCGGCTCTCGCGCAGCATCCGCAACACGCGCTTACGACATCATCATGGGCTGCCTCGACCAGGCGCTGCCTGAAGGTCTGGGGGCGGCGGGCGCGGGCATGGCGGGCGTCATTGTCGTTTCGGCACCCGATCCCCGGACGGGTCGCGATCGGGTAAATGTCATCAATACCATTCATGGTGGTGGTGGCGGCCGTCGCGGGAGTGACGGCGTCGACGGTACCGAGGTGCGTTATTCGCAGCGCGCCGTGCCCGTCGAAATCGTCGAGATCGAAACGCCGATCATCATGCGTGCAACCCGGATTGTTCCGGACAGCCGCCGTGCAGGCCGCTTTGCCAGTGGCGCGGCTCTCGAAATGGAACTTGAAAACACCGCCAACCGCGCCGTGATGACGGTGCGCAATATGAATCGCTTTGTCTTCGCGCCCTGGGGCTTCAAGGGTGGCGAACAGGGACTGCTTGGCACGACGATCGTCAATCCCGGTCGTCCCGACGAGCGTTCGATCGGGAAAATTTCGGTGCTGGAAATGTCGCGAGGCGATGTGGTGCGGATCACCAGCCCCACGGGCGGCGGATTCGGCGACCCTCTGGAACGCGACCTTGCCGCAATCCAGGGCGAAATCGACAATGACATGCTCTCGCCTGAGCGGGCGGCGGAAGCTTATGCCGTTGTGTTGGATGAGAACGGTTGTATCGACGAAGCCGCAACGGCCGTGCAAAGAAGCAAGCGAATAAGGGCTCGGCAGGCGGATTTCACTTTCTGCGCCGAACGGGAGCGGCAGGACCGGGTCTGGCCCCTTGCAATTCGACGGCAGTTGGCGTCCATGGCGCTGTCCTATGACCAACGTATTGGCAGCCAACTCGTGGGCAACGTCCATCGCCGCATGTTGGCCGCCGGCGAGACCGTCGATCCCGAGACCCTCCAGAAAGTCGTCGAAGCGGAAGCAGCACGTCTTTCCGGCACCAAAATGAAGGCTTCATAAGCACGAGGACACCTTTCTCCGCCTCGATGATCGCCCGCTTGCGGGGCGAGGTCAGTTGCGCCCCGCGTTCCTGCTTGCTGATTATTGCAGGAAGATTGCCCTCGACGCCGGCCAAGATTTTCACCAGCAATCGCCGGACCGCAATGCCTTTCAAGCCCAGTCTGGAAAAATTCGACTTTGACAGCCGCTTAGAAAGCGGGTCTGCTTGCTTTGGAGTGATTATCGACCGGGTGTCGCCAGCGCGATAAACCGCGTCAGAAAATCAGTCTCGATCGAAATGGAGGTGCATCGTATCGCATGAGCCAGTCGCTGGATCTTTGGAGCATGAAGTGTTTCATCATTCTGGCCGAAGAACTGCATTTCGGCCGGGCGGCGACCCGGCTGAACATGACCCAGCCGACGCTCAGCCAGCAAATTCGCAAACTTGAATCCATTTTTGGCGTTCAACTTTTCATCCGATCGACCCGAAGCGTGGAACTGACGCCCTCGGGTGCAACATTTCTGCCTCTTGCCCGCGAAGCGCTGATCAAGCTCGAAGAGGCGGTTCTGTTGTCGAAGCTGGCCGCGGGCGGCATGTCGCCTGGCGGCGAACAACTCAAGATTGGCGCGATCGGCCCTGCAGCGCATCGGCTTCTGCCATTGATATTGCGGCGTTTTCGCAACCGCTTTCCCAAAACGCGCCTGGATGTCAGGATTTTCGATTCATCGGAGATTCTGCGCGCCCTTGAGCGCGGAGAATATGATATCGGCATCATGCGCCCGCCGACCAACGCCAACTTCATCCGTTTCCGCCCGCTCATGTCGGATCGCTTCGTGGCGGTCATCCCAAAGAATTCTCCGCTGGCGCGCAGGCCATCGTTGCGACTTTCGGACTTCATCGGACAGGACGTGTTCACGCTGAAGCGCTTCGAGCTTTCAAGTTTCAGAGCCATACATGACCAGATCATCGAAGCGGGGATCGAAGCGGATTCAAGCTTCAAGGTTTCCAGCACCACTGCAGCACTGGCAATGGCTTCGGCCGGGCTGGGGATTACCTTCCTTCCGGAATGGATCGAGAGCATTGTCGATAGCGAAGTCGTTCTGCGCCGTGTGGAAGATTTGAGCGAGGAAATTTCCACGGGAATTGCCTGGCGCGCGGACAATCCGATCCCTGGGATCCTTCCCTTCGTTGAATTCGCAGAACTCATTTCCCGTCGGCTGTAAGTGAACCATGGCTGCATCGTCTAACCGGCCAGGAAAATTGCTCGACAACGATGATGGCCCTCCTGCTCGGCGACATTCAGGCAATCGCCATTGATAGGTCTTTGGCATTTATTGATTGGCGATGTTTATAAATCGGATGCAAATTCAATTGGACGAACTGCGCGATGACGCGCGACATTCATCCCGGGAACCAACAGGAACTGGGAAAAATCATGAAAACACCCACAATCACCGCGGCGGCATTGTTGACGACAGTCACGGTCGGCCATTGCGAGCAGCTGATCGTTAATAGCTATGGCGGACCCTATGAAGCTATTATTATGGAGCGGATCATCAAGCCGTTCGAAGACAAGACCGGTATCAGCGTCGTTTACGACCCGGTAGGCTCGTCCTCTCAGGACTACGCGAAGATCAAGGCGACCAACGGTCGGCCAGGTTTCGACGTCGTCGTCATGACAGCATCTCAATCGCTTGATGGCTGCAAGGACGGCCTGCTGGAAAAATTCACCTCCGCGACAGTCCCCAATCTTGAAAAACTGAGCCCGGCCATCAACAAGATCGCCGGCGAATGCGGTGCGGTTCATGAACTGCAGTACATGTCCCTTCTCTGGCGGACCGACAAGCTGAAGGCCGCGCCAAGCTCGTGGGCCGCCCTGTTCGACAGCGAGCTCAAGGGGAAAGTCATCCTGCCGACGTTCCAGAACATCATGGCGGCAAACCTCATGCAGGTCCTGTCCGTCAAGAATGGCGGGGACCTGTTGAACAACGTCGATCCCGGCTTCAAGGCGATGGCGCAGCTTGCGAAACAGTCGGTCGGTTTCGAGCAGTCCTCAGCCGTGATGGAGACCTACGTCAAGGACGGTCAAGTATGGGCGATGCCCTTCTGGAACGGCCGCGCGCAATTGCTCGTCGATACCGGCATGCCGGTCGACTATATCAAGCCGGCCGAGGGGACAATTCCGCTTATTGCGACGCTCAACGTTCCGGTGGGAACCCAGAACAAGGAGGCCGCAATGAAATTCGTCAATTTCTTTCTCGAAAAATCCAGCCAGGAAGCCTGGGTGACGGGCTACAAAGTGGGCAGCGCGCGCAGCGACATCGATGTGCCGGATGCCGTACGTGCCAAACAGATCACCACCGAAGAGGATCTGGACAAGCTTCTCCTGCCCGACCTTTCCATCATGGCCGCCAAGCTTCCGGAATGGGGTGACCGCTGGGAACGGGAAGTCGTTCACGCTGCGAACTGAAAGCAAGCCTGATGACGATAGTTGCAACGGATTCACCTGCGGCGCCGGCACTCCGCAGGTTCGCATTGCGCGGATATGTTCCGCTTTTCCCACCATTCGCCGTGCTGCTGCTCTTCTTTGCCGTGCCGATCGGCATGATGATCGGCATCAGCTACCAGGATCCGAAGACCGCCCAATTCAGCCTCGGAAGCTATCAGCGCTTCCTCACCGACGGACTGATCATCGCCGGCCTTTTCCGCACGATGCTGATGTCAGGGCTCGTGGCGATCTGTGTGACGGTGATGGCCTACCCGGTTGCCTATTTTCTGGCGCGATCGACATCGCGCTGGAGAGCCATCGTCTTCGCGTTGGCGATCGCACCGGAACTGGCCGGCGTGGTGCTGCGAACCTATGGCTGGCTGATCATCTTGGAAGACAGGGGTTTCGTCAACGACGCCCTCATCTGGCTCGGTCTCGTTTCCTCACCGCTTCCCCTGGCGAAGAACCTTTTCGGCGTCGTCGTGGGGCTCACCCATGTTGTTCTTCCTTTCGGTATTCTGGCTCTTCTCACGAGCATTCAGGGCATCGATCCGAATATCCAAAAAGCGGCACAAATTCTGGGGGCATCGCGCCTTTCGGTCATCCGTCACATCCTGCTGCCGCTGTCCATACCGGGCATCGTCAGCTCCCTCCTGATCTCCTTCACCATGGCGGCGAGCGCCTATGCGACCCCTGCCCTGCTGGGCGGCGCCCGCTTCAAGGTTTTGGCGACGATGATCTCCGAGCAGATCATGTTTTACATCAACTGGCCCATGGCGGCGGTCATGGCGATCGTGCTTTTGGTTCTGATGCTCGCAATCACCTTTGCTGGCGGCCGGGTGGAGACCCGCCTCCATAAGAAACTAAACGTCTAGGAGGCCGGCACCATGAACCGTCTGCTTTTCGGCCTGTTTTGGATTTCGCTCTGCCTCATCCTGGCCTTCATCACGCTGCCTCTGCTCGTCGTGGTGGCGGCATCGCTGAGCCCCTCGTCCATGGTGACCTTTTCGCCGGCCGACTGGACCATGAATTGGTACGCCGCGCTGTGGGCATCGAAATGGCTCGACCCGTTCATCCTCAGCGTCAAGATCGCGGTCATCGTTTCGCTGGTCAGCGGTGTGCTCGGCGCACTGGGAGCCTATGCGGTCGCATACGAAAAATGCCCCGGCAGCGAGGCGATCATGGCCTTTCTCCTGTCGCCGCTTGCCGTACCGCAAATCGTCAAGGGCGTGGCGATCGTACTCTTCCTGTCTTCCGCCGGTCTCTACACGCTCCTCGGAACTCCGGGACTGATTGCCGGGCACATCGTCCTGACGCTTCCGTTTGCGGCGAGAATGATCGCGACGTCCATTTACAATTTCGACAAGAACCTCGATCGGGCGGCGCAGATTCTGGGCGCCAGCAAATGGCAGCGCGTCCGCCACATCCTGCTGCCGCTTATTAAGCCCGGCCTTTTCTCCGGCATGACCTTTGCATTCATCATTTCCTTCAACAACATTCCGCTGTCGGTCTTCCTCGTGCGGCCCGGGCAGACAACTTTGCCGATCACGGTCATCAACTACATGGAATACAGCCTCGACCCGGTTCTGGCCGCCGTCAATGTGGCGTCCCTGATCTTCATCCTGACAACCATATTCCTCTTCGAAAAACTGGGCGGCTTTTCCGCACAGATCCACGGTGGAAGCAAATGAGCGATATCGACATCGAACTGATCTCTGTCCGCAAGACCTACGGCAACGCCCTCGTCGTCGGCGACATCAGCCTGTCCATTCCGAAGGGCGAGTTCGTCAGCCTGCTCGGGCCATCGGGCTGCGGCAAGACGACGACCCTCAACATGATTGCCGGGTTTCAAGAGCCGACAGGAGGAGAGATCCGGATCAGGGGCAGGAACCAGGCAGGCGTACCACCCGAGAAGCGCAACATCGGGCTGGTCTTTCAAAACTATGCGCTCTTCCCCCATATGACGGTTGCCGAGAATGTCGCCTTTGGCCTCAAGATGAAAGGCGCCCCCCGCGCCGAAATCGACCAGACTGTGAATACGGCACTCAAAAGCGTTCATCTGGAGGGTTTCGAAGCGCGTTATCCTAAGGAGTTGTCCGGCGGACAACAGCAGCGCACGGCGCTCGCCCGTGCGATCGCGCCGCGACCGTCGGTGCTCCTTCTTGACGAGCCGCTTTCCAATCTCGACCTCAAACTGCGGGAGGCCATGCGGGTCGAGCTCAAGGAAATCCAGCAACAGCTCGCAATGACGTTCGTTTACGTCACCCATGACCAGGAAGAGGCCATGGCGATGTCGGACCGCGTGGTCGTGATGTCAGGCGGCGTGATCGCGCAAGAAGACAAGCCGGAGAATATCTATAATGCGCCCCGCACCAGCTTTGTGGCTGATTTCATCGGAAAATCCAACATTCTCCCCGTGTCTGCCGTGCCTGCGACGGGAGATCAGCGGGAGATCACGATCAACCACAGCAATATCTCGCTGGCTGTCGGAAGCGATCAAGCCGGCCCACCGGCGGCGAGATTTTGCTGCATTCGCCCCGAGGACGTCAGGATCATTGGCGCTGAGGCTTCTGCCGAAGGTGCCAACGTCTTGGACGGGACTATTTCCAAGATCGTCAATCTCGGCGCGCACCTGGACCTATGGGTTACTGTCGATCGCGATATCACGATCAAAGCCCTGGTTCGCTCCAGCCGCAGTGATCAACTCAAGACGGGCAATCACGTCAGCATTTCCATCGCACCTGCGGCGATCCGCCTGCTTAACGAGTGAATAAAGACAGTCCATGGGAGGATTCGCTTGTAGGGCGTAGCGGATCAGTTAGCTTCCAAATCTGCCCTTTCAACGGACCGCCGCCCAAATTTCCTGCCATGCCGCGAATTCGGAGGGCCGGATGCGGTAGCGCGCGAAATTGCCTTCGTGCAAGCTGAGAATTTCCCGTTCCGCCATCTCCCGAAACCGCTCGCGGTCAGGTTCTTCGATGTTTTTCGTTACCGACGAGCCAATATGGGCGACAGCTGCTTTGCGATTCATACCGTTGCGCACGATCTCGCCTACTATGGTTCGCAACGCATCTCGATAGCGCAAGCGGAACGGATCTGGCTCACCGAGGGATTGACGCACCGCAGCATAGCGCGCTGCCGAACGCTCATACGCCCATATGAACATGTCTTTGAGCAGGTCGATTCGATTCATTTCGTACACGCCAAGTATAGCATCGGTGTATGTCTGGCGCTGTACATCGGTAAACGAAAGCGGCGATAGGTTGCGCTTGATGAGCGGTATATTCGCAGCAAGCCGCAAAACCCGCTTGTTCACATCGTCGAAAGGCTGAAGGTAAGGTAGCTGCACCATCACGAAGAACGCCTGCTCGAAGGGGTTCGTGATGGCCGCCGCAGTTGCGAGTATCTGATCGAAACATTCTTCGATAACGGCAGGATTTTCGAGCGGATGAAATGCCGACCGTTCGATGCCTACACTGATATGGCGTAGCCGTCCTGCTGCACCTTCATCGGCGAGCAGGTTGTTGGCCAGCATCGCGTGAAGATTGAGAATCGTATAGCGGTTGAAGCCGATTTCTTCGGCAGTACCCACCAAGAACTCGATAGCATCCTTATGGTTGAGGATCATCTGAGCTTCGAGACGCTCTTTTCCTTCGGCTTCCTCACCGAAGTCAATCAGCCGCTTGGTATCGAGCAACGAATAGGTGTTGCCTTCAAGTCGGCTCGAATTCCATGACAGGTCTATCAGCAGCCGGTTCAGGATTAGTTTGGCGTGTGTGCCGGCCGGTTGTTCCCCGGTTTCAGCTGTGCCGACTCTTTGAAGATGTGCTCGTTCACGCTCATCCAGATATGTGCTGACATTCGGCCTGTATGAATCCAGAAACGCCCTGTCGTAACCGACTGGATTGCGGCGTTCGACAGGCTGGCGGACGTACGCCAGCACTTCTTTTCCACCTCCGGACAAGGGGATCACCGCTTCTTCGGCAGCAGCGGGTGCAGCCTCGCCTCGAGCTTCCGCAGGCGGATAGTATTTCGTCCAGCGGCGCTCCCCTTCTCGGAGGAGACGGCCATTCTCAACTAGGAACGCAAGGTGCCGCTGAAGGGTGCGGGTCGGAATGTTCACCGTAAGCGCCGCTGTAATTTGGCCAAGCGTAACACCGCCCGATTGGGCGCGAACTATGGCTTCGATTGCCTTCAACTCCTCCTCTGGCAATGGCTTGGCCATTTTAACTCCTTGATGGCGTATAGACTTTTATGCGCCATCTAACTGCGGATATACGCCATTAAGCCACATATAAGCGCCACTATCAAACCTATACGCCATTAAATGGCGCATATGGGTCGAAATGTGGCGCATAGACAGAATATGCGCCATAAAACCTACTATGCTGATTTTGCCGATGTCGCGATGAACATCGATGCCCCAGCTGCCGAGCAGTTCGGCGACAATGCCGGACGTGCGGACCTCTTCAAAGCCGATTTCCGGATATTGATGACGATCATGGCGGATGGCGGTCAGTTCGCGGGCGTAAGCAGCGATGCGCTCAATAACGGGCATGTTCGAAAACCTTGATGGCGAAAGATGGTAGCGAGCCGACGCCGCATGTGCAGCACCGGCTGAAGAGGGATTGCGGCTTCAGGCTGCCGTGGATTTCGGACCTGAGGCCAGTCCGTCATAAGAGATAGACAGGTGTCGCGGATCAGACGACCAATCGCCGCCGCCAAGAAAAAGGTGGTCCGGTCTGCCGGTCGCATCGAAACCAAGTCTCACCGGCTCGCCGTGACTGCCGAACCCGTTGGCAAGTACGATTCTTCCTTCGGCCGCGCCGGTGATTTCGAGTTCAGCCTCATCAGTGAACGGTTTAGGGGCGCCGGGATTGGCAATGAAAACCTTGTCCCCCATCGGCACGAGGTCGATAGCGGTCCAAAGCGACCACCATCGGCTGGCCCAATCTGCAACGCGCTCCGCCGGGGCGCCATGCTTGCTGAAACGGTCCATGATCGAGACGATGCCTTCAAGCCAGGCATTTGCCGGACCATCAATGGAATTGGTGACGACTGAGAGACTGATACCCCAGTCCGGGATTGTCGCCGACCGGCTGATGAAACCGGGAAAGGAGCCGCCGTGGCCGATCAAGGCATGGCCGCTGGCTTCCATCAGCATCGTGCCCAAGCCATAGTAGCGTGGTTCGCAACTATGCGGCACCTGCCAATGCCGCCGCGTCATTTCGCGCCGGCTGGCGGGCGAAAGGATGCTTGTCTCCGCCGCCGGATCAAGGCTTGCAAAAAAGCGAGCAAGATCACCTGCGGTACTCACGAAACCCGTGGCGGCAGCAAGCGCGAAGGTCGGCTGGTGCCCGTTGATCACGCCGCGACCAAAGGGCAGACGACCGCTATGGCCGAAGGCGAGCGGCGCACCCGGCGCGACCGGCATGTCCGGTGTCGTCTGCTCCAGGCCTGAGGCCGCAACGACTTCGCGGGAGATCCAGCCGATATAGGGTTCGCCGGTTATTGCTTCGATCGCGAAGCCGAGCAGGCCAAAACCGAGATTGGAATACTTGAAGCGGGTATTGGCGTCGATCACCAGCGGCAATGCCAATTCTTCGCGCAGCGCCGGATCGTCGAAGAAGGGAGCAGTGACTTGCCAATGGGAGGAACGGCGCCCGTCGCGCATGATGCCGGCTGCGTGAGAAAGCAATTGCGCAATAGTGGTTTCAGCCACCGTGGCATCGAGACCCGGGACATATTTGCCGATCTTGTCGTCGAGATGCAGCTTGCCCGCTTCCTGGAGCTTCATGATGCCAGTGGCGGTGAAGGTTTTGGAATGCGAAGCCACGCGAAAACGATGTTCTGGCGTCAGTGCTTTGCCGGTCCTCAGATCGGCCGTCCCTAATGCGCGGCTGAAAACGAGCTCGCTCTTCTTCGCGACCGCCACAACACAGCCGGGCTGTTCCGTCAGCTGCATCTGGAAACCCATCCAGCGCTCGACGTAGGCGAGCGCTGCATCCAACCATTCCGTCATGAGTTTACTCCCCATCCTTATGTGTATTCGATTAACCGTTCGATGCCGCGGCCGTCATGGGCCCCGCATCGATTGAAGCACTTTCAGCAGCCCAGCAGGCGACGCCATGGCCATCTTTTGCCGTCACCAGTGAAGGTTCCGCTTCGGCGCAACGGGCGAAGGCCAATGGGCATCGATTGCGGAAGCGACAGCCCGTCGGCAGATTGGCGGGATCCGGAGGGTCGCCGAGCCGTGGCACCGGGTCGTCGCGCCGGGCGATATCCATGGTGGGTACCGCGGCGAGCAGAGCACGCGTGTAGGGATGGCGTGGACTGGAAAACAGTGCGTGAGTGGGTGCGATTTCAACGATGCGGCCGTAATACATGACCGCCACTCGGTCGGCGATATATTCAACGACTGCGAGATTGTGCGAGACGAATAGGAGCGCCAGTTCGAATTCCGCCTTGAGGTCGCTGAGCAGGTTGAGGATCTGTGCCTGCACGGAAACGTCGAGTGCGGATACTGGCTCGTCGCAAACGATCAGGCTCGGTTTGAGGATCAGCGCGCGAGCAATGCCGATGCGCTGCAACTGGCCGCCGGATAGCTCGTGTGGATAACGGAACCGATGTTCGGGTCTCAATCCCACCTTTCTGAAGATCCCGGCCACGGCTTCTTCGCGTTCGCTGGGGTCGAGCAATTCCTGAATATCGAGCCCCATGCGCACGGACGAGCCGACCGTCCTGCGCGGGTCGAAGCATGCGCGTGGGTTTTGGAAGATCAGTTGAGCAAAGCGGCGCTGCTGCTTCAGTTCGGCCGAGCTAAGCGCGAAGAGGTCCTGATTGCGGAACCGCACATTGCCGGCGCTGGGTCTCTGCAGGGCGATGACAGTGCGGCCAAGCGTCGACTTACCACAACCGGACTCCCCGACCAGTCCCAACGTTTCACCGCGGTTGAGGGTCAGGCTGACGCCATCGACCGCGCTGACATGGCCGACGACACCGCCAAACAGGCCCTTACGGATGGGGTACCGAACATGCAATCCGTTGACATCGAGAAGTGGAGGCAGGCTCATGATCAGGCTCCCATCGTCATCGGGGTCGAATATATCCCGTCCGCCTTGGGCAGAGCCCAGCAGCGGGCAGAATGGTGTTCGGAGATCGGGATGAAGGGCGGCAGCTCGCCGAGACAAGCTGAAAGCCCAAGGTTTGCGCGGAGCTCGCAGCGGGGGGCAAAGGCGCAACCCGGCATCGGCTGGCTAAGATCCGGTATGCTGCCAGGGATATCTCTTAGCCGCAGGCCGCCCATCTGGCCTAGCCGTGGCGCAGCATCAAGCAGGCCGCGGGCATAGGGATGACTGGGCGCCGTAAGCATCGGAGCCACCGGTCCCTCCTCAACGATGCGGCCGGCATACATAACAGCGACACGGTCGGCGAGGCGAGCGACGACGCCGAGGTCATGGGTGACGAGCATCAACGAGGTGCCGAAATCACGACAGCTGTCACGCAAAAGCTCGAGGATCTGGGCCTGGATGGTGACATCGAGTGCCGTTGTCGGCTCGTCGGCGATCAGCAGCCGAGGCCTCAGCGCGAGCGCGACAGCGATCATCACACGCTGCGCCTGACCGCCGGAAAGCTGATGCGGATAGGCGAGTGCTTTTTCCTCTGGTGCTGGAATGCCAACGGAGTGCAAGAGCGTCACGGCTTTGTCCCAGGCGGCCTTTCGGCTCAATTTCTCCTGTTGGCGCAGAGGCTCTGCGACCTGCCAGCCGATGCGCCTTACCGAATTGAGACAACTTTGCGGCTGCTGAAAGATGATGCCGATGTCGCGGCCTCGCCAACCGGACAGTTCACGGTTGGACATGGCAAGCACATCTTTGCCGTCGAACAGAATACTGCCGCCGATGATACGGCCCGGAGATTGTATGAGCCTGAGGATGGAAAGCGCCAGCACGGATTTGCCGGAACCGGATTCTCCGACGAGGCCAAGGATCTCGCCGGCGCCGATCTTTAGATCGATGCCTTGGACGGCGTTGACGGGGTTGCGTCCGGAACCGAATTGCGTCTTCAGCCCCTTGATATCGAGCAATGTATGAGGAGATCTGATTCCTGCTGTCATAACTCAGCTCCGCGGATCAAGGACGTCACGCAGCCCGTTGCCCAGAATGTTCATGCCGAAGATCGAGATGAACAGGGCCATGCCGGGGGCTGCCACCGCCCACCAGGCGGAGAACAGATACGTGCGCGAATTGACGAGCATCGCGCCCCATTCAGGTGCCGGCGGCTGGGTGCCCAGCCCGGCGAAAGAGAGCGCAGAAGCGATCAGGGCCGAGAGCGGCGTGGCGAAGGCGAGATAGACGATGAGCGGCGACATGACATTCGGCAAGACTGTGCCGAACAGGATTTCCGCGTCACTTGCCCCAAGCGCCCTTGCGCTCGTCACATAATCCTCACGCTTCACCGTCAGCACGGAGCTGCGCACCAGCCGCGCATAGCCGGGAATGCCTGCAATACCCACGGCTGCCATGCCGGTCCAAAGGCTCGGGCCAAGGATCGCAACGACCACCAGCACGAGTAGAATGTAAGGAAACGCCAACAGGATATCGATGATCCGCATGATGATGCTGTCAGTGAGCGCCGAACCTGCGCCGGCGATAAGTCCAAGCAACGTGCCAATGGTTGCCGAGATCGATGCCGTGATCAGACAGATGAGGAGGAAATAGCGCGTTCCAAAGATGATGCGGCTCAAAAGATCGCGGCCGACCTCGTCTGTCCCAAACCAATGTTGAAAGCTTGGTGGTTTGAGGCGTTGAACGGGATTGATCTTGAATGGATCGTAAGGCGCGATCCAAGCAGCAAAGGCGGCGAGCAGCAGTAACGCAAGCACCACCGAGCCACCGACAACGGCCGCACGGTTGCGGAGCAATTTGCCAGCCATGACCCGCCAGCGTGGTATGATCGCAACAATCGGTTCTTCGAGGACGACGGTGCTCATGATACGAGCTCCACACGCGGATCGAGCCAGGCATACATAATGTCGGCCACGAGATTGATAATGAGATAGGTGGCAGCGCTGATCAGGATGATCGCTTGGGTGAGCGCGAAATCGCGCCATTGGATAGCATTCACCGCCAGTTCGCCGATGCCGTGCCAGGAGAAGATCGTCTCAACGATGAAAGCACCGCCGAGCAGATTGCCGATCTGTAAGCCGACGACGGTCAGCACGACGATCAAAGCATTGGGGAGTGCATGGCGGAAGATCAGCGCCGTCTCGCTTTGCCCGCGCGCTCGTGCCGCCAGAATATAATCGCGCCGCATCACGTCGATCATATTGCTGCGCGCCACTTGAGAGAGCGGAGCCGCCTCGATGATGCCGAGCGCGAAGGCCGGCAGGATGATCGCCATCCAGCCATGTGGTACGACGGGCAGGATCCTGAGCCAGACCGAGAAGACGAGGATCAGCAGCAGGCCGAAGAAGAAGGCCGGCATGGATATGCCGAACAATCCCACCGTCGTCGCCGTCACATCAAGCCACGTATTGCGGCGGGCGGCCGCGAGAATGCCCGTCGTCAATCCCAATACCAGCGCGATCACGAGCGACAGCGCTGTCAGCAGGATCGTATTGACATAGCGATAGCCGATCTCGTCGATCACCGGCTTGCGCAATCGGATGGACTCGCCGAAATCGCCCTGCATGAGGTCGCCGACATAGATGAAGAACTGCTGGTACCACGGCAGGTCGAGGTGATATTTCGCCCGAAGTGTGGCGATTGCCTGGGCCGCTTCCTTTTCCGACAACTGCCCCTGATACATCGCGGTGACCGCGTCCGTCGGGATCAGCGCCTTCATGAGGAAGGTGATCAGCAAAATACCGATCACCACCGGTACCAGGAGCAGCAGACGTCTGACAACGTACTGCGCCATTGCGGATTACCCCGTGATCTTCAGGTCGGAAGCGTAGAGCCGGCCGAGGAAGTCGAGGCGATAGCCTTCGAGCTCACTGCGGACCACCGTTATCGGCCAGTCGGTCAGCAGCGGCAGGATCAAGCGGTCCTCGAGGATTGCCTTTTGCCCATCGCTGACGAACTGGAAGCGCTTTGCCGGATCGAGCGCTGCATCGGCAGAATCGAGCGCCTGATCGATGGCGGGATTGGCCGGCAGGAGCTGGCGATGGCCCGGCGAGCGGAACAGTTGCGACATGACGCTTGGGTCGGGCCAGGTCCAACGGTTGAGGTCCATGTCCCAGTCCGGTTTCAGCAGCCCCGGATAGAAGGTGCCCCAGTCGGCGGTGCCGACATCGACCTGGATGCCGACATCTGCAAGATTTGCCTGGATGACGGCAAGGGCGCGTTCCGTCGTGCTGCTGGCATAGCTGCGCACAGTGAATTTGGCCTGCATGCTGCCCTTGGCGCGGATGTCGCCAGAAACCTTCCAGCCAGCTGCATCAAGGAGTGCCTTGGCCTTTTCCGGGTCGTAGGGCGTGCCGTATTTTTGAGCGACGGTGTCATCGTAACCCGGAATACCGCGCGACAGCGGGCCGAGCGCGATCTTACCATTACCGCCGAACGCGGCGGCCAACACGGACTCTCGATCGATTGCGTAGCTCACGGCCTCGCGGAAAGCTTTGTCGTCAAAAGGCGGCTTCTTGTAGTCGAACTCCATGAACATCAGGTTCTTGGCGTTCTGGTCGTTTATGATGTTGAACTGCTTGTCGCCTTCGAGCGGGCGCACGGCATCCGCCGTCAAAAGGGCCGCCTGCAATTCGCCTGTCTGCAGCGCGGAGGTGACGACGCCCTCTTCGGCCAGCACGTTGAGCACAATGCGATCGAGATAGGCCGGTCCCTGATTCTTGGCGTCAGGGCGGTATTGCTTGAATTCGGCATTCCGGACGAGCTCAATGCTGGTGCCAGGCGTCCAGTTACCGAATTTGAATGGACCGGTTCCAACCGGATGACGCGGGTAGGCTGAACCAGCTGCCTTGACGGCCGTTGGCGAGTTGAAGCCGAAATAGGACAAGCCGAGCAGATTGATGAACGGCGCGAATGGCTTGGAGAAGGTGAAGACAACGGTCATGTCGTCCGAGGTCTCAACCTTCTGAAGAGGATTGATCATTGCCCGCGACGGTGATGCGTTCTTCGGGTCCATGACGGTGTCGAAATGGAATTTTACGGCCGCTGCGTTGAAAGGCGTGCCGTCATGAAAGACCTTGCCGGGCTTCAGCTTGAAGGTGATGACCTTGCCGTCGGCGCTTGGCTCCCAGCTTTCAGCGAGCCAGGGCTTCGCTTGTCCTTTCTCGTCCAGGTAGACGAGCGATTCCAGCAGATAGTTTCCGAGCACCTCACTGACCACGAGCGAGATGCTCTGCACATTATAAAGGCCCTCGGGATCAATGGTTAGGCGAAAACGCGCCACTTTTTCGGCCTGGGCGAAAGCCGGTTGGGAAATGCCCATTGCCAGCGCACCCAGGGCCGAGGCCGATGCAAGCGTGAATTGACGGCGATTCAGCATGAAATTCCCCTTTTTTATGAGGGAATGTTTTCCGTGGTGCCCCTGATCATATAGAGCCTCACGCCCCTCTAATCCGAATATTTACTCGGATTTTTGAAAGGCGCAAGAGGATGTTTTTTGCAGTGCAAATTTCTTGCCAAATATGCAAAGAAGCCAGGCCAGAAGGCATATAAACGGGAAATGACGGCGTGGCGGAGAAGAGAAGCCCGGTTCAGGCGCGGTCGCGCAAGATCAAGGCAACCATCATGGAAGCAGCGCATGATGTGATGCGTGACCGGGGCATCCGTGCGATCACCACCAATGCGGTTGCCGAACGGGCCGGCGTCAAGGTCGGTTCGATCTACGACTACTTCCCCAACAAGGAAGCGATCATCGCAGAGATCTACGAGGAAAAGCTGGCGCAGGTGCGAAGTTTCCTCGAAGCAGGATCGCAGAAGATCGAAAGGAAAGCCTGGCGCACGCAGCTTGCCGATCTCCTGCGCGACACATGGAGCTATCAGCTTGGCATCGGACTTGACCGGACCATCGTCGACGCCTCCTACTATTACGAGGACCTGCTGCGCATCGCTCGTGCCCATTCGCAATTGTTCGCATCCAATTACGTGCAGTTGCTCAAGCGGCTAGGCTCCCCTTGGAGCGAGAACGAGTTGTTTGACCTCGGGATCAGCATCTATACGCTGGTGAATGCGACATGGAGTTATTGGCGCCTGACGGAAACCCAGGAGGCGATCGCCATAGAGCGACAAATCACGCTTACGATCACGCTGATCGAACCAGCTTTCGAAGCACGGCCACATAACGACCGAGACACCGCGCCCGCCAATCCACCGGTGGCGAGCAACTGACCTCCCTCCGCTGGATTAGGATTATCCCTGTAGACTGTGGCTCAGCGCGACTTTGGCCCCGCCTGCGCTCTTTCCTGGATGGGGAAGGAGCTGTTGACCCGCTGTTTTGTGGCCGAGCGACGCTTGTGAAGGGAACCGAACCCTCGCCAGGTTAGATCAAATCAGCAAGGAGCTGATCGGAAAGCGAATCCGCCAGGCAACGGAAAACCGAACTCATCGAGAGAACGGATTAGCAAAAGCTCAAGCGAAGGTTGGAGGGACTGGGATTGACGCCATCAGTCAGTCCATATGGCCGCCGGGTAAACCATGCCGGCTCAAATACCCGTTCCCTTCGCCAGATCGTCGCGCACGTCCTTCCTCGGTTTTTCGCTGAGAGGCGGCCGGTCAGGAGCTTCAACCTTGAGGCTAGAGGACCCTCACGTGTCACAAGGGTGTGTTTTTAAAGAGATAAGGGCTTTGTTGGAATTGTCCCGAATGCAACAAAGGAGAACCGCTATGGCTGATATCGACACCAGCAAATTGTCTTGGGACGAATGGGACGAGTTACAGAATCCGCCCCCGGCCGAGACCGATTTCGACCGCGTTGTCGAATCGGCCATTTCGCGCCGCGGCTTCCTCGGCGGTATCCTCGCCGTCGGTTCGGCCGCCGCCGTCATGGGAACGCTCGGCAATCTGGCGTCCCCCACCTCTGCCCAGGCGCAGGACGCCGCTTCGCGCTTCGCATTCAAGCCGATCCCGGCCTTCACGGACAACACCGTGCACGTCCCTGAAGGCTACACCTGGAAGCCGCTCGCAAAGTGGGGCCAACCCCTGTTTTCCAACGTTCCGGATATCGATCCTGTCAACGGCGTCAGCGTCGAAAACTCGGATAAGGTCTTTGGCGAAAACACCGACGGCATGGAACTGTTCGTGATTGGCGATCATCAGGTCATCGCCGTCAACCATGAATATGTGAACAACGAAACCAATCTTCCGCACAATGAAAAGGGCATGCCGAAGAGCGCCGACGACGTGAAGATCCTGCAGAACCTGCAGGGCGTCACCGTCATGGAAGTCGCCGAACGCGAAAACGGCTGGGAAATCGTGCTCGACAGCCCGTTCAACCGCCGCATTACCCATCTGACGCCCATGAAGATCGCCGGGCCGGCCGCCGGCTCCGATCTCATCAAGACCGAAGCCGACCCGAACGGCACGGACTGTCTCGGGACCTTCAACAACTGTGGCGCCGGCAAGACGCCGTGGGGCACCTATCTCACCTGCGAGGAGAACTTCAACGGCTACTTCGGCTCGACCGATCCGAACTTTATCATGCCCGACGACTTCAAGCGCTACGGCATCGCGGTCGAAACGCGATATGGCTACGAGACCTTCGATCCCCGTTTCGACGTCTCGAAGAACCCGAACGAGCCGCGCCGCGCCGGCTATGTCGTGGAAATCGATCCGTCGGATGTCTCCTCGTCGCCGATCAAGCGCACCGCGCTCGGCCGCATCAAGCATGAGAACGCCGCCGTCGTGATCGCTCGCGATGGCCGGGTGGTCGTCTATATGGGTGACGACGAGCGTGGCGAATTCCTCTACAAATATGTCTCAAACGGCGTCTACGTGCCGGGCGGCGACACATCCAAGCTGCTCGACGAAGGCACGCTCTACGTTGCCAAGTTCGTCGATGACGGCAACGGCGAGTGGCTGGCGCTGACGCCGGAAACGACCGGTATGAAAATGGACGAGATCTGCGTCTTTACCCGCCAGGCGGCCTCCAAGGTCGGCGCCACGACCATGGACCGTCCGGAATGGGTCGCCATCAACCCGGTCGCAATCGAAGCCTATTGCGCGCTTACCAACAACACCAATCGTGGCGTGAAGAAGAATGCCGGCGGCGACGAAATGCCGGTCGGTGGTGCGAACCCGCGCGAGAAGAACGCATACGGCCAGATCGTGCGCTGGTATCCGGAAAACGAGGATCATGCCGGCGGCAAGTTCAAGTGGGACCTCTTCGTGATGGCCGGCAACCCGGACGTCCACAAGGACGCCTATGCCGGTTCGTCCAACATCAACTCCGGCAACATGTTCAATTCCCCGGACGGCATGATGTTCGACTCGACTGGCCTCTTGTGGATCCAGACGGATGGTGAAGACACTAATGAAGGCGACTTCCTCGGCCAGGGCAACAACCAGATGCTCGCCGGAGATCCGGCGACCGGCCGCATCGAACGTTTCCTGACCGGCCCGAAGGGCGGGGAAGTCACCGGCATGACCTGGTCGGCGGACAAGCGGACGGTGTTCGTCGGCATTCAGCACCCCGACGCGCCCTTCCCCGACGGCGAAGGCAAATTGCCACGCTCGACGGTCGTTGCAATCAAGCGCGCCGACAATGCGCTTGTCGGATAGCCGTTAATTGTCTCGACAACGGTTTGGGGGCGCCGGTTTCAGCGCCCCCTCCTAGTTCCCAATGTCGCGCACATCGCAGTTCGTATGCCGCTTTGCAATGAGATTGAAATCCGGCGGTCAATCTTCACTGCCATGCCTCCTCGTCATTCCGCTCGTAGTCGCGGAACGCCTTTTTCAGCCCGCGAGCCCTTCGCCACGATGGGAGCGCAATCTGAGAACAGTCAATCGACGTCTGGCTGCAATTGCTGGCATACGAACCCACGACACCTCATTTCTTGTCGGAATTACATCAGTAATTTCAGTGACTTATTGACGAAATGGAGTAGACTCAACCGAAATTTTTGATGAGTTTCGTTTAGCCGTTCAGCGCGTCGTTGAGGTCGTGCAATCCGACCATCAGCATCATGGGGTCGGACGGAGAAGGCAGGAAGCCGACGGCCTCGTAGAAGGCTCGTGCGTCATCGGAAATCGCATGGACCAGCACGCCGCGGATGCCGAGTACTTCAGCGGCATTACGCAAGCGCAGGCCCGCGTCGCGCACTAATGCCCTGCCGATACCACGCCCCTGATAGGATTGATCAATGGCGAGGCGACCAAGCACAGCGACTGGGATTGGATCCGGCATATTGCGCCGAAAACGGCCAGGTGCTTCCGGCTGTTTTACCGCGCCCGAGGCGAGCGCGTAATAGGCGATAACGCCGATTCCCTCGCACACGACGAAAGTACGCGATGCGCCGCCTGCTTGATTGGCGCGGGCGCGGCGACGCAGCCAGTCGTCCAGTTCAGGGACACCGGAATTGAAATCGGCCAGTTCATGATGATCGGCCAGGGGGGCCGGTGCACTGAGGGTCACGCCTCATCCCACGGCGCTTTGGTCGACATGGTGCGTTTTAGACGCTCATTGAGCGGGGCGGGCGCATCAAGCCGGGCAAGGTATTCGGCAAAGATTTCGGGGCTTACCGTGAAGATAATACGGTCGAGCAGCACTTCCTCGGCACGGCGCTCGGAAGCTTCCAACATGAAATCCGTGCGCGTTTTACCGAGCAACTCGGCGGCGCGATCGATCAAGTTGCGGGTCGCAGGCTTGATGCGCATATTCAGCGGCACACTTGCGTCTGGACTTTTACTCGGGCGTGAGGTCGGCATGGAAACTCCTGTTTGCAGGCATTTATATAGCGTAACGACATCATCTTTACAAGCATCGTAAAGATATCGTCATTACGCGTTTCGCGCGGTGCTATTTCGCCGCATTTCGTTCATGGACTCTTGGGGAATCGAACCAACGCCCGCTCTTCCGTATAACTTTAGGCGCCTAAAAACACTGGAAGACCCAGACAGGTTTCAACGGCCGTCACCTCTCCACCTAAGAGTGATTTCCACTATCAAGAGAATAGTGGCCTTAGTGTTCACCCGGCGCATCATGCAAGTGGTTCGCGATGCGTGTCACCTTCCTAATCGGCAATCGCCTTGGGAGAAGATTAGGGGGCATCTCAGCCCCCTCAACTTCACTAATATTCTTGGGTGAGGCAAGAGGGGCCAATTCTTCACCTCGCTTGGCAGGAGGCAAGCCTGCAATGAGGGTGCGCCGGCCGCAGTCGGCAGCACCCCTGCTCCTCTTCGAAGCGTTCTGGGCGCGTCCTCGAGGCGTAAGGCGGCTCCGAGCCGCACCCCGTGAAGGTCGATCTCGATGCCCCAACTGATCCAGGGAGTATCTTGGCAATGGAGTCGCGGCGCCTTGCAGTGCTGGGACAATCCTGATCAGGGATGTTGAAGATCGGCGTAGATGGCCTCAATGCGCATGGCCTCCCCGTCCGTCAGGGCGGCGAATTCGCGTTCCCGCGCCCGCTTCGACAATTTGCCGTCATTCTGGCGCAGAAAGCGGAACAGGAGGTCGAGCAGCCTGTCCGGCATGTCGATCATCCGCGAGACCTCGGCCTTAAAGCTATAATAAGCTCTAAGGAAGGCGGTCTCTGCGGGCAGATCGACGTCGATTGTCCGCGCCACGCATTCAAACAGGAACTCCGCGTGGGGCGTCGCATCGAAATAGCGATAGAAATCGGCCGTCTCGTTCAGCACCTCGACATTGCCGCGATCGGTCGGTCGCCAACGGATATGGGGCAACAGACGGCGCGAATAGGTCTCCAGCACGCGCCGGTATTCGTCGATGCGATCGAGGATGACGGCCGAGACGGGAAACACCAGCCCTGGCGGATTGAAGCCGCGCTCAGCCAGCACATGGTGGATGAGGTAACGGTGCAGGCGTCCGTTCCCGTCCTCGAACGGATGGATATAGACGAAGCCGAAGGCGAGCGCGGCGGCCACGAGAACCGGATCGAGCTGCCGCGCACCGCGGTCGAAGGCAGTCAGTCCGTCGATCAGATCCGGCAGGTCCTCATAGCGGGCGCTGACGTGGTCCGGAATTGGCGCGCCGCTCACGCGATCATGCTCGCCGACAAAGCCGCCATCAGTGCGCAGGCCAAGGTGCACGAAACGCGCGTCGCCGATGACAATGCGCTGCAACCGCTCCAGTTCGGCCCGGTCGACTGGATGGCGACCAGCCTCCCCGATCACCTGCCCCCAGCGCTGGATGCGATCCTGGGGCGGATTTTCGCCCTCGATCTGAAAACTCGACCGCGAATCCTTCAGGAGCAGGAAGGTGGCGGTGCGGGCGAGCAGATCGGCCGGCACGTCTGCAATCAAGCGCCGTGCTTCCTCGCCGAGATTACGTGCGACAAATGCGTCCAGGGCGGGTGTCCGGAAGATCATCGGACACCAGGCGGGTGTTCCCGGCAGGTTGTTCTTCAGCCGATGGCGCGGCGATGTCGTCCCATCAACCGCCCATTGCAGATCGGCATCGACGACGGGAGCATAAGAGCCTTGGGCGGCATCATCCAGATCGAGCCTGGTGTCTAGCAGCCATTCATAGAGAAACCAGAGACGCCGCGCATACGCGCCGGTCGGCGCAGCTCGCACGATCTCGGTAACGGGCTGCGGTCCGGTCACCTGAAACAGGGACTTGAGCACGGCCAGATCCAGTCCTTCGTAACGCAACGCGAAGGTCAGATGGCCCGTGAGATTGGGTTCGGGTTGGTGACGCGGCGTGTAAAGCTTCCACCCGTCAGCCTGATAAATCTTGTGGCGTGGGCCGATGGCGGCAAGGCTGATCGGCAGGGGTACGGGCAGTTCGAAAGCGTCGATCAGGGCAGCGTAGCCGACAGGGAGCGCTCGCTCGGGCAACCAGCGCCCGTGAAAAACGCTCACCGCGTCTGAAAATGGCTTCTTTTGCTCATGCGCCATGAACTTCGATATTGACCCGTGAAATCCTGTCCTTGGATAAGAAATGTCATGAAAAGAAATTCCGGACAATGAAATTCGATGGAATCCAACCGGACGGCATGAAATTCAATTCCGCAGAGTCGGATTTCTCACCACCGCTGCGGTCAATCGGCTGGCCAACCTCCTCGATCTTACATCACCCCCTTCCCGTTGCTGCGGATCGATGGCGCCACGCTGGTTTGAACCAGCGTGAAGCAGCTCAAAAACTTAAAACGGCCTGTGTTTTTCCATGAGCGCAGTTCCCCACGCCCCCATTGCAGCAAGATTGCTCTTTAGGCCATCATCTGCATGGCGTTGTGCCCCCAGGCCGAGCCCGCTTGATATGATTCGAACCACGAAAAAGGGAAACTAGTAATACCCATCCGTTGTCTGGGAACGAGCCGCTCCGTCGCCGGCCGACGAAGCAAGAACCGGATTTCGATTGCGACCATACTGTCGCGGTGCGCAACCCATCTTCCGCTTGAACGCCGTGCTGAATGCGGCATCGGACTCGTAACCCAGCGATAGGGCAATGATTGAGATCGGGTCATTCGAATTTGCCAGCCTGTCTGCCGCCAGCAGCATCCGCCAGCGGGTCAGATAGTCCATGGGCGTTTCGCCGACGGTTGCCTTGAATTTCATGGCGAAGGCGGATCGGGACATGCAGGCGCGCTCGGCAAGTTCCTGCAGCGTCCAGCGACGGGCAGGATCGGCGTGCATGGCGGCGATCGCTGCGGACATCTGCTTGTCCGCGAGGGCAAAGAACCAGCCGACACGGCCTTCCACCTCGTCTGCCAGATGGAGCCGAAGGGCCTGAACCAGCATCATATGGGCAAGGTGTTGAGCGACAAGGAAACTCCCAGGCTGTGGCTCGCGCAGTTCCTGCATCATCCGCTCCACGGACCAACGCAGAGCCGCCTGATCCGACTCTTTGTGGATGTGCACGATCGGAGGCAAGGTTCGCAGCAATGTGCCGGAATGTTGCCCACTGACGGCAAAGCGGCTGCCGACAAGAAAGAAATCCCCGCCGCCATTCACCGTGACGACACCGCCGGCCCGGGCCGGCGGAAAGACCGTGCCAGCTTCGACAGGGCGAAGGCTCAGATCGCTCGCAAGACGGAATGGACGGCCGCTCGGCAGCACGAAGCAGTCTCCGCTTTCCAATCGCACCGCATGGGGAACATCTTCCACGGCCAGCCAGCATCCGCCGGAGACGACGGCATAACATTTGATCCGCTCATTCTGATCGCCGAACTGGATCGACCAGTCGCCGCCCGCATCGAAGCCGGAGGACACGTAGCTGCGCGGTTTCAGGAGCGAAAGCACGTCTGACAGAGGGTCCATGAGGTAATCCTGGACGATCGCAAAGATATTGTGGATGGAGACGAATAGCTCGTATCAGCGCGCTTGTCTATCGTGCCTCTAGCCATGGAGGCGATGCAATGATCTCTACCATACTTCGCAAAATATCCGGTCTTTGGGACCACCGGGGCAAAGGGCAAAGACGCGCCCTGATGGCAGCCCTTCTGCCATCGTCGGGCTTGTTCTGTCCTTTTCCGGCCGCCGCCCAGGATGCTGATGGAGCGCGCCTGTTTCAGCAACGCTGCGCGACCTGCCACAGCCTGGAAGCGGGCCAGAACAAGTTGGGTCCGCACCTGTCAGGCGTCATCGGCCGGACTGCCGGCAACATCGAAGGCGCCGCCTATTCCGACGCGATGCGGTCTTCCGGCATCACTTGGGACGGCCAATCCCTCGACACCTTTCTCACGGCGCCGGGCCGCATGGTTCGCGGCACACGGATGACTGTCGCGATCCCCAATGCAACCCAGCGAGCGGCGATCATTCAGTATCTGGAAGGCCAATCGGCCGATTAAAGTTCATTGGAGCAATCATGACAGCCTTCACCATCAACGGGCGCGCGGTCGATGTCACAGCCGAACCTGATACACCGCTTCTTTGGGTAATCCGGGAACATCTAAAGCTCACCGGCACGAAGTTCGGTTGCGGGATTGCACAATGCGGGGCCTGCACCGTCCACGTCGATGGCGAGCCGACACGTTCCTGTCAGACTTTCCTTGAGGATGTCGCCGGCAAGGCGGTCACGACGATCGAAGGCCTCTCGCCGGATGCCAGCCATCCGCTTCAGAAGGCCTGGATCGCCGAGCAGGTGCCGCAATGCGGCTATTGCCAGTCCGGACAGATCATGCAGGCGGCGGCGCTTCTTGAGACAGAGCCGAACCCCACACGTGAGCGGATCATCGAATATATGGATGGCAACATCTGCCGCTGCGGGACCTATGTGCGGATCATCAGCGCCATTCAGCGCGCTGCACGGGAGGGCTGACACATGACCCAATCATTCAAGCTTCACAGCCGCGCGATCTCGCGGCGCAGTTTCCTGATCACGGCGGGCGGCTTCGGTGTCGCGGTTGCATTCGCCGGTCTGCCCGGGAATGCATCGGGTGCCGCCGTGGCGCCAGCCGTTGAGGGCGACTACCGCCCGAACGCCTGGGTGACCATCGCGGCCGATGGCATAGTCAGTATCATGTCGCCAGCCTCCGAGATGGGCCAGGGCATCATGACAACGCTGCCGCTTCTCATCGCGGAAGAAATGGATGCCGATTGGGACAGGGTCCGCATTGTCCAGGCTCCGTCCAACGCGGAAACCTACGGCAATCCGGGCTTTTATGGTATCCAGCTCACGGGCGGCAGCGAATCCACGCGTGGTTATTACGACCTGCTACGGCTGATCGGCGCGCAGACCAGAAAGGTCATCCTGGCAAGTGCAGCCGGAATGCTAAACGTGCCGGCGATCGAGCTCAAGACGGAACCAGGCCGCGTAGTACATGCACGATCCGGTCGGTCGCTCGGCTATGGCGAGATCGCGGCGGCCGGTCCACTTCCCGATCCTTTGCCGCAGGCCACAGGGGCCGACCTGAAACCCGCCGATCAATGGCGCTATATCGGCAGGCGTGACATCCCCCGTGTCGACGTGCCGGCGAAGGTCGACGGCACCGCGATCTATGGCATCGATGTGCAGCTTCCCGGCATGCTGTATGGCGCGGTGCTGCGGGCACCCGTCCAGGGTGAACGACCGGAGGCCATTGACGACACCGCGGCCAGGACCGTGCCGGGCGTGACGCATATTGTACCGCTTTCCTACGGGGTCGGAATCATCGGCGATACGGTCGAGGCGACGCTGCGGGCAAAGGACCTTCTCAATGTGACGTGGAGCACGACGTCGCGGGTTCGCAACTACGCAAGCACCCGCCTGCTGGAACACTATCGCAGCGTGGCGGGCGACCTCTCGCAAACGGGCGTGGAGGCCTTCTCCGAAGGTGACGCAGATGCCCTGATCGCGAATGCGGCGACTGTCATCGAAGTCGACTACATGAGCGATCTCGTCTGCCATGCCACCATGGAGCCGATGAATGCCACGGCGCTGGTGACCGGGGACACCGTGGAGATCTGGGCGCCGACGCAGGGGCCGACGGGTACACAGGGGTTTGCCGCGGAGGTCATCGGCACCACACCTGACAAGGTCAAGGTCAATGTGACCCTGCTCGGTGGCGGCTTCGGCCGCAAGGCCGAGGCGGACTTCATTGTCGATGCCGCGTCGCTGGCCAAGGAGGCGGAGGGACGCCCGGTCAAGGTCATCTGGAGCCGCGAGGACGATATCCGGCATGATAAATTCCGGCCACTCGAAGCGCAGCACATTCAGGTCGGGCTGGACGCCGATGGCAACATCGCCGGCTGGCGGCATCGTATTGTGGCCGATTCCATCTTCGCTCGAACCAACGCCGAATTGTTCGCAAACGCGGGCGGTCACGACGACGTCGTGACCGAGGGGGCGCATTTCAACTACGCCGTTCCCGCTCATCGGATCGAGTACATTCGACAAGATAACGGCTTGGACATCGGCTTCTGGTTCGCGGTCGGGGTTGGCTACACCCGGTTCGGTATCGAATGCGTTATCGACGAAATCGCGGCCGCCAGGGGAACCGATCCCCTGCAACTCAGGCTGGAGCTGCTGCGGGACCAGCCACGGGCGCGCAACGTTATAGAGACCGTCGCCCGGATGGCCGAATGGGATCGGGAGCGCGATGGCCGAGCACTCGGCCTCGCCTATTCCGATGCCTTTGGCTCTCATTGTGCGCAGATTGCGGAAGTGTCGCTCAATCGTGAAACCGGGGTGATCAGGGTACATAAGGTTTGGTGCGCTGTGGACCCGGGGGTCGCGATCCAGCCGCGCCACATTGAGGGCATGTTGATCGTCGGGATCACGAACGGAACTGGCCATGCACTGTTCGAGCAGGTCAACATCGTCGATGGCGAGGTGCAGGAAGGAAACTTCGACACCTATAGAGTGATCCGTATGTCCGAGGCGCCCGAAATCGAGGTGTCGGTGGTTCCAACAAGTGGAAGCCCGGTTGGAGGCATGGGCCAGGTAGGCCTGCCGCCGGTGGGGCCGGCAATCGCCAACGCAGTCGCGCGGCTCACGGGCGGGGCGAGGCTCCGGCACTACCCGTTCCTGCCCGACCGGGTCCTAGCGGCCCTGAACGCCTAGCTCCGCAGATGCTTGCTCGCACTGGATGATGTCGGAGCACCGCAAGAAGTGCCGATGAAGGGTATCGACGCCACGCCGGCCTCTGCCGCGATTGCACGCATCGGCCCATCCACTCGCGACTGCGTTTGCGCTTTTGATAAACAGGCCGTCGCCTTCCTGAGTATCTGTCCGTGCGGACAAACCGCAACGGTTCGCGATGGCCTACGCTCAGCAGCTGTCTGGAGGTCCGGTGCAAAGTTCAGCGGGCTCTTCGGCACAATGGCAATGCTACCCCGTACGGCGTGCGTGAGTAAGTCGAGCTGACTACGTAAGCCCACCCGCCCGCACCTCCGGTCTACGTTCGGCAGCCGGGTTGCGGCGCACCCGCAAAGTGTCCTGCTTTGGCGGCACCTTGAAAAGGCGACCATATTCGCGGGTGAACTGGGAAACGCTCTCATATCCCACCTCGAACGCCGCGTTGCTTGCCGAAAAGCCTTCATCGCGCATGAGGCGCCGTGCTTCGATGAGACGCAGTCGCTTCTGGTACTGCCCCGGCGTCAGCGACGTCATCATCTTGAAGTGCTTGTGAAACGCAGTCAGGCTCATAGCCGCTGCGGCTGCCAGGCGCTCGACAGCAATACGTGCGCGATATTCCGACCTGAGGATCGCGATAGCTTCAGCCAGGCGACCGGCATAGCTATCGGGGTCTGCAAGTGTGCGCAGTGCGGGACCATGCGGACCCGACAGGAGCCAGTAATGCAGTTCCCGCATGATGCCGGGCCGCACGATGGGCGTCGCATCCGGATGGTCCAGAAGATGCATCAGTCTCAACCCACAATCCAGCATCGCTGCTTCGGTATCGCCCGTGAACAACTTCTGCGTTCCCGATGAACGTTTCGAGGCATCCGTGCCGATCTGGGCCGCAACCTCGCGCAGGAGCGCAATCTCCAGTTCCACGGCAATCGCAAGATAGGGCGCCTCAGGGGTCGCCTCGATGATCCGGCCAACCACGGGCATGTCGGCAGCCACGATGACCGACTGTCCACGAGAGACTATCCGTTCCTCAGTCCCCACAAGCATGCGCTTTGCGCCTTGCAGCACGAAGCAGACGAGTGGCCGATAGACGGAGTGCAAGTCGCCAGTAGACTCTTCAACGCACATCATGCGCAGCCCTGGCACCGGGGTTATGGCCAAGCCCTCCCGGTTCGCGTGATGTCGCGCATACGTGCGAACAGCCTGCTTGAGTGCATCCATATCGCTTGCTCCCGTTTTTGTCGTGAACCTAGCACGTCAGCGCGAGCATTTCAGCAACCTTGCAGGATTAGGCAAGTTTTGCGCAGACCGCGGCAAGTCTCCCAGCCCGCCTCGATGTAAAAAATCTCCCAACAAAGAGGGCGCCCTCTCATCGGTACGTCCGCCGCCGTGCGGGTCAGGCAGGAAAAGCGTGGGCTTCGACCTCGATTGAGCCATGAACCTCGCTACCGGTCGACGCAACGTCGACACAACCACGAAAAGGAGATGAAAATGACAGATCGTCAGAACGAACCGGTCATCCCTGCAGTGTCGCGGCGCAAGATGCTGGCCGGAGCCGGTGTTCTTGCCACAACGGCCACCATAGCAGGCATAGCTCGGGCACAATCCCCGGCCACCACTGCCGGAGCGGCGTCGGGGACTGCCGGCAATCCAGGAGTTGCACTGGTAACGGGCTCGTCAAGAGGAATCGGTGCAGCAACCGCGCGGCAGCTTGGCCGTGACGGCTATCGAGTGGTCGTCAACTGCGTCGTGAACACTGATCTCGCAGCCCGGGTGGCCGCAGATATCGAGGCAGACGGAAGCCAAGCCATCTGGCGACAGGCGGACGTGCGGGATCCGGCAGCGGTGCGAGCGCTGTTCGATGCGGCAGAAGAGGCATTCGGCGGCGTCGACGTCGTCGTGGCCAATGCCGGCGTGATGCATCTTGCGCCTTTCGCCGAGATGACGGACGAGGACGTCAATCACATGATCGACGTCAACATACGCGGAAGCTTCCACACGTTGCGTGAAGCAGCTCGGCGTGTTCGCGACGGCGGCCGGATATTTGCTCTTTCTTCCACCATCGCCAAGTTCCGTACAGAAACCTACGGACCCTACGCAGCCTCGAAAATGGCCCAAGAGCTTTACGCTACCGTTTTGGCGAAGGAACTGGCCGGGCGAAACATATCCGTCAATGCGATCGCGCCTGGCGTCGTCAATACGACCTTGTTCACCGACGGAAAGACGGAGCAGCAGATTGCAGGTTTCGTACAGCGCACGCCGCATGGGCGGCTGGGAGAACCGGAAGACATCGCCCAAGTCATTTCGCTTCTGTGCAGCGGCAACGCCCGCTGGGTGAACGGCCAGGCCATCTACGCGAACGGAGGCATCGCCTAGTCGGCCCAGTGATTCCCACCCTGAGTCGATAACAGCTAGCTTCCGTCACCAATGGCACAGGTGACGGAAGCGTGTCCCGGCGAAGAAATTATGGTCAGACCGAGATTGCATCCAACCTCGACATGCCCTGGGGTCTCACCTTCTTTCCTGAAGGGGCAGCGCTCGTCACCGAAAGATCTAGCGGGTTGCAGAGGTCGTGGCGAACCTACAACTGTCGAACGCATAGACGATGTCGCTATCAGCGCCGAAGGCGGGCTACTGAGAAGCGGTTGCCTCATTCACGCGATCTCAAAAACAATTGACGAGGTCGCTTGGCGAGCCTGGCCGAAATCATGTCCTGCAAGCCCCACCGACACCGTTCGGAAAGCCTTCGAAACTCCCAGCGGCTCTCCCAGGCAAAAGCATGCGGCAAGCCGGGCTGTGAATCTGGCGGGAACATTAAAAGCTACCAACGCGTCTGCGTCGCGCACGCGACGTGGTTCGGGAACCGAATGTGACGACGCGCCATAGAGCCGTCGGCCACGTGCTTTCCCGACGTGGAATGACGCAAGTGAAATGACCACTCCTGCGGCTATGGCTTCTGCTCCTTCATCGCCACGACCGGCGGAATACGAACCGCAGCCCCGGTCAGTATACTGTTTATTTCCTGGGCACGCCGGAGATGATCGAGCACGGTGGGCAACATTGAGGCCGCCAGCCGCTGCATTTCCCCATCCTCGCCCAATGAGATCTCCCATGCCAGCAATTGCGCCGTCTTTTGATGATCAACGATCTGCGCCTTGATATAGGCCACGTCGAAGGCCTCATCGTTCAGTTTATCCAGGTGGTCGCGCACGACCTGGTGATCCGGATCAAGCCCGGTCGGAAGCGGGATCTTGGTGGCATCGGCGAGGTCCTTCAATTTGCTATTGGCATCCTTGTGATCGCGGACCATCATCTCGGCAAACTGCTTGACGGCATCGGCCTTGGCCTTACCGCTGGCCAAATTGCCCAACTCCACCTCTGCAAGTCCGCCTGCGGTGATAAGTTGCGCAAACAGCCGGTCCTGATTGTTGGTTTGATGCGGCGCCGGCACACCGGGCTTCGACATCTTCGTGTCGACGCCCATTCCGGCTGGGTTTCCAATCTGGGCAACAGCGCTGCCGCTCAGCAACATCAATCCTCCCAACAAAATGATACGATGGCGATACATGGCGCTCTCCTCCTTTATCCCTCACAGCGTAAGCAGATATGCGACCAGATCCTTCTTTTCCTGCTCGGTCAGCTTGACTCCCAGGACCAGATTGAAAAACTCGACTGTGTCGGCAAGCGTCATGAGGCGTCCGTCATGCATATAGGGTGGTGAATCCTTGATGCCCCGCAGCGTGAAGGTTTTGATGGGGCCGTCGGGTAGCGTGACGAAATCGTTGAAAACCTGACCGATCTTGTAGAAGCGTTCGAGCTTCAGGTCGTGCATGTTGTTGTCCATGAACTCCGTCTGCGGCACGTGACAGTCGGCACAACGCCCCTTGCCCATGAATATCTGCTCCCCGGACAACTCTTGCGCAGTGGCAAGAGCCGGATCCAGTCGGCCGAACGGATCGAGCTTCGGTGCGGGCGGGAAATCGATGATGTTTTGCATCTGCGCCATCATCGCGACCTGGTTCGGCCGATCGGGCAGATTGACGCCCTTGCGCGTCGCACTGACATGGTCGCCGTTGAAATAGGCGGTTCTCTGCTCGAATTCGGTAAAATCTTCGACCGACCGCAGTGATCGCTTGGAACCGTGGATCTGTTGGTTGAACAATCCCCTCAAACTTGTCGTATCGAGCCGGAAACGATCCGCTTGGGGGCGGACATCCGGCGTCAGGTGGAAAGCTGCGTTGGTATGGAAATTCGAATGGCAATCGAGACAGGAAACACCCGTGCTCTGGTCTGCAACCTTGCGATCTTCGGTCTGATTGAACTCCTCCTGCGGAAAAGGGGTCAAAAGCAACCGCAATCCTTCCATCTGCACCGGCGTGATGATGCCGTTCATGATCTCGTAGAAGTTCTTGATCGTCAGCAATTGTCCTCGCGACACGTCACCGAGTTCGGGATGCGTTGTCAAAAAAATGGGCGGAGGAAACTCCGGCGTCAGATTGTCGGGAAGATCGAAGTCGACGTCGAACCGGCGAAGATCCCGCATTTCCTGCACGTGGATTTCATCGATCTGACGGTTGGGAAAGACTTGTCCGCCCGTCGCCTGTTTCACATGCGGCAGGGGCAAAAATCCTTCCGGTAAAAGGTTTTTTTCCCTGATCTCGGCCGGTGTCATCTCCGCTAATTGATCCCAGCTTGTATCCGCCGGAAGCTTGACGCGAACCCCATCCTGCACGGGCTTCATCCCGCCAGACATCATGACCTCCGGCATCGGCCGGTCCGATAGATCGTAGCGGCGATCGAGAAGATCGCGTTGCCGCCGCATTACGTCCGGCTTCTGCGCCTCGTCAATTTTGCGGACTTCCGAAAATGGCATGGTCGGCAATGGCCGGTATGTAGCATCAGGCGGCAGTGGATCGGAAACGGCTGCGACCGCCAGGACGCTTATCCCGGTAAACGATGCCCCGAAGAATGCGCCGGATCTTCGAAATTTCCACATATCCCTCTCCTCCATTGCCGATCGAGCAGGCTGTCCGAACTGCGGAGAGGGGGAAGAGTTCCTGGACAGCAATGATTTTAGGTTTCAGGACCGCTATCTTTAAGCCGGGGCAAAACCTCCTGCCCAAAGACATCGATGAATTCATGTTGATTTCGGCCGACATTGTGGACGTAGATTTCCTGAAATCCCATCGCGGCGTCCATTCTCAACCACTCGACATGCCGATGCGGATCAGCCGAGACGCGCACATGCTCATCCAGATCTTCCGGCCGTATTTTGGCACATGCCTGATCGAACTCTTCGGGCAGCCGGAGCGTCTCGGCGACCGCAGCGGTAACGGCGTTGCTGCGCCACTGGTCGAAGGCATTGGCTCGCGCTTCATCGTCGGAGGCGGCATAAGAGATATGCACCTGCAAGTAGAGCGGCTTGCCTTCGCCGCCGCCACGCCGAAATGCCTCGACGATATCGCGAAGGTTTTCCCGCGGCTGATTGATGGTGATCAGCGCATCCGCCCAGCTTCCCGCCCATTCCGCCGTCTCGGGCGACAATGCACCGGCAACGATGCGGGGCATTTCTTCGGCAAGAGTATGAATGCGCGCCTCGTCTACCCTGATCGGTCCTTCGCGGCTGACGAGTTCTCCCGACCACAGTTCACGGATGATCCCGATCGCCGCCTGCAGCCTTGCGTTCCGCTCCCGCTTCGACGGCCAGCGTTGTCCCGTCACGTGCTCGTTCATGGCCTGACCGCTGCCGACTGCCATCCATGGAAAACGCCTCGGAAACATCTCGGCGACCGTCGCCGCAGCCTGCGCCGTGATTGCGGGATGATAACGCCACCCGGACGGAACGGTGATGATGCCGAACGGAATGGATTGTGTTGCCTGCATTGCCGCCCCCAGCCACGCCCAGGCAAAGCCCGATTGGCCCTGTCTCTCGCTCCAGGGGGTCAGATGATCCGAAGACATCACCGCTCCAAAGCCCGCGGCTTCCGCGGTCCGGACGTAGCCGATCAGTTCGCTCGGCGGAAACTGTTCATGAGAGGCATGGTAGCCGATGAGCGTCATTGTCCATTGCCTTCGGAAATGAGCCAGCGATAGGCGTAAGGTTCGAGTTCCAGTCGTGAATTCTTCGCGACATCGAATTCCAGGTCGCCCATCAGATCACGAAAGTATCTGGGCTGCATGCCGCCAAAATTGATCTCGGCTTTGATCGGTCGGCTCGCCAGGTTGTGGACGAGCAACAGCAGGTCACCCGCGTCTTCGAACCCGTGGACAAGAACAGCTGGATCGTCCGCACTCAGCCTCACCGGCCGGCCCTTCGTGAAAATCGGCTGATTTCGGCGAAGGCTGATAAATCGCTTCATCCTGTTCAACAACGAACCGGCGTCGTTGTTCTGGTCTGCGACATTCACGTTCTTGTATGAGAACGGCCCTTCGGTGACGACCGGCTGACACAGCTTTCCGACATTCGCGGTTGAGAAGCCACCATTCCTCTCGCCTGACCACTGCATCGGCACCCGCACAGAGTTCCGTCCGGCTTGGGAAAGATCTTCACCGATACCGATCTCGTCTCCGTAAACGATGAGGGGCGGCCCCTTCAGCGAAAAGACGATGCTGAATGCCAGCTCGATCCGGCGCTGATCACCATTCAGCATCGGCGCGACACGCCGCCGGACGCCGCGCTCGAATACCTGCATTTCCTTTTTCGGCGCGAAGACGTCGAAAACCGCCTGCTTCAGATCGGGCGGCACGCGGGAAAAATCGAGCTCGTCCAGATTGCGGAGGAAATTGACCCAACCACAGTTCAAGGGAGGTTCCGGAAGAAGGCTCAGGCCCTGGTTGATTGCGGCGGCGTCCTGCTTGGCAAAGCCGGCGAACATATAGCAGGCCAGCATGAAGTTGAGCAGAAGCTGGATTTGGTCTCCTTCTCCGAAAAATGCGTCCGACGCCTCTGGCGGAAGGTTTACTTCTCCGAGCAGTACGCCGCCTGGCCGGCGGCTTTGCAGATAGCCACCGATTTGCCTGAGAATACCGTGCGGATCGCGGGGATTGGCATGTTCGAGCCCTTTGTCCGCGATGATGAGCGGAGCTGCATCCAACCGAAACCCACTGACCCCGAAGGCAATCCAATAGTCCACGATCCGGAGGATTTCCTCACGCACCTGGGGATTGGCGGCATTCAGCTCCGGTTGGAACTCGTAAAAATTATGGAAATAATAAGCTCGCGCGACCTCATCGTAAGTCCACAGACTGTCCACCTCACCGGGAAAGATCGATTTGGCGCCGGCAGCGACCGGTGGAGGATCAGCGCTCCAGACATAATAATCGCGATAACGCGCCTTGTCGTCACGCCGCGCGGCCTGAAACCAAGGATGTTGGTCGGAAGTGTGGTTAACGACCAGATCGATGATCACACGAATGCCGTGCTCTCCGGCTCCGTGCAGAAATGTCAAGAAATCGTCGAGCGTGCCGACTTTGGGATTGATGGAATAAAAATCGCTGACATCATACCCGTTGTCGCGGTCGGGACTGCGATAGAAGGGCAAAAGCCAAATACAGGTGATACCCAATTCGGAAAGATAGGCCAGCTTTTCGGTGAGCCCGACGAAGTCACCGACACCGTCGCCATTTCCGTCTGCGAACTTCTCGACATCGATGCAGTAGATCACTGCTTCTTCGTACCAGGTGCTGCTCCGGTTCGGCACGCCTGCAATCTCCTGTCATTGCCCTGTTAAAAGGGCATAAACGGCTCCAAACGAGGCAAGTTCCCCCTGGGCTTTCCTGATTGCACATGGCCTGCAACGAACCCGCCGGCGCCGCCGCATGGAACTCGATTTTCTTGCCGGTGCGACGGCGCCCAAGGAGATATTCGGCACCCGGAACCATGCCCGCCCCAAAGACGGCAAGATGGCTTATCTTGGATAGATTTGGTTATCGTCAGTTCCGGGCGAAGCGAGCCCGTCTCCGTGCGCAGGTCTCGGGGAGACACCCAAACGACGGAACCAGCACTCGTCCTTGACGTTCGGCTCAACGAGACGATTGCGAAAGGCCTCCGATGGATCCGTTCCACGATCACCCCATGAATCGAGCCAGCGAGCAGGAAGCCTTACCGGCCGGACGCAAGTGGTGGCATGTATCGACGGTCTACCAGATCTATCCGCGCAGTTTCTGCGACTCAAATGGTGACGGCATCGGCGACATTGCCGGTATCACCTCCAAGCTGGGCTACCTCAAATCGCTTGGCATTGACCTGATTTGGCTGTCCCCAATCTACAGGTCGCCCATGGATGACAACGGCTACGATATTTCTGATTACCAGGACATCGCCCCGGAATTCGGCACACTCGCCGATTTCGATCATCTGGTTGTCGAGGCGCGCAGGCGCGGCATCGGTATCATGCTCGATCTCGTCGTCAACCACACATCCGACGAACACCCTTGGTTTTTGGAATCCCGCAAGGGACCGGGCAATCCGTTTCGTGATTTCTATATCTGGCGCAGACCCGGGCCGGACGGCGGACCGCCCAACGATCTTATGTCTTCCTTCGGTGGGCCAGCATGGACGCTCGATCCATTGAGCGGCGAATATTATTTGCACCTGTTTTCGCGCCGCCAGCCGGACCTCAACTGGGAGAACCCTGCGGTCCGCCGGGAAATCTACAAAATGATGAACTGGTGGCTTGAGCGCGGCATTGCCGGCTTCCGCATGGATGTCATCGATTATATTGGCAAACAGGTCGACCAGGGGCTGGTGAAGGATGGGCCGCGCCTGCATGAATACCTGCAGGAGATGAACCGCAGGACGTTCGGACGCCACGACATCCTCACCGTCGGCGAATGCTGGAGCGCCACGCCGGGATCTGCGCTCCTTTATTCTGGCCGCGACCGCAGCGAGCTCTCGATGGTCTTCCAGTTCGAACACGTCACCCAGCAATGGGACGAGATCTACGGTAAGTGGCGCCCGAAAGCCTTCGACCTGGTGAAGCTGAAGTCTGTGCTCAGCAAATGGCAATATGCTCTGTCCGAGGACGGATGGAACTCGCTCTTCTGGGGCAATCACGACCTGCCGCGCGCGGTCTCGCAGTATGGGGATGCAGCCGGTTATCACTCGCAGTCGGCCAAGATGCTGGCGACCGTGCTGCACCTGATGAAGGGGACCCCGTTTATCTACCAGGGCGAAGAGATCGGCATGACCAACGTGCCATTCACCACAATCGATCAGTATCGCGACATCGAGACGCTCAACATGCACCGGCTGCATGTCGAGGCCGGGCTGTCGCCGGAGGATTTCATCAAAGGTGCCAACCAGAGCGCACGCGACAATGCTCGCACACCGATGCAATGGAACGCCGCTGCGCATGGAGGCTTCACGAAAGGAGTGCCTTGGATCGAAGTTAATCCCAATTATGCGACCGTCAACGCGGAAGCGGCGATGACCGACGAGCGGTCGATCTGGAACCATTACCGCAAGCTCATCGCACTCAGGAAGACGCATCCCGTCATCGTCTATGGGCTCTATCAGTCCTGGCTCGACCAGCATCCGGATGCATTCGTCTATTCCCGCGCGCTCGACAGGGACCGACTGGTGGTGATCGCCAATTTTGCACCTCACAAGGTTCAGCTGACGCTTCCACGCGAACTCGCAAATCCGGGAACATGCCTGATCTGGAACTATGAGCCGGTCGATACGCTTGGAGAAAATGTCGACCTTAAGCCCTATGAAGCATTCGCTATTTTATGCGAGATGAGGGAATAGGAAGTCACTTGCATGGCAGCTTTGACGATGGCCTGTGAGAGAAGCAGTATCACCGCGAAGATTCTTTCTCGTCGCCGTTTAGCCATCACAGGGTCCCCATCTCCCTGCCAATTGAAAATGAGGCTGCATGATTGAAAAGTCTGACAATGAGGCGATGAATGGCGACCGGCCGACACTTCTATTCAAGACGAACACGCGTGGGATGCCCTTAAAATCGGCTCTTGAATTCTGGCAGCAATCCGCTGGCTCGCTTTATGACGTCACCATATCCCAACCGGAAGCATTTCACACCACCCACTGCACATTCCGCTTTGGAGAATTGCTGCTGACCCATTGCATCAGCGTCGCCCAAAAGCTGAACCGTTCCAGCTATCGCGTTGCCGCGGATGGCTACGACCATTTCGAGATACAGTTTTTTCTCAAGGGTCATTGGAGCCGCCAAGACGGACGGCAGGAAGCACACGCCGCACCGGGAGACCTGATCATTCACGATACCGCGCAAGCCCACGCGGGATCTGCGAGCGATTTTTCCAATCTGACCCTCTTCGTTCCCCGGTCACTGCTCGCACCATTGTTGATGAGCCCCGACGAGCACAATATGAGGGTTCTGGCGGCTCATGAGCCAATTGTGGGACTTCTTCGCAATCACCTCGACGCTCTTTGGCAGGTCCTTCCGCTACTCGATGAAAAGCAAGCCGCAGCGCTAGCCCTACCGACCGCCGAACTTGTTGCCGCCACCCTCAACGGCGGTGCGAGAGAGGATACATCGCAAGGCGTAGCCGCAGTGCAGCTTGGTGAAATTCGACGCTACATCGATGCAAACGCACTTGATACGGATCTTTCGCCGGTCCGCATTGCCGCGGCTTTTGGCATTTCGTTACGCAAGCTCACCTACCTCTTTTCCGGCGATGGCGGCGTCGCCTCCTACCTTCAAAGGCGACGATTGACGCTGGCGCGTTCGGCTCTTCGCGATCCGGCTCAAGCTCACAAGTCGATAGCTGCGATCGGCCTCGAACACGGCTTCGTCTACGCCCATAACTTCACACGCGCCTTCCAGCGTCTTCATGGACTCACGCCACGCGAGATCCGGGCTGTCGCACAGAGGAACTGGATATCCGGCACAAACGAATCACAAAGCTGGTTCGCTCGCGCCGCCTTATGGGGAGGTAACGGATCCTGTGTGCTTGATGGGTGACGCCGCCTTGCGCGCTTTGAGTATGTTATCGGCTCTCGTTTGCGCGCTGGGATAGATTTACCCCACTGCGCTTGCAGCTTCTTATATTCGTTTCAGAATTTTGATTTTTTAGCCTCGCTCCGCCTAGCACTCGGCGCGTCCTCGCCTGCCCCCACGCAGAACGACGGCGTGCCAGCGCGATGGTTTTCAATGATTGGCGGGCCGGGGGAAAATCGAAGTGTGGCCGAAAGACTTACCCGAGGCATTGCCAGAGCGCCTTTCGTTGACCGGACGCCAGGTCGCGTCTTTCCAAACAGACCTGTCGGGCTCAATACTCCTGGTGGCCTTAGCCGATAATCGCACAACCTGCGCATGGCTTGTTGCCCGCCCCACGATGACGCGTAGCCGTCGTCCCGCAAATTCGTCGTCCGGCATCAGGCGACGATCAGATCCACAACCTCTTCCAGCCAACCAGCTTCCCGGCAATCGGAGTACGACACCCATGAGAATATTTGTTCTTTCCACTTTCCTTGCGCTCGGTGCGTCAACGGTACAGGCTGCTGATGTCGTTGCCGAACATCCCGCACCCTCCGTCGCTTTTGAGGCGCCGGCTTACACCTGGTCGGGCGCCTATCTTGGTATCCAGGGCGGTGGCGGCTGGGCCAATGGGAAATTCTCCGGCCTCGGCATTTCCAGCTCCGAAGACGCCAATGGCGGTCTGTTTGGAGCCTTTGCAGGCTACAATTACCAGTTCGACAATGATCTCGTGGTCGGCATCGAGGGCGACGTCGAATACAACTGGAACGAACAAGAGATTTTCGGGGCGGATTTCGGCACCGATTGGGCAGGTTCGGTGCGTGGCCGCGTGGGATATGCGTTCGATCGCGCTCTCATCTACGCCACAGCGGGATGGGCCGCCACCCAAGGTTACGTCGACGTGCCGGGATTGGGCAAGGACGAAGAAACCTTCAACGGCTACACGGTCGGTGCGGGTCTGGATTACGCCTTCACCGGCAACATCTTCGGCCGCATCGAATATCGTTACAACGACTTTGGAAAAAAGGAACTGCAAGGGGTCAGCGTCGATGTTGACCAGCATGCGGTAAAGGTCGGCCTTGGCATCAAGTTTTGATGATCAAGCAAGCTTCGAGAAGAAGGACCGTGTCTGGGCGCACCTGGACGCTTCTGGCTTCCACGGCGCTCGTGAATTGTCTTGCCGGGTTGGTGGCCAACGCTCCCGCATCGGCTCAAAGCGTGACGACGTCCGGAGAGGTCAATCCCTCTCCAGCGACGTCACCCGTTTGGAACGTCGGTGGCGAGCTGCATGTCGGTGACGTCGGCGTCGGCTCCTTGGTTCTGGAAGGTGGCGGCGTTGTCAACAACACCTCGGCCTCTGTCGGCAATCAGGCAGGGTCCAGTGGCACGGCAACCGTCATCGGTCACGGATCGACCTGGACGAATAACGGGTATGTTTCCATCGGTTATTTCGGCTCCGGCACCTTGAACATCGAAGGCGGCGGTACGGTCAACACCACATACGGTTATATCGGCGCCAATTCGGGCTCCACCGGTACCACGATCGTGACCGGCAACGGCTCGACCTGGCACAATACCGGCTCGCTGACCATCGGCCAGTCTGGAAATGGTACGTTGTCGATCGAGGACGGCGGTGTTGTCGACAACACGAGTGGTTATGTCGGCTTCAGCCCGCACTCTATAGGCAGGGTGACAGTGGTTGGAGCCGGATCAACCTGGTCGAACAGCCAAGACCTTTATGTCGGCCATTTCGGATATGGCACGCTGGATATCGAGGCCGGCGGCACCGTCAACAACAAATACGGATATATCGGCTCCAAATCCGGCTCCACTGGCATAGCGACCGTCACTGGCACAGGCTCCACCTGGACCATGGTCGATGATCTCGCTGTCGGCGATGGCGGCGCCGGCACGCTATCTGTTGAGGCCGCAGGCCAGGTTCGCAGCGGATTCGGTTATGTCGGCACCGGGTCCGGAGCGGAAGGCCGCGTTACCGTCACCGGCACCGGTTCGCAATGGACCGCCGCCCACAGTCTTTTTGTCGGCGATGCCGGTGGCAGCGGCTGGCTTTTGATCGCAGATGGCGGCTCAGTCGCCAATGGCTACGCGGTGATCGGCAGCAGCACCGGCACTGGAACCGATGGCACGGTCATCGTGACTGGAGCGCATTCCAAATGGGACAATCTGGGCGACCTCAATATTGGCAATTCCGGTACAGGTCGGCTCTCCGTTGAAGACGGCGGTTCGGTCGTTACCGGCTGGGGCAGTTTTGTCGGCTACGGGGTAGGAGCGGTCGGCACTGCTGTCGTTTCAGGGGCCGGTTCTTCATGGTCGAGTGCACTCAATCTTAGTGTCGGCGTATTTGGCAACGGCGAACTTGCCGTAACGAATGGCGGGAGGATCTCCAGCTACGGCGGGTTTATCGGCGACTTCGCTGGTTCAAGTGGCGCGATCACAATCAGTGGCATCGGCTCATCCTGGAACGATGCTGCCGATGTCACGATTGGCAATAACGGTGCGGGCACTTTATCTGTCGAGGACGGAGGGCAAGTTTTAAACGCCCTCGGCTTTATCGGGAAAGAAACCGGGGCGACGGGAACAGCCACGGTTACCGGCATTGGCTCGTCCTGGACCAATAGCGCTGACCTCACTATCGGAGGTTCGGGCACAGGCAGCCTGACGATCGCACATGGTGGCGCGGTCATCAACAAAGACGCTTTTATCGCTCGTCACTCCGGTGGCGCGGGCGAGGTCGTGGTTCAGGGAATGGAAACTACCTGGACCGGCGAACGCATTTTCGTGGGACTGGTCGGCACCGGCAAACTGACGATAGCGCAAGGTGGCACCGTTTCCAGCGCGCTCGGGATTTTGGGCTGGAACAGTGGAAGCAACGGGTCTGCTACGGTGACGGGTGCTGGCTCGACGTGGATCAACCGCACGGATCTCGCCATCGGCGATCTGGGCTATGGAACGCTGACGATTGAGCAGGACGGCAAGGTCTCCGCAGGGGGCGCAATCACACTTGGCGCTCAGGCAGGCTCAATCGGCACGTTGAACATTGGTGCAGCAGCGGGCAATGCCGCGGTCGCGGCCGGCACGCTAGACGTTGCATCACTTGCCTTCGGAGCAGGAACCGGCACGCTGGTATTCAATCATAGCGGCCTCGCCGATGGTTCGTCGGTAAAGTTCGCTGCGGATATTGGTGGACACGGAACGATCCTGCATGAGAGCGGCGACACCATCTTGGGTGGCAATGGGTCCCATTTTACGGGAGTGACGGAAGTCACGGGGGGCCGTTTGACGGTCGCCGATCGGTTCGGCGGTTCAGCCTCGGTTCGTGGCGGGCAACTGCTGGTGAACGGCAGTTTCGGCGGCGATGTGACAGCATCTGACATGGGAACGGTTACAGGAACCGGCACGATTGACGGTGATCTTTCGCTCTCTAACGGCGGCATTCTTTTGGGTGCACAGGGTACGACGCTGTCGATCGGCGGCGATCTCGATTTGGATGACGGTTCGATAATTGACGTCGCCCTCGGTGGCACTCTAACCTCGGCATTGTTCGACATTGGCGGCAACTTGACGCTCGACGGCACGCTTGCGGTCGCCGATCAGGGCGGGTTCGGGGCCGGTGTCTACCGGCTTTTCGACTATGCTGGAAGCTTGACCGACCATGGCCTTGGGATCGGCCCGACACCGGCAGGGATCGTGGCTGACGATCTGAGGATCCAGACGGCGGTTAGCGGTCAGGTCAACCTGATCTCGACCGCGGGGGCAGAGCTTGGCTTCTGGGATGGTGCCAATGCTGCATTGCACGATAACGGTGCGGTAGATGGCGGTTCCGGCGTCTGGTCGGCCGACGGGCGCAACTGGACCTCCGGCGATGGTGCGTTCAACGGATCGTTCAAACCCAATCCGACCTTCGCGATCTTTCAGGGACCTTCCGGAGCGGTGACTGTCGACAATTCAGCAGGAGCAGTCGGCGTCACGGGAATGCAGTTTGCAAGCGACGGATATGGCATCGCAGGCGATACGGTCACGCTTTTGGGCATAAATGGCGAAAGCATCATCAGGGTTGGCGACGGTGGTGCAACGGACAGTGGAATGGCCGCAGGAATATCCGCGTCCCTTGGCGGAGTGTCACGCCTGGTAAAGACCGGCGCCGGGTCCCTGGTCCTCAGCGGTAAGAACACCTACACGGGCGGCACCCGGATTGCCTCCGGGACCTTATGGCTGTCATCGGATGCCAATCTGGGCGCTACGTCGGGTGGATTGATCTTTGATGGAGGAACGCTGGCGACCGCGACAGGCTTTAACTCCAATCGTACGATCACCCTCGACGACATCGGCCGTTTCGACGTTTTCGGCGATCGCGAGCTTGCCTTGTCCGGTGCAATATCGGGAGCGGGAGGGATTGAGAAGTCTGGTACCGGCACATTGAAGCTGGCGGGAAATAACCTTTATGAGGGCAATACGCTTGTGCGTGCTGGAACCCTGACCGGTAGTGCAGATGCAATCCGCGGTTCGATCGGCAATGCCGGCACCGTGGTATTCGAGCAGGATGCCGATGCCGCCTTTGCCGGCGACATCGCCGGTCTCGGCGGTGACCGGGGCGCGATGATCAAGCGTGGAGCTGGCACGCTCACACTGACTGGGGTGTCCCTGCTCGACTGGGATATCGACGAAGGTGGTATGGTTTCGACGACAGACCGCTTCGCAGGCGACATCGATCTGGCGCAGGGTACCGGTTTCACCTTCGACCAGATCTATGACGGCACCTATGACGGAGCGATTTCGGGATCGGGAACCGTTAGCTTCCTTGGCGGGGGCCGAATCGCGCTCACCGGTGACAACGCAGCCTTTACAGGCTTCAGCGAAGTGTCTGACACGACCCTGATCGTCAACGAGGCACTCGGCGGCTCGGCATTGATCGGAAACGGCGGGCGCCTTCAAGGCTCAGGTACGATCGGCTCGGGCGACGGCTCGACGGTGACACTTGCGCCCGGTTCCACCCTGGCGCCTGGTAACTCGATCGGAACGCTGACGGTGGATGGCGAGCTGGTCCTTGATGTCGGCTCTCGTTACGAGGTGGAAGTTGCCCCCGGCGGCAAGGACACCGACTTGATCAAAGTGACCGGATCGGCCACGCTCAACGGCGGCAGCGTCGTCCATATCGGCATGACAGGTGCTTATGATCCGACCGCCACCTATACGATCATCACCGCCGACGAAGGGGTAAGCGGCGCATTTGATGCGGTCACGTCCGCGTTCGCCTTCCTCGATCCGAAGCTCGGCTATAGCACAAATAATGTGACGCTGATGCTGAGCCGGAACGATATCGATTTTGCACAGGCTGCCATGACACGCAACCAGATCGCTGCAGCGCAAGGGGCAGACACCCTCACCGTCGGCAATGATCTTTACGACGCGATCGTCCAGCTCGATGAGACGACCGCACGCGCAGCCTTCGACCAGATCTCGGGTGAGATCCACGCCTCGGTCACGACAGGCCTGATTGAGGATTCGCGCCATATCCGCAGCGCCGCCAACGACCGCCTGCGGGCGGCCTTTCAGGGAGTGGCTGCCTCCACGGATCCAGTCATTGCCTATGGCGCCGATGGACTTGCCGCCGTCCCTGCCTCCGCCGATGCCGGCATCGCCGTCTGGGCAAGCGGTTTCGGCTCATGGGGATCGACCGACGAGAACGGCAATGCCGCTCATCTCGATCGCTCCATCGGCGGCTTCGTCGGCGGAGCTGACGCTATGTTGACCGATGCTTGGCGGGTCGGTTTTCTGGCCGGCTACAGCCAGTCGTCCTCCAGCACGAATGATCGCGCCTCGTCTTCCTCGGGCGATAACTATCATGTCGGGTTTTATGCCGGCTCGCGATCGGGCGATTTTGCCTTCCGCTCCGGCCTCGCCTATACTTGGAACGACATCGAGACCGACCGGTCTGTTGGCTTTACCGGATTTGCCGACAGCCTTGGGGCCAACTACAACGCCGCCACCTTCCAGGCCTTCGGGGAATTCGCCTATGGCATGGAAACGAAGGTCGCCCGCTTGGAGCCATTCGTCAATCTTGCCCATGTTCGCGTCGGCTCAGATGGCTATCGGGAAACCGGCGGTGCGGCCGCCCTCACCTCCTCCAGCCTAACAACCGATACGACCTTTACCACGCTCGGGCTTCGTGCCGAAAACAAGGTTGCGATCGGACGAATGCAGATCGGCATCACCGGCATGCTGGGCTGGCGGCGTGCGTTTGGCGACACCACGCCGACCGTCACCCATGCCTTCGCCGGTTCGGATGCCTTCACCGTGGCAGGCAATCCGATCGCAAGGGACGCAGCCGTGGTGGAGGCTGGTATCGATGTCGACGTCGCACCCGGCGCCAACCTCACTATCGCCTATCAGGGACAAATCGCAAATGGCGCTCGAGACCATGGTTTTACCGCCAAACTCGGCGTTAAATTCTGAGCAAGACATCCACTCGAAGACAGAACGGAAAAACGATCGAATGAGGGAAATAAGGACAAGCGCGGGTCGGCAGCCACCGTCAAATTGTTGCATTCGCTCTAGAAATTATTCACTCAGCTTGGAAGTCGGCGTTGCCTCGGGTGGTGGATTCTTTATCTTATCAGGAAGACTCATATCTATTTTGACGTGATTTTTGATTTGAGCGGGCGCTGCGCTCCGCTCTGGGGGATCGAATGCATAAATCTAGATGGCAGCGCCATGTGGCCCTGCTCTTGGCAACAGTGGCGGTTCCTTCCGTTGCGTTCTCCCAGGACGTCATTCCTTCCGGCGGTAGCTTCATTCGAGGATCCGGCTCTGTAGAGGGTACAGCCTCGGGCTTGCTCATCAATCAGACAAGCGCGACCGGCATTATCGAATGGGGTAGCTTCTCGATCGGATCCGGTGCGGCGGTGCATTTCGATAACGGCTCGGGTGCGACGCTCAATAGGGTCACAGGCAATCTCGGCTCACGCATCGACGGGTCGCTGACCGCAACCGGGTCACTTTATCTTGTCAATGGAGCCGGCATCGTTGTCGGAGAAAGCGGCATGATCTCGACTGGCGGCAGTTTCTTTGCCTCCACTCACGATGTCGCCAATGAAGATTTCCTAGACCGAGGCCCGATGACCTTTGCCGGCCGGTCGACAGCCTCTGTCGTTAATCTTGGCACGATCAGCTCGAAGGCGGGCGACGTCGCGCTGATCGCGCGCGCGGTGGAAAACAAGGGTAGCATAAGCGCTGAGAACGGCACGGTAGGCTTGGTGGCCGGTTACGAGATCTTGGCGAAGGATAAGGCCGACGAGAACGGCCTCTTCGCGGTCGTAGTCGGTGGATCGGATACGCAAGCGACGAATTCCGGCGCGATTGCCGCCGCCAATTCGGAATTGCGCGCCAATGGCGGCAATGTCTATGCGCTTGCCGGCAATACCGGCGGTGTCGTCAAGGCGACGGGCGTGACGAGCGAAGGTGGGCGCATCTTCCTGACGGCGGGGGAAGGCGGCAAGGTCCAGGTGACCGGCAAGCTCAAGGCGACCCGCCCGCAAACGGCGATCGCGAGCCTGCCGACGCGCGTCCCGGTTCCGCAGGCGCGGCCGGACAGCGGCGGCGACATCCGCATTTCCGGCGGCAGCGTCACGATCAACGGCACGGTCGAGGCAACCGGCACGACAGGCTCCGGCGGCACCGTCGTCGTCACCGGCGACAAGATTAAGCTGGGCTCCGCTGCAGCGGTGGATGCCTCCGGCGCAACCGGCGGCACCGTATTGATCGGAGGCGATTACCAGGGCGGCAAGGACGCTGCGACGAAATACCTGGCCGAGACGGTCGCAACGGCCGACACGGTGGCGATCGCCAAGGGCGCTGCCATCCGGGCGGACGGCACGCAGGGCGCGGGCGGCAATGTCGTTGTGTGGTCGGATAACAAGACGACATTTGCCGGCACCATCAGCGCCACCGGCGCAGGCAGCGCCTCGGGTGGCGACGCGGAAGTATCGGGCAAGGCCGTGCTGGTCTATGACGGTGCGGCGGATCTCAGGAGCGAGAGCGGCGCCTTCGGCAACCTGCTCCTCGATCCCTACAATCTGACGATTTCAAGCGCCGCGAGCAGCGGGATGTCGGGCTTCGACGCCAGCGCCGCCGACAGCGTCCTCAATGTGACGACGCTGACGAACGCACTCGCGCTGGCCAATGTCACCGTCACGACGGGGAGCAGCGGGTCGCAGGCGGGCAACATCACGGTCGCCACACCGATTACCTGGAGCGCCAACACCATTCTGACGCTGAGCGCCGCCGGCAGCGTGCTGATCAATAAGGATATCACGGCGACCGGTGCCAATGCTGGCCTGGTTCTCACTTACGGAACCGGCTACAGCCTGAACAACGGTGCTCGCGTCACCCTGTCGGGATCGGCGGCGAGCCTCTCCATCGGGGGAAACGCCTATACGCTGATCCACGATGTGGCCGGCCTGCAGGCTATGGTCGACGGCACGAACTACGCGCTGGGCAACGACATCGATGCTTCTGCGACCGCCAGTTGGAACGCCGGCGCCGGCTTCATCCCGATCGCCTCCTTTGCCAATACGCTGAGCGGTCTCGGGCACACGGTGGACGGATTGACCATCAACCGTCCTGGGCAAACAATCACCGGACTGATCGGCGCCTTGTGGGGGACCGTCAGGGACCTGACCCTGTCGAACGCATCGGTCTCCGGCAGCGGAAGGGTCGGCGCCGTTGTCGGCAACGTGCTCGCGGGCTCGCTCATAAATGTGCATGCGACGGGCAGCGTGACGGGCGCGGCGGGCCAGATCGGCGGGCTGGTCGGCTGGCTTGACCAGGGGTCTATCTCCGGGTCCTCGTCGGCCGTGACCGTCAGTGGCGGGGACGAAGTCGGCGGACTGGTCGGCCGTCTGCGTGCCGGCTCGATTTCCGATTCCTACGCCACGGGTTCAGTCACCGCAACCGGCGACTATGCCGGCGGCCTTGCAGGCGGTATCTATCAGGGCGGCACTGTCACCAATGTCTATGCCAGCGGCAGGGTGACGGGCCCGTCCAATACAGGCGGATTGATCGGCGGGGAAACGCTGGCGGGCCCGGTCACGGTATCGAACGCCTATTGGGACGTGAATTCCACCGGGCAGAGCACGAGCTTCGCCGGCACGGGCATCTCCAACGCCTCGGCCTATACGCAGGCGACCTATGCCGGCTTCGATTTCACCAATACCTGGGTGATGATCGCCGGCCAGACACGGCCGATACTGCGCAACGAATATTCAACCGTGGTCACAACCCCGGCTGCGCTGCAACTCATGTCGCTTGACCTTTCGGCAAGCTACACGCTGGGTGCCGATATAGACCTGACGGACGCATTCACTGCAGTCGGCGGTTACTACAGCGGCCTGTGGCGTGCTTCCGGCTTCGTGCCCATCGGCGACAACAGTTTTCTCTTTACCGGCAGTTTCGACGGCCAGGGCCACACCATCAGCGGCCTGACGATCAACCGCGCCGGAACCAACTATGTCGGCCTGTTCGGCTATACGAACGGCGCCACGATCGGCAACGTGACGCTCTCCGGCGGCAGCATCATCGGCAATGACGACGTCGGCGCGCTTATCGGCTACATGGTCGGCGGCTCGGTATCGGCGGCATCGGCGAGTGCGACCATTTCGGGAGTAAGCACCGGAGAGGCCAATTCCGGCGGCCTCATCGGAGCGGTCAATGGCGGCGCTGTGAGCGGTTCCTCGGCAAGCGGCAACGTCACGGGTGCCGGCTATCAGGTCGGTGGCCTTGTCGGCTACCTCCTCAACGGCGGCACGATCACGCGATCCTACGCCACGGGCAATGTCACCGGCACGAGCACCAGCGCGGGCAACGGTTATATCGGCGGTTTGGTCGGTGCCAACGGCTATAGCCTCGACGGCGGCACCATCAGTCAGTCCTACGCCACCGGCACGGTCACGGGCAGTTCCGGTCCCATCGGTGGCTTCGTCGGGCATAACGAGGGGACGATCACGGATTCCTATGCGACCGGCCGCGTGGTCGGTCTGGGATCGGCTTCCAACATCGGCGGGTTCGTCGGGGTGAATTATGTCAACGGCACCATCACCAATGCCTATTCGACCGGCTACGTGACCGGCGGCGCGCAGGTTGGCGGCTTCGCCGGCTACAACAACAACAGCGCCTCGGCAATCACCAACGCCTACTGGAACACCCAGACCAGCGGACAGTCGGTCGGCATCTCTGGCGGCCCCGGCAGTGCTACGGCCCGCACCACTGCCCAGCTCCAGGGCAGCCTGCCTGCCGGCTTCTCCTCGTCCATATGGGGAACTGGCGCGAACCTATATCCGTATTTCAAGTGGCAATACGCAGCGACGCCGGTCGCCGTTTCGGGCACCGCCTATAGCGATGCCGGCACGACGGCGCTGGCGGGTGCGAATGTGACCGCCGTATCCGCCGGCAGCGGCATGGGCAGCGCCGTCACTGGCGCCAACGGCTATTACTACATCATGCTCGCCCCCGGTTCCTCGCTCGCTTCGACCGGCGTCCTGACCTATCTCGACAATGGATCGACCAAGGGGAGCGCCTTCTCCGATATCGCCGGCGCCAACGGCGCGCAGAACGTCGCAATCTATGGCACGGCGGCGCACCTGATTACGGGCCAGACCGCGCTTACGGCAACTCAGGCCAACTATCTCGCCACGTTCGGCAGCTATGCCGACACCGATCTCGGCTTTCTCTCCCCGTCCTCCTTCGCGTCGCTCACCACGTCGGGCGGCTACGGCGTCTATCTCAACGCCTCCGGCAACTACTCGCTCGACGCTGACCTCGGTTCTGCAGGCCTGTTGTCGATCGACAGCGGCGGCAGCTTCGGCGTCAGCGGCACGGTCGAACTGTCGGCGGGGGGAGACCTCGACATCGCGGACGCCATCTCCTGGTCGGATGCCTCCAGCCTGAGGCTCACCACGGTCGCCAGCAGCGACATCACGCTGGGCGGAGCCGTCAGCGCCGCCAACGGCACGCTCGTCATCTCCGCAGCCGGCACCGCCACCACGTCGAGCGCCATCGATGTGGGCCTCTTCTCCCTCACTGCCGGCACCTGGAGACAGGTAGCCGGCACACTCGCCTCCTTCAACGCCACCGACTTCCGCCTCGGCACCGGCACCACCTTCCTGCGCGCCACGGGCGGCGACGGCACCTCGGCGACGCCTTACCAGATCGTCGACGTCTTCGGCCTGCAGGGCCTCGCCTCGGCGAGCCTGCTTACAGAGGATTTCGTTCTCGTCGCGGATATCGACGCCTCCGGCTCTTCCAGCTGGAATTCGGGCGCGGGCTTTGCCTCCATCGGCGAAGCCACCACATCCTTCACCGGAAGTCTCGACGGCGACGGGCACACCATCAGCGGCCTCGTCGTCAACAGACCGACCACCGATGCGGGCCTGTTCGGGGTCATTGGCAGCGGTGGCGCTGTTAGCGATCTGGCGGTCGCAGGTTCGGTGCGAGGTCTCAATGCCGGCCTCGTCGCAGGCGTAAGTGCCGGCGCGATCAGCAACGTTGCGACGTCGGGCAGTGTGGGCAATACGGGCTCTATTGCCGCGGGTTCCCTTGGCGGCATCGCCGGCATCAACGACGGCACCATCACCAATGTTGCATCCTCGGCCACGGTGGGCAGTGCCGACGACAGCATCGCCGGCGGGGTTGCCGGCACCAACAGCGGCACGATAAGCGCCTCCTACGCCACCGGGTCGGTGAGCGTGGGCGACGATGGCCGCGCGGGAGGTCTCGTAGGCTATAATTCCACCGGCAATATCAGCAATGCTTTCGCCACCGGGGCGGTCACGGCCGGTGCCGGCGTCGCCGGAACCGCCGGCGGCCTCGTCGGCGTCAATTCTGCGGCGATCATCAATACCTATGCCACAGGGAATATCTCCGGCGGCTCCACGTCCGGCGGCCTCGTCGGCGTCAATAGCGGAACCGTGGCGAACAGTTATGCCGCCGGTACGGTGCCATCTTCGGCAGCCCCCTATGGCGGGTTGATCGGCAACAATGCCGGCACTGTCACCGCGAGCTTCTGGAATACCGCCACCTCCGGCACCGACCTCGGGGTCGGGGTCGGATCCGCCAGCGGGATAACGGGACTGGCAATGGTCCAGATGTCAAGTCTTTCGACGTTCACAGGTGCCGGTTGGGACATCGACGACGCGGGCGGCACAGGCGCGGCCTGGCGCATTTATGACGGTTTTACCATGCCGCTCCTGCGCAGCTTCATGTCGAACCTCACCGTAACCGGCGGCAACAGTTCCAAGACCTATGACGGTTCGGCAAGCTCCTCGAGCGTCGGTACGGTCGTCTATAATCCTTCTGGCTACGACACGTCGCTTGTATTCGGCACCGCGTCGTACACGGCTTCCAGCGCCAATGCCGGCACCTATTCCGGCGCCGGCCTGACGCTCTCTGGACTTTATTCGAGCCAATTCGGTTATGATATGACCTTCACGCCCGGCACGCTCGTGATCGGAAGGGCGGCGCTGACGGTGACGGCAAACAATGCAAACAAGACCTATGACGGCGTTGCCTATTTGGGTGGCAACGGTGTGACCTACAGCGGTTTCGTGGGCGGCGATACAGCGGCGAGCCTCGGAGGCACACTTGCCTATGGTGGCACGTCGCAGGCAGCGACGAATGTCGGCAGTTATTCGATCACCGCCTCGGGCCTGACGTCTGGCAATTACGCCATCACCTACCTCCCCGGCACGCTGACGGTCTCGCCAGCTGCGCTGACGGTGACGGCGAACGCGCAGACGATTGCCTACGGCAATAGCGTTCCTGTGTTGACCTATTCGATCACGGCCGGCAGCCTTTTCGGTGGCGACACGCTGACCGGCGCGCTCACGACGGCCGCTTCGTCTACGTCCAATGTCGGCACCTACGGCATTGCGCAGGGCTCGCTTGCGGCATCGTCCAACTACGATCTGACCTTCGTCGGAGGCGACCTGACGATCGCCAGGCGGTCGATTACTGTCACGGCCGACGACCTGACGCGCGTCTACGGCGAGGCAAACCCGCCTTTCACCTACACGATCGGCGGCATGGGCCTCGTCGGTAGCGACACGCTCTCCGGCGAATTGGCCACTTTGGCAACGTCTTCGTCCAATGTCGGCACCTACGGCATTGCGCAAGGCACGCTTGCGGCATCGTCCAACTACGATCTGACCTTCGTCGGTGGCGACCTGACGATCGGCAGACGATCGATTACCGTCACGGCTGACGACCTGTCGCGCGTCTACGGCGAGGCAAACCTGCCTTTCACCTACACGATCGGCGGCATGGGCCTCGCCGGTAGCGACACGCTCTCCGGCGAATTGGCCACTTTGGCAACGTCTTCGTCCAATGTCGGCACCTACGGCATTGCGCAAGGCACGCTTGCGGCATCGACCAACTACGATCTGACCTTCGTCGGTGGCGACCTGACGATCGGCAGACGATCGATTACCGTCACGGCTGACGACCTGTCGCGCGTCTACGGCGAGGCAAACCCGCCTTTCACCTACACGATCGGCGGCATGGGGCTCGTCGGTACTGACACGCTCTCCGGTGCGCTGGCCACTTTGGCAACGTCTTCGTCCGATGTCGGCATCTACGGCATCACGCAAGGCACGCTTTCAGCGGATGGAAACTATTCGCTGAGCTTCTTTGAGGGAACGTTGACGATTACAGCAGCGTCGGCACCACCTATGCCCCCTCTCCCGCCGAGACCAGCCTTCGAACCATCGCAGCCCCTTGGACTTGGCGGCCAACCTTCCTCCGGGATCAACGACCCCTCTATGTGCCCAGCGGGAATGGTGATGGGCGGCGCTTGCGTATCACTTCCCCATCCGGCGAACCTGCCGATCGGCCCGTTCCTTACCGTCGGAGCGCTTCGGTGATCATTCACAAACCTGTTATCACCGGCATTCGTTGGTCTTCTTTCATCGGCCGGTCGTCATCGTTTGCGGCAGTTGCGCTGTTCGCCACAACAGGCAATCTAGCTGCCCAGTCGCCGGTGGTGGAACGTAACCTACCTCCAGCGGTCAGTGCCGCGGCCCCCACGGTCTCACTTCCGGACGAAGCGGTGATTGCAGCCGACGAACAGCCTTTAGGTCCTGATCTCGTCGGCATCCGCCTGATCGGGCCCGAAGAACAGCCAGACATCGGCCGTACACGCGGTATCGTGATCGGCGGCATCGGCGAGGGAAAAAATCTTGAACCGGAGTTAGTGCGTGTCCTTCGACCTTTCATAGGGCGGCCGCTGTCCATGTCGCTGATAGCCGATGCCCAATCCACCATCGCCGGCGTCTACCGGCATGCCGGCTATCCGTTCGTATCGGTAACGATCCCGCCTCAGGAGATTACCGCCGGTGTCGTCAATCTTCGGGTGATGGAGTTCAAATTCGGCTCGGTGACCGCAAGGAGTGCGGGGGGCACAGCCGCGAGCGGTCTTGCCGCTCAGGTAAGGGTCCCTGAAGCCGGGCGGATTTCCTCAGCCAGCGTTAACGAGGATCTGGCCTGGCTCAACCGATCTCCGTTCCGGCGCGTACAGGGCCTGTTTTCGCCAGGTTCGGCGACCGGAAATTCTGATCTGGTTCTGGATGTCACTTCTGGCAAGCCTTGGCAGGTCTATGCGGGTTACTCCAACACGGGGACCAAAGCCACAGGACATGACCGTTTCTTTCTCGGCGCGGGGCTTGCAATACCCGGCATCGATGGAGCGTTCGGCACGTATCAACTGACCGGATCATCAGATCTCTTCGAGGATCTCAGCGGCCTTTTTCCGGACCATAGCGATGGCCGCGCACGCTATCTGAGCCATTCGGCTCGCTTCGTCCTTCCACTCGACGGGCGCCAGGCGATCGATTTCAGCCCATCCTATATCGCCACGCGTCAAACGGAAGAAGGCTTCACTTTCGACAGCACGATTATCGAACTTCCGCTTTATTATCGCAGTGCGCTTTCCAACATCCTGCCGGGTATTTATGGCGGTGAAGTCTATGCCGGCGTCGAATACAAGCATCTGTCCCGCGATACCTTCTTCGCCGGGCTAGACCTCGGAGGTGCACAGGCAGAGGTGTTCCAATTAGGCTTTGGCTGGACGCACAGGTTTGCGGACGATCTCGGATCGACCGAAATCGATCTCCATATCAAGGCCAACCCCGGCGGTCTCTTCGGAGACAATACCGCCCGCGCATGGAACGTCTATTCGAATGGAACCGTCGCCGATACAAGCTACGCCTATTTGGCCGGCAGCGTTATCCGGGACACCGAGTTGGCAGCGGGCTTTCGATTTTCCAACAACGTCGTCTTTCAGTTGGCGGGCCAGTCTTTGCCTGATACCGAAAGGCTGTCGATCGGAGGATTGGACGGCGTGCGCGGATACGGCCTCAACGATGCGGTAGCCGACACCGGCATCATTCTTCGCAACGAATTGCGGCTCCCCACACTTTCGCCGCTTGGCAGCGACCGGCTTTCGCCCTTCGCCTTCATCGATCTTGGATTCGGATGGGACAGGATCTCCGACGAGAAGCTGTCGCTTGCCGGAACCGGTTTTGGTGTCGACTATAGTCTGGCCCAGAACCTCAATTTCAACGCCACAGCGGCATTCGCACTCGTTGACGAAGGCAGCCTCAGCGCCGGTGATTTCGACTTCAAACTCAGGCTGACGGCACGTTATTGATGCAGGCGGCTGTGAACCCAAAAAACGCAAGGAATAAGCAAAACACATGATCATCCACAACCCGTTCAAACGCGCCCTCACCGCAGCGTTGTTGTTGGGCTCGTCCCTGTTCCCAGCTCTTCAAGATCAAGCTCTTGCCCAGACGGCGCAGGCCACCCTGCCGGGCGGCGCCAACTCACTGCAGGAGACCTATCAGGACTGGAGGGTCGCCTGCGGCGTCGCTCAAAGCGGCAAAGTTTGTTCCATGTCGCAGTTTCAGCAACAACAAAACGGCCAGCGAATTCTCGCAATCGAACTGCAGCCGAGCAAGGATGGAAGCGTCACAGGCGTTCTGGCGATGCCGTTCGGATTACAGCTTGACGCCGGCGCGAACCTGAAGATTGATAGCAATCCTCCGCTTCCCAACCTAAGGTTCTCCACTTGCGTCCCCGCCGGATGCCTTCTACCGGTCAACTTCTCAGCAGCGAACGTCGCGACCCTCAAGACTGCCGCGACACTGAACATCACAGCGATTTCGCTCGAGGCTTCGCAGCCGGTCAATCTTTCCGTCTCGCTCAAAGGCTTTGCAGCAGCCCTTGAACGTCTCAACCAGCTTCTGAAGGGATGATGGGAAGGCTATGCGAAATATCACTAAATCCCAATCGCCAGTCCGACATGCGTAGTACCGCTACACGCGGCTACGAATGCGGAATAACGACGCGTATTCCGGAAATAGGTCGCCGCTGGGACCGCGACTCGATGCCGGCCCCCTGAGCGTCGATCTGTAAATGTACAAACTCTATAACTGAACTCATTGAAAAAGTTCACAATCCCGGTCGGCATGCAGGATCGTGATCGTTTGCCTGCCTTCCTGCCGCAAGCAAATCCCACAGCGCATCAGGTTCGCAGACGCGGCAGAGGTGGAATGAAACATCAGCGGCAAGATGGAACATTGCTCAACGCCTTGGCTTGCACCTCCTTAATCAACGCAACCGGAGTGCGACTGGCGTCCGTCGCCGCAATCGGTGCCGCCTCCAGGGGTGGAAAATGCGGCGGATCGTTTGCGCCATCTTGACCGCGCTCAACGCAGCCCGGTCGCCCTCCCGTTAAGATTTGCCGTGCTGGCAAAGAGTGGGAAGAGCGATGGACCGGCGGAAAATCATCAAAAAGCAATTGAGAACCGCACTTCATTCGGCTGTTCTCATCCTGGGCATGGCCATTATTGCAGCGCTTTGTGCCTACGGTTTGTGGGGCTGGAAAGGCATGTTCGCGGCCTTCTCGGGCGTCATACTCGGTTCAGCGCTGGCTCCGTCCTTTCCAGCCGAAGCGATCCTCCGCACCTACGGCGCCCGCCCCCTCGGCCGCGACGAACTGCCCGACCTGTTCGCGGCGGTAAGTACGCTATCCGTGCACGCCTCGCTGCCCAACGCGCCTGAACTCTGGTACATGCCCACACAAAAACCGCTCGCCCTCACGGTCGGCGTGCCGTCCAAATCTGCCATCATGCTTTCCAACGGCTTGATACGGCTGCTTACGAGACGCGAACTGATCGCCGTCATCGCCCACGAAATCGGTCATGTGCGCAACAACGATCTGCGCATCACGACGATCGCCGATATGCTTGCTCGCATGGCCTCCATCTTCGCCAATGCGGGCATCCTGCTTACGCTGTTCAACATCCCGCTTGTTATTGCCGAGCGCATGCATTTTTCGTGGCCAACCATCGTTTTGCTGATCGTCTCACCGACGATCGCCAGCCTGCTGCAACTGGCGCTGTCGCGCACCCGCGAGTTCGAAGCCGACATGGCTGCCGCAGATCTGACAGGCGATCCTGAAGCTCTGGTCGCGGCGTTGATGAAGATGGAGACCGTCGAGGGACGTTTTTGGGAATCCATTTCGCCCGGCCGCCGTATGCCTGATCTGCGTCTCCTTCGCACGCATCCTCTGACCCGCGAACGCGTAGGTCGTCTACGTGAGCGCGGGACGCATAATCACTTCAGCCGCCTGCCCTTGCCTTAACGGACTTCCAACCCATCCAGAGCCGATCCCGGAGGGGCGATCAACTTCAAATAGCATCCATACCGCGCCGGGCAACCCGCATATCGTCAGCTATGAACGAACCTAGCGCGGCAGGCGACAGGAGGCCGCCCATGCCTCGACTGAAAGGACGATCATCCCGCTCACGAGATAATCTACGGGTGTGCCTGGCCGACGAACGACATCTTTCGAAAAGAGCATGCGAATGTTTTCTTGAGTATTCCAAAATCCTTTGAGCTTGATCTCGATCACTGTTCGCTTGCCGGATGTCGTTATCATGGCCCCAATACCAACCTTATGGAGGCCGCCGTGCCGCTGAAATTAAAGTCAGGTTTTTTGACGTCGTCGGGAGACGAAGGACGGCTGCTGATGGATTCCGGGACCGGCGACGAGGTGGTCGTGGTTTCCTACAACGCGCTTGAGGCGATCGCAGACCCGCCGCGCGCCGACGAGTTCAGGCTGCAGCAATATATCGAGGCCTTCAGCCAGATCGCCAGCAACAAGTTCGACGAAAAGCAGTTCGGCCGGGCCGGCCACATTCGCGTCACGTCCGAGGACGTCCGCAACTGGCGCGTCTCTGCCTGACCGGCTTCGGTCTTGTCCCTTGCCGTTCTTCCAGACCATGGAGGTTGAAATGAGTGATACCCAGGTTGCAGCCCTCGATCACACGATCCAGCAGACGAATATCTGGCTGAAAAGGCTCGTGGACGATCATCATTTTGCTGACCGGCAACAGGCCTATAATGCGCTTCGGGCCGTGCTTCAGGCACTGCGCGGCCAGTTGACGGAGGAACAGGCGGTTCACCTGTCCGCTCAACTGCCGATCCTCGTTCGCGGCATCTATTTCGAAGGCTGGCATCTTGCCGCCGAAAAGAACAACACCCGCACCGTCGAGGAGTTTGCAGAAGAGGTGAACAAGCGCCTGCCGCCCCAGTTTCCGCGCGATCCGAAAACGACGACCGAAGCCGTCTTCGACCTTTTATGGAAGGAACTCGATCCCGGCCAGACTGCAAAGCTGATCGACGGCCTGCCGCTTCCTTTGCACCTGCTGTGGCCGATGGCTGCCCGCCGCTGACACGATAGGCGGCTATAGCGCGGCAACGGCGTCCAGCATGAATATCGTGATGTTCACCAACACCTTCACGCCGCATGTCAGCGGAGTGGCAAACAGCGTAGCCTCTCTTTCGGCAGGCCTGCGGGAGATGGGGCATCGCGTGCTGGTGATCGCGCCCGAATTTCCCGATATGCCCGCGCGGGAAGCGGATGTCGTGCGGGTCCCTGCGATCGAGCGGTTCAACAAGACGGATTTCTCGCTGCCCCTGCCATTGATCGGACCGTTGCAGGAGGTCCTTGATGAATTTCGGCCCGATATCGTCCATTCCCATCACCCCTTCCTTCTGGGAGATGCTGCGCTGAGGGTCGCGGCCGAACGCCAATTGCCGGTCATCTATACCTATCACACGCGTTACGAACTCTATGGCCACTACATCGCCACGGACGTTCCGCCGCTCGGCAAGCTGGTGCTGAGCCTGATGCTCGGCTATTGCGACCTTTGCGATGCAGTTATCGCGCCGAGCGAGAGCATGGCGGCTTTCCTGGTCAAAAATGGCGTCGAGACTCCCGTTCACGTGATCCCGTCCGGGATCGACCCTGATCGTTTCGGCAACGGGGATTTTTCACGCGGCAGGGCGGCGGCCGGCATCCCTGAGAAGGCTTTCTGCGCCGGGCATGTGGGACGCCTTGCGCCGGAAAAGAACCTCACCTACCTCTCGCAAGCCGTAAAACGGTTCCTGATCAGCGAACCGGATGCCCATTTCCTCGTCGTCGGTAACGGGGAGATGAAGGATAGTCTCGCTGCACAGTTCAGTTCGTCCGGCCTGTCCGATCGTGTCCATTTTGCGGGCGTGCTGCGGGGACAAGATCTTGCGGACGCCTATGCCGCGATGGACGTCTTCGCCTTCTCGTCTCTATCGGAGACGCAAGGGATGGTGCTCGCCGAGGCGATGACCGCCGGCGTTCCTGTCGTAGCGCTTGACGCTCCGGGAGCACGGGAAATGGTTCGGGATCGCCAGAATGGTCGGCTTCTTCCTACCAATGCCTCGACGTCGGAATTCGAACACGCCCTGCATTGGCTGTTTTCCCGTCGAGCCGGCGATCGCCGGGCGCTCGCCAACAAAGCCCGCCGGACAGCGCTGGCGTTCGACCGGAAAGTCACGATAGGAAAGACCCTGTCACTTTACCGGGGGGCGGTGTTGTCGCGCTCACTGGTCAACCGCATGGACGACAGGGCATGGCAGGCGGCGTCGCGACGAATTGCGACGGACTGGGAGATCCTGCGCAATTTCGGACAGGCCGTTAAGGACGCGCTGGTCGAGCGGGACGACGACAAGCAGACGACGCCCGTATCCTGAGGAATTCTTAATGCCGAAGCCGCCAAAATGGCGATGAGTGCTTGATCCGCGTCGATGTGACGGCGAGGCTAGCGGCCTTTGATGACGACGCTCCTGATCGGGAACGGAGAACCGGACTGCACCGGGTCCTCGACCATACTCAGATGCAGTCTCCCATTTTTAGAATAGGAGAAGGTTATGGCTGAACCAGCAAGCAAGCTTCCCGTCAAGAACGAAGAAAAATCGGTTCGTCCGGCGGGCGTCTGGTCTCCCTTCGAGACCCTTCGCTCGGAAACCGACCGTCTGTTCGACGACTTCGCCCCCTCTTCCTGGCGGCCGTTGGGGCGTTCCCTGTTCGGCCGGGAGATGCCGTCCCTAAACGGCTGGGCGGTCGTCGCTCCGGCCGTTGATGTCGTGGAGAAGGATGACGCCTTTGAGGTTAGCGCGGAAATTCCCGGCATCGATCAGCAAGACATCAAAGTAATGCTCTCCAATGGTTTTCTCACCATCCGCGGTGAAAAGCAGGAGGAAAAAGAAGACAAACAGAAGGAATATCACGTCTCCGAACGGCGTTACGGCTCCTTCCAACGGTCCTTCCAAATCCCTGACGGCGTCGATGCCGACAAGGTAGAAGCATCGTTCAAGAAGGGCATCCTGAACATCAAGCTGCCGAAAAGCGCCGAAGCCAAGAAGAACGAGCGCCAGATCGAAATAAAGGCTTCGTGAAGACGGTTTCCAATCGGGCATCATATCCTCTTTCGATGCGATGCCCGATCGCTCGACGGACGAGCGCATGTCACAAGTGACACGTGCGGCGAACCTGCATCACTGCTTTCACAACGCGGCCGCCCACGACGGACCACCTAATACCGGAGGACCGAATGTATTTCTTAGCCCTGGCCGTGGATTTTGATGGAACCATTGCCGAACACGGCTATGTGACACCTGCCACCGTGTCAGCGCTGGAGCGCTTGCGCCAGACCGGAAGAAAGCTGCTTCTGGTGACAGGCCGCGAGCTGAACGATCTGCAGCATGCATTCACGCAATTGGAAATCTTCGACGTTGTCATCGCAGAAAATGGCGCACTCCTGTTCGAACCGGGGACGCAAGAGGAAACGCGGCTCGCACCGCCGCCGCCTATCGAGCTGGTGCAGATGCTTGCGGACCGCAAGGTGACGCCCATTTCCGTTGGCAGATCAATCATCGCGACATGGCGACCGCATGAGACGGCGGTCATGAATGCCATCGAAGAGCTTGGCCTGGAGATGCAGATCATCTTCAACAAGGGCGCGGTCATGGTCCTGCCGGCCAATGTCAACAAGGCCTCAGGCCTACGTCACGCGCTTGCAACCCTCGGCATCTCGCCCCTCAATACGGTGGGTGCGGGAGATGCTGAGAACGACCACGCCTTTCTAGCCTGCTGCGGCTGTTCCGCGGCGGTCGCCAATGCAGTCCCTTCCCTGAAGAAAGAAGCTGACCTCGTCCTGTCAAAGGATCACGGCGACGGGATCGCGGAACTGGTCGAGAAACTGATCCGCGACGACAGGCTCCTCCTCCCCCTGACCAAGCGGGCGATCCTCGCCGGCGTTAGTCTCGAAGGCGAAGAGATCTATATCGAACCATCGGACATCATCCTGATCATCGGCAATTCCGGCTGCGGGAAATCCAGCTACATCACACTGCTGACGGAACGGATGGCCGAACGCGGATTCGAATTCTGCGTCGTCGATCCGGAAGGAGATTATCTCGGCCTTGATCACGCCGTGACTATCGGCGGACTTGCGGACCCACCCGCTACCGAAGAAGCTCTTCGGCTTCTGTTGCAGGCCAATATAGACGTCGTGGTGAACACGCTGGCGCTCAACCACGACGATCGCAGGCACATGTTCATGGATCTTGTTCCGGCCGTGAAAAAGCTCCAGCGGAGCTCGGGACGTCCCCACTGGTTCGTTGTTGATGAAGCACATCAATTTTTGCCGCCTCACGATCCCGGCAATAGGGCGGCGCCTCGGCTTGCGGCTGGCGCGATACTCGTCACGGTCGATCCCGCACGGCTTGCGCCGGCTGCGCTCGCGGAGGCATCGACGGTGATTGCCATGGGAAGTTCCGCCGGTCGGCTGCTGCAAGATCTGGCAGACATTCTGAAGATCCCAGGGCCGGCGCATGCACCTCAGACGCAGGGCACCGACTTCCTGCTCTGGTCGCCGCGGACGAACCGGCCGCCGCTTGTTCTCAAGCAGGAAAAGCCACAGCAGGCGCATCACCGGCATCGCGGAAAATATGCGACAGGCGATGTCGGAGAGTGGCGGAGCTTCTATTTTCGGGGGCCGCAGCTCGATATCAACTACCAGGCCAGCAACCTAGCCGAGTTTTTTTTGCACCAGAGCGACGAGGTCGATGACGAAATCTGGCTGCACCATCTTCGGTCGGGCGATTATTCAGCCTGGTTCCGTCATGTCATCCGCGACGACATCCTGGCAGCTGACGCCGCTCAGATTGAGAGAAACGAAAGCCTTTCGCCTCTGGAAAGCAGGAAGCGGATCCGGCAGCCGGTCACGGCGCGATACGTGATACCGGCGGTCTATAACGGTTCCGCAAGCCTCCCCACAGCATCGTGAACCAAAACGTTCCGTCTCGTCTCTACAAACGACCCGTGGAGCGGTCCCTGCCGTTGATCGAGGCGGGCACGCTGATCGGTGATGTCACATTGTTCGATTGAAGCCATGCGAAGGGGTGTGATTGAAATCAAGCGACCGCGCCGGTCACAGCCTTCCATTGCGCCATAGAGCGGATTCGATGAATGTGGATGGCGATTGCGGAGTGCTTCTGGTGGGACGGGACGAAGTGATTTCTGATTGCCGAAAAGACAGAAATGAACCGTTGCAATCCGCCGGTGGATCGAAAGCCTTGCATCGCCCGCTCTCGTTTCCGCAGCGGCAGGTGGGAATTTTCCGCCCGATTGTTCAGGCCTTTATGCGATCGATGTTCGACGGTAGGCATGAGATCCCGCTTTGCCGCTCCATATGAGCGAAGTTTGTCGGTGATGATCCGCTTCGGTGTGAGGGCTTCCCCCAAATATGCAGGATTGAATCAGCTATTGATTGTTTCTTGGAGCTTTCTAATTTTGGCCAGTATGTCGTCGAAAGAGAGCGGCCTTTCATCAAACATCATGGGCGCCGTGGCGCGATAGTCAGCGCGCAAATCTTTGATACGGGACTCGCTCGGCATCAGTCTCAAAGTACCAGGCCTCGCTGTATCATAGTTGGCCCAACTGGACCGGAAGAAGGTCGCCTTGTGCTTTACCACTGTTACTAGAAGGTCGAAATCGCCGGCCGCGGCTTTTCCCTCCTCGGTGTCGAGGAGCATCGCGAGATCATAATAGTGGCGGGAGAAATACTGCGGCGTTGCGGTCTCGGCGGGACGGTGCGACTCGGCGTGCAGCGCGGTCGCCTTTTCCCAGAAGGTCCGCTGCGCGGAAAGAACAGTCACGGAGCATTCCGGATCTTTGAAGAAATCCGGAAAATCCTCCGCCGCGTAGGGATGAATAAACTTCTGCTCGGTCGGCCATGGATCGCCGCGCGCACCGAGCTCAAGCTTCACCCGCGGAGTGATGTAGGCCATGCCTTCATATTCAAAGCTCGCAAGCGCAGGCGGATAGTGGAAGTTCACTGTCTGCACGTCGTTGGCATCTATTTCCAGCGACCACTTACCCTCGCTCGGCTCGCCCAATTGCTCGACGATCGCGGACTTGAGCGCCGGAAGAAGCTTCTCGGCAATATGCCGCTCGACGTCACTCACCAAGGCTTCAATCAGTTTGTTCGCTTGTTTCTTACTGATACCTTCCTTTTCCGGATCGCGGTCGCCGGTGTAGCCGAGCTCCGCTCGATCGAACGAAAGGTCGATGTCCTCGGAAAAGCGGCGGATGGCGCCGAATGCCTTGGAAAGGGATGTACCACCCTTGAAAACGAGGGTGGCTGCATCTTTTTTCTGCAGGCCGAAAAGACGCTTCAAAGTCCAGCAGACCCAGAAGTCCTTTTCGACGATCGTGTTGTCAACCCCTCGAAGGGCGCCTGTTTCGCCAAACAGGGCGGCTCGATCATCAGCCGGAAGGAGAGCCACCCTATCCATCGATCTCACCTGACGCGTTAGCGATCGATACGAGTGTCGGCCTCATCCAGGCTGGGGCCTGAACCGCAGAGGACGCAAGCATCTTCTTGTCGTTGGCTGACAGGCGGCGCACTGCAACCTGCGCAACGTCGCCGGCACGCATCGCTCCCACATGGCGAAGCGCTTGCACGACCGTGCCAGCCGCACTGCCAGGAGCGATCAAATGCTTGGGCGAGGCATGTCGCAGATCGACGACGCGCTTTCCCAAGACGATCTTGCGGGAGGGACCGTCGGTGAGGTAGGTGGTCTTCGCTGGCACCTGCGTGGTAAGCCCAAGTGCGTTCGCCGCGCGGGCGCCAGCAATCTGCAACTGAGAACCGGTCTCCCGTGCCAGCGCCTGGGCGATATCGTCCGGAGCTGGCGAAAGCAGCCCAAGCTGCGGATGGGCTTTCGGGAAATCGTACAGGCCGCGCGCGAGGCGCCGGAGCTTACCGCTCTTGACCAGTCGGGAAAGTGCTTGGTCCACGGCGGCGCGGCCAGCGATGCCCAAAAAGTCACTTGGCGTGAAGACGCCGCCGCGCCCGCGGGCGCGGACGCGCTTCATAATCTGATCCGGTACTGATGTCGCAGCGCTTTTCATAGGTCATAAAATAGTGCATCTTTTTCTGACATTCAAGTTCCGCATTTGGGGCCGAGCCCACTGGAAGGAAAAGCCAACGGTCATCGAGCTTCTTCCCGTGGCGACGACCCTGGCGATGGCCTCTACGATCGCTCCGACGCGGACCGGATGATGAAAATCGAGGCGCTCCGACGATGCGAGCACGGCAAGCTTCCGGCACAGTCTCGACGCTGCGACAAAGGCCGCCTTGGTCATGAAGGCGATCGCAGTGGTTCGTTAGGGCCACTTCTGCGATCCCGATTGTCAGCGAAGGCGCAGTCGTCGCTTTAGAAAACTATCTGCATGCGGATCTGCATAATGAAACAACGCCGTCGCCCGAACCGCGTCTTCATCGACCGGCTCATTCGTATGAATGCTGCGGTAACCCCAAAAAAGATACAGATTGCCCGGCACCATGGAAATGCGGTTGATCTTGACACCGTCAGCGCGGCGGCGAAGTAACCGCTGCATCAACACATTGTCGAGGATTGCCTTATCGGCGAGATTAAGCACGTAGGTCGACCGGATTTTCCGTGTATTGGGAATGATCAAGAAGTCGCCGCGCTTTCCAGATTGGGGAATTTGCACGGGCACCAGCGCGGTAATCACGTAAGAATCGTAGTGAAACATCAAGGAGTGTTTGGCAACGCTCCTTCCCGTAAGGCAGCGAAGGATCTGATAGAATTTCACCTCCGGTGCTTGCCGTCCAAGACTGCTGAAATAGAGGCGTGAAAAAAGAGCTTTGAATTCGTCGCAATTGCCAAGCTCGTCCAACCCGGACCCGCCGAGTTGATTGCTGGCGAGAGAGACAGACTGGTTCCCTCCAAGAGCAATGGCTGCGGCTACAAAGTCTTGCAGTCTGCCGAGATCGTCGGCCGAAAGAAAATCGGGCGCGCAATAGATCCCATCCTTATCGATTTTTTGGGCGATGCCGTGGACATCACTGTCTGACAGAGCAGACAGCCATCGTTTTGCACTGGTAAGATGAGGCATGGCAGGCTCCACATCAAAACTGAACATTGTTCCGGCTTCCAGTTCCCGTAAAACATATGCCGCGATATCACATATCGCGTTCTTCTGGCTTCTGCAGGCCTAGCGAGTCCGGTTGCAGCGCAAGCCCATATCCGGAATTTTCTGAGACGCATTCAACCAACTGGGCCTCGGGTTCACCACATCCTGCTGCGAAAATACCTCCGTGACCAAAGTCAGCTTCATCAGTTACGGCCGAATTCGTCGACGATGCGCATGATGTCGTCTTCGCCGAGATAGGAACCGGTCTGGACCTCGATCATCTCCAGCATGATCTTGCCCGGATTGGCGAGCCGGTGCACCTCGCCCTGGGGTATGTAGACGGATTCGTTTTCCCTCACGATCGTGACCTCCTCGCCGACTGTCACCTCTGCCGTACCCTTGACGCAGATCCAGTGTTCCGAGCGATGATGATGCTTCTGCAGCGACAGTTTCTTGCCGGGCGTTACGAACAGACGCTTCACCTGAAAGCGGTCGCCGTTAAGGATGGACGTATACCCGCCCCAAGGCCGGTAGGAGGTCGGGTGCGTTTCGGTGAGCGCCGCCGTCGTTTTCATGGCGGCGAGTTGCTTGACAAGCGTACCCACCTGCTGGCTGTCTTCCAACCTGCCCACATAGACGGCGTCCTCGCTGGCGATCACCGCAACCCCCTCCAGTCCCTGTACGGCCAGATGGCTGGTGCGAGACATCACCAGCGAGTTGCGGGTGTTGACCAGCGTGGCATTGCCAGAGGCGACATTCCCGGCGTCGTCACGGGCACCAAGCTTCCAGACCGCGTCCCAGCTTCCAAGGTCCGACCAGAGGAAGGACGAAGGCACCACGGCGGCATTGGCCGTCCTTTCCATGATCGCGTAATCGACCGAGATGTCCGGGCTGGCCGAAAACGCCTCCGCGTCGAGGCGGATGAAGTCAAGATCGCTGGCGGCCGTGGCGACGGCCGCCCTTGCGGCCTTCTCGACTTCCGGAGCAAAGCGGCTCATTTCGTGGAGCACCTGCGCGGCCATGAACATGAAGATACCGGAGTTCCACGCAAAGCCACCGGCGGCAACCATCTTCTGCGCGTCCGGCAAGGCCGGTTTCTCGACGAACCGTTTCACCTCGCATGCACCGGTCGCAAGCTTTTCACCGATCTCGATATAGCCATAGCCGGTCGCGGGCTCCGTCGGTTTTATTCCGAACGTTACCAGCTTTCCGGAAAGGGCCGTTTCTCGGGCAATACGGATCGCCTCGAAATAATCCTCACCGGCCGTGATCTCGTGGTCGGAGGCGAGGACCTGCAACACGGCGTCCTCGCCGAATTTGTCGGCGGCGAACGCCGCCGCGGCCGCAACTGCCGGGGCGGTATTGCGCGCCGCCGGTTCAAGCAGAATGCCGGAAAGCTTAACACCGAGTTCGCGCGCCTGTTCCGCGACGAGGAACCGGAAATCCTCATTGGTGATGACGACCGGCGCCTCGTAGAGCGCCTTGTCGGATACGCGCGACAGCGTCGATTGGAACAGCGTCTGCTCGCCAACGAACTGGATGAATTGCTTGGGCGCGCTAGCGCGTGAGAGCGGCCAAAGCCGGGTACCCTTGCCGCCCGCCATGACGACGGGAATGATCTTGGCTGTCATGCAAATGATCTCCGGTATTTTCGTCTGGCATGACCGATCGAGTTTGCGCGGCCCATGCGCGGATCAGTCCAAGCCCTCCATCCAGCAGGGTTTCAACGTCTCTTGCCAACCGCGCCTCGACATAGCAGCGCATTTCGGTGACAAGCCCTCGAAGACCGCTCGTTTCAAATTTCATGATATGGCGCCCCTCAGCGCAATTACCTTAAGGACGCACTCGCCTCGTCCTTGCCAAGCGCGATCACGCGATGGCTCCAAGTGCCCTGCTTTGGTTAACGACGAGCAGCCTCACGCCAGATCAGAACTATAACGCCCGCAAGATATCCCGCCTGCATCAAGAGCAGGGAAATAACTCCGTAGTATAAGGACTCCCCGACCGATCCGGACTGTACGTAAGATATGAGAGAAAATAACAATGTCGCCGCAAGCATCCGCAAATACACGCAAGGGACATACATCAGCTTGAGAAACCGCCTCATGGTTATTCCCCCGTCTTCTTTTTAAGCTTCTCACGGTAGATGAGTTTTTGCAATGCGAAAAGGCTCTCTGCCTCGGTATAGATCAAAAAAAAATTCGTATCGGACAATCCATTCAAGCAACAATTCGAAATAAGCAATGAATATTCGACGTCTTATGCGGAGAATCTTTAGAAAATACCGACACTTAATTGGCATCAATCAGCCGAGAGCATGGCGCTTGAGCAGCGTTCAAAAAAAATCAAGGAAATGAATAAAGATTTAACTTCCAAAATTTCTCGTCCTTGCATATTGTGCAATGCAACGCAGTATTACCTCGACAGTCTGTAAATCCACCTGATGGGGAATATTATGTCGATTGGCGAGCGATTTGACGGTGGCTACACAAGCGGGTTCGACTATCTTAGGGTAGCACTCGCGATATCTGTATTGTGCATCCACAGCTTCGCGGTTTCCTATGGAAAGAGCGGCGAGGTATTCCTGTTTGAGCCCCCATTGCGGGGGATCGTCACGTTTGTACTGCCTGCGTTTTTTGCGTTGAGTGGTTTTCTTGTCAGTGCAAGCCTCTTGCGGACGCGCAATCTCGCTCGCTTTCTCGGGTTGCGTGCGCTGCGTCTCGTTCCCGCCCTGGCCGTCGAAGTCACGCTATGTGCATTGCTGCTGGGACCGATATTTACGACATTTCCGCTTGGTATATACTTTTCCGACCCGCAGTTCTGGTCTTACTTCTGGAACATCCTCGGACACATCCACTATCTTCTCCCCGGCGTCTTTCGTGACAACCCCTTTTTTCAGGCCGTCAACGTATCGCTCTGGACGATTCCGTATGAACTGGAATGCTATATCGCCTTGACCATATTGGCCGCGACGGGCATCGCCCACCGGCGGGTATTCCTGCTGGTGGCCGTCGGACTGGCTCATCTTGCGGTGTTTGGACGTGACCTTCTCCGTGGGGCTGCGGACCTGCCCCTGGACGGGGCCTTACCGGGGCGGGTGCTGCTTTTATGCTTCCTCGCCGGCGTGGTGCTGTTCATCTACCGCGATCGTGTTCTGCTCACCCCTGGTCGAGCTGTCGTGGCGATAGCCTTGTCTTTCGTCATGCTCAACTTGCCCTATGCGCCTTTTTTCGCGGCATTTCCCATCGCCTACGCGACGGTGGCCATCGGGCTGACGGGGCTTCCGAAACACCGTTTCTTGGCAAGCGGCGACTATTCCTACGGCATCTACCTTTACTCGTTTCCCGTCCAGCAGACCGTCGCGCACCTTTTTCCATCCCATCGGGAATGGTACTTCAACATTGCGCTCTCACTTCCCCTCACGTTGCTTCTGGCAGTCTTCTCCTGGCATGCTGTCGAGAAGCATGCCTTGAAACTGAAGGGTATGATCCTCGGCAGGACGCGTATGCGAGGACCCATTTCTGCCGCAGCAGCGGTCCCGATCAGGGTGGCGGATGATGGCGGTTGAACCCATCGGTATCTTTGCCGTCCTTCTCGGGCTTTATTGTCTGGCGCTTGGTCTGGATGCAACAATCAAGGCCTTTGTCGTCATGACCATTTTCGGTGCTGCCGCAGCCTTTCTGCTGGGCTCGGCGAGTGTCCAACCTGCGCATCTGTTCTTGCTGTTCGTGGCCATTGCCGCATTTCGCGATCGGGAGAACGCCAGACTGGCCGTCAAAACGCTCGGGTTCGGGCAGCCGGGGTTCTGGCTCGCCTGTCTTGTCGTCTACGGCGCATTGAGCGCGTATTTTTCTCCCAGGATCTTCGAAGACGCGAGCATCATCGTCCCTTTGGGGGTGTCGGAACATCCCCTGAGCGGCGGCGTCGTTCGGCTTGGGCCTGTCTCAAGCAATCTCACTCAGACTGTCTATCTGGCTGCCGATCTTGCCTGTTTTGCAATGGTCGTGGCGGTCGGCTCCACCTTGAAAGGATTCCAGGCCCTCGTGGTTGGCCTGATTGCCTATGCATTCTTCAACGTCATTTTTGCGATCCTGGACCTGACCACGAGCGCCATCGGCGCTCAGGATATGCTGCAGTTTATCCGCAACGCCCAATATACTTTCCACGAAAACGACAAGGTCAACGGCATGAAACGCATCGTCGGTTCCTGGCCGGAGTCATCGGCTTTCGCGGGGACCACGCTTGGCATATTCGGTTTTACGGGCACAATGTGGCTCTGCCGGCGCAAATCGGAGTGGACCGGTCCTTTCGCGCTGATCTCATTCGTTTTGATCGTTCTCTCGACATCTTCGACGGGCCTGTTTGCTGCACCGATATGCCTGATGATCTTGTATTTCACGGCGCTGCTGCGTTGTGGCTCACGTAAAGACAGCAGCCACAGCACGGCCGTGGTGATCCTCACTCCGCCGCTGGCGGCCCTCGCTGCACTCGTCGTCCTGCTTCAGCAGGACATTTATGCGACGGTCTACAACTATGTGGATCTTCTCCTGCTGAGCAAGCAGACGTCGAGTTCGGCCGTTACCCGCGGTTCATGGAATATCTACGGTCTACAGAATTTTATAGATACGTTCGGTCTTGGCGTTGGCCTTGGAACGGCGCGCACCTCGAGTTTCCCGGTTGCTTTGCTGTCGAATGTCGGCATTCCCGGAACCCTGTTTTTCCTTCTATTTGCAATGACGGCCTTCGCGCCTGCCAATCAGCCATCACGCACATTGGCTTCGGACATACGGCTGTCTGCTCGCAACGGCTGCCTCTGCCTGCTGGTGGGATCCCTGGTGGCCGGACCCACTGTTGATCTCGGACTGCTATTTTTCATCCTTGCGGGGCTTGCTGCAAGCCGCCCTGCAAGTGACGGCGTCTCCGCTCCCTTCCTCACTCTGCGGGGCGGCGGCGACCAAATGACGGGAAAACCGGCTTAGCGCACCGCGCGCGTGGCAAATTGCAAGGCAAGCAGCGGAAATGTCGATGAAGGCCGAAGGATACGGGCTTTATTTGGCTGAATACCACGACGAAGGCGAGAATTACCATGGCAGTCATAGATCTTCACTCTGAACCCGGCGCGTCTATCTTTCCCCTCCTGCGCTGCGACCTTTGCATCGTCGGCTCGGGGCCAGCTGGGGCCACGATCGCCCGAGAACTGTCCAGTGCCCGCTTGAATATCGTTCTTCTGGAAAGCGGCAGGACGGAACGCAGTGCACAAATCGATGAACTTGACGCAATCGAAAACATCGGGCGCCCTCGAGCCAGGGATCAGTGGTCCGTTCGCAACCGGATCCTTGGCGGAAGCTCGCACACCTGGGGAGGACGATGTGCTGGTTTCGATGCGATCGATTTCCAAGAACGGCCCTGGGTTGCCGGTTCCGGCTGGCCGCTCAAGGTGGAGGAAATAGATCCGTTCCTGGATCGAAGTGCGTCGCACCTGGGATTGGCGATGGGACGCGGTTTCTCCGACGAGCGATTTTGGGACATTGCAGGGCGCACTCCTCCACGAAAGGAAGTTGATCCGTCACTTTTACTTCCCTTCTTCTGGCAGTTCAGCAGGGATGAAGCAGAATCCTATCCCTTTGAATATATGCGGTTTGGAAGGCATCTGCGGCAGCACTTGGGAGAAAATACCACGCTGGTCACTGGCGCAACGGCTCTGCGGGTTCTCAGCGTGGAGTCAGACACGTCGGTTCAAGGGGTCGAGTTCGCAACGCTTGATGGCCGGAAACACACGTTGACCGCCTCGGCGGTTGTCCTGTGTGCCGGCGGGATCGAGAATGCCCGTATCCTCCTAAATTCTGGAACCGGTGGTCGCAACGGTCTCGGAAATGGCCGAGATCAGATCGGACGCTACCTGATGGACCACCTTCGCGGCCCGACCGCATTCTTCCAACTGCCCGGATCGGGTCCCGTGCAACGCCGTTTTGGACGTTACAATGTGCAAAACCACTTCTTCCGAGCCGGCCTGAGGCTCAGCCCGGCCATCCAACAGCGCGAGAAGCTCCTGAACTGCGCGGGATGGCTGGGCGAAGCGGTGGCACCTGACGACCCCTGGGACGCGCTGCGGAGATTTTACGCGAAGAAGCCCCGCCTGCCCCAGGACGTGGTAAGCCTTGTCCGCAACAGCGCGTTGCTGTTGCACGGCGCCAAAGACTATTTCGGTGCCCGCAACGGTCTTCCGCGCAAGCTGCTGGAACTGACCTTGGATTGCATGTGCGAACAGGTTCCAGATCCAGACAGCCGCATTACCTTATCCGAGCATTGCGATCGGTTCGGCATGAGATTGCCGAAAGTTGACTGGCGCAGCCATCCTGACGAAGCCCGCACCATGCATCGCATGGCGGAACTGATCACGGCTGAATTCGACAGGATCGGACTTCCAAAGCCTATCCTGGCTGAATGGGTAAGGGACAAGGCGCCCATACCGGCAACTTTCGTTGATGTCGCCCACCCGACCGGAACCACGCGCATGTCGACCGATCCTTCCAAAGGCGTCGTGGATTCCAACTGCGAGGTTCACGGGGTCGCCGGCCTGTTTGTTTCCGGCAGTTCCGTTTTCCCGACGGCTGGACACTGCAATCCCACCCAGATGATTGTCGCTATGGCCATCCGGTTAGCGGACCACTTGCGATCGCGACCCTATAAATCTGCCCCTGTGGAGATCATCGCCAATGCCGGGTGAGACCGTCCTTGTCACTGGCGCCACCGGCCGGATCGGTCGCGTGGTCATCGCCGATCTCCTGGAGCGCGGTTACCGGGTTCGGGCAACCACGTCGAAACCATGGATCCCTTCCGAGGCAAACACACCGTCTGTCGACTGGCACAGGGTAGACTTTGCTGCCGACACCGACCTCAGCGCGCTGGTTAAGGGCTGCAGTGCAGTCCTTCACCTGGCGGCGGAACTTGGCAAGAAAGATCGTATGGCGCGCGTCAACATCGAGGCGACCGGGCGGCTTGCGCAAGCTGCCGAACAGGCCGGTGTCGCTGTTTTCTGTTACACGAGTTCGGTTGCGGTGTATGGGAGTGGTCTTTCCACCCTCATTGACGAAAATTCGCCCGTCCTGACCTTCGATCGCGACGTTTCTTCCGAGTATTGGGCTGTCGACTATGTGCGCGAATACGGCCGTACCAAGCTGGCTGGCGAACTGGCGCTGAGGCGCTTCGCCACCAAAACCCGCTACGTCATCTTTCGCCCCGCCGTTGTCGTTGACCTTGCCCAGATCATCGGGATTCGCGACTGGAACACGAGCAAGCGCATCCTTGCGTCGCATCGCCATGCCCATCACATCTATGTTGGTGATGTGTCGGACGCGCTGATTTGGTTCATGCAACGTGGCCTGGCAGGTGCAGGCCAGGCCGGCAGCGTCGAACTCTACAACCTGGCAGAGGACGATCATCCCTGCCCGCGGCACGTTGATTTCATGAAAAGGGCCTTCGCGGTGAGCGGTGATCGTCGCTATCGCACGCTCGCAGTACCATGGATCGCCGACTGGTTGCACGACTTCCTGCGGTTCCGTTCGCTCCCTTTGAGAAACCCCCTATGGCGAATGCGCTTCTCAAACGAGCGTCTTAAGGCGACTGGCTATCGTTTCCGGTTTGGCATGGCCAAGGCAGAAGAGCTTGCCCTCGCCAAATTGAAAGAGGAAGTGCAGGCACAAAGGCGGACGCCAGTGGTCGGCGAAACTCTCGCCTAGTCTGCAGAATATCGTGACTGGACCTTCCGCGATGCGGTTTCGCGCTTCCCAGCAGGCCGCCTCGAATAAAAAAAGTAAAGAAGCCAGTAAGAAACAACGTATCCAGCCTCGAGCAGCGCCGCAAACAGGAACCCCCAGCCGATTGCCTGCCACGCGGTACTTCCTGCCGCGTAACTCATCGCCGCATAAACGGCCATCACAATAAAGGCGACAATTGCAAACACTAAAATGGGCATGCGCAAGGCGCAAACTGCGCCGATCAGCACACAGACGGCGAACGCCCACCCCATTTAGGTTGCTCCGGCTTGGGTAGAAACTCCTATGTAGCGGATATCATTTTTCACCTTGCAAGTCAAAATTCGACCAAGGCAGATCCAGGCCCGAAGCTGGCTTTGCCTGACCGAGAGGCCGGTCACTCGGTCGCGGTCAGTTTCCGCTGAGCCTGGGGGATGCGGATGTTCGTTTCTCGCCCGCGCTCGACGCGAAGGACGTCGCCCGGCATCAGGGGATCGTTTTCGCCAACGATCAGGTTGTGCATACCGCCGTCGACAACCCGATTGACGGTCATCTCGAACGTATAGGTTTCCCCCTCTTCCGCCAATGCCGCCATCGCGGATGGCGCTCGAATGTCGAGATTTTTGAGAAGATCGCGGACCGTTTGCATCTTTTCGCCGTTCGACGCGAAGCGTTCCCGCAACTCGGCCGATTCCGTCAATGCATTCACGCGGTAGCGGTTGCGGGCAGCTGCAATGTCCTGGTCGACCTTTGCCAGATCTTGCTGCGTCCTGAATATTGCAAGCGATACATCCAGATTGCGGCTTTCAAGTTCGGCGACGTTCTGGCTTGCGCCAAGCTGCCGGGCCGACACGGTCAGCCCCTGGGCGACCAGCTTGTTGACCGAATTTAAATCGTTGGCGGCAAGTTCGATCTGCTGAGAGAGGGAACTGGCCTTGGCCTTCAGTGCCTCGATCTGGTTCATGGCAAGCATCTTCGCCCGATTGAGGGCTTCGATTTCGGCATTGAGTGAGCGTTCGCTCGCTTCGAATAAGGACTGCTCCTCCTGGATCATTCGTGCAATTTGGGGTTCGTTAGCCCGCTCGGTAAGTTCTTCAGGGAAGGTGACCGCCGAGGCGCCACTCAAAATGGCGTCAATTCGTGCCCGACGCGCCACCAAGCCGGCCCGCTCTGCTTCGAGCGCCCGAAGGTCGCCGCGGCTGGACAGCGCGTCGCGCTGCAAGCCGATGAAGTTCGGGTCCACCGGACCGATGCCGCCAGCCATGCTCAACGCCTGGATGACCGTCAGTCCCGGACTGAACGTGTATTTTCCCGGACTGGTCACAAGACCTGCCACGAAGAACGGGCGATAGGAGGAGATTTCGACGGAGGCGTTTGGGCGTTTCTGCAGACCTACCTGGCTTTGTAGCCTCTCGCTGATCGCATCCGACAATTCCTCGAGCGTCTTTCCTGCCGCAGGGACCGTTCCGATGATCGGCAGGGACAGATTGCCGGCCGAAGAGATGACGAACTCGCCCGTCAGTGGCACCCATTCGTAAGTCGTGGCGGTGCTCGGCCGCCACTCGAAGACACGAATCTTCAACGTATCTTGCGGACCAATGCGATAGTTTTCGAACGCATGGGCAAGACTGGTCGGCGCCATCGCCCCAAGCGCGACGACAAGCGCGAAAAACACGATCATCGATGCTCGAACTTCACGCAACGTGTATGATCGTTGACCGCTCAAAGAAGATAGGATGGAATTTTGCATCGCGTTTGGCATCCACTGATAGACGTTACAGTCAAACACCCCGTCACGCTGAGGCAGCGATTGTCACGCCGGTCGCCCGCGCAACGAATGTGCGGAAGCGATCGACGAAAACGTCACGGCGAAACTCGGCCGCCCGTGAAACGGCATCGGCCGGATTGAAATCCTGGCGCTCCAGCCGCTCCACGGCATCGATGAGCGCTTCCGTCGTCTGCACGTGGAAGAAGACGCCCGTCTTGTTGTTCACCACGGTTTCGGTTGCGCCGCCGCGACCGAAGGCGATGACCGGGCGGCCACTTGCCATGGCTTCCACCGGAACGATCCCGAAATCCTCCTCGCCGGGAAAGATCAGGCCTTTGCAGCGCGCATAACAGTGCTTCAGGACATGGAATGGTTGTGCGCCCTGGATAGAGACGGTCGGTCCTGCAATCCGCTTCAATCGATCCAGCATCTCGCCGCCCCCGATGACCACGAGTTTCGCCTTCATGCGGTTGAAGGCTTCGACGGCGAGGTCCGGCCGTTTGTAACTGACCAACTCGCCGACCATGAGATAATAGTCTTCGACCTCCGACATCGGGACGGGCCGGAAGGCGGTCGTGTCGACAGGGGGATAGATGATCGAAGCGTCGCGACGGTAATAACTTCTGATCCGTTGTGCCACGGTGGCGGAGTTGGCAACGAAGTCATCAACGCGGTTTGCCGTCGCAACATCCCACGTCCGCAAATAGTGGGCCATCGGCGGCATCATCAGACGCGTCATCGGTCCGGAGCTGTCGTAATACCTATTGTACATATTCCAGACATAACGCATCGGAGAATGACAGTAGCAAAGATGCAATGCTGGAGACGCGGGAATGATGCCTTTGGCGGGCCCGGATTCGCTGCTTATGACGAGGTCATAGGCTCCCAGGTCGATCTGTTCCAGCGCCATCGGCATGAGCGGCAGGTAGCGCTTATACATTTTCCTGGCATAAGGCAGCCTTCCGATGAAGGTTGTCTCAATCCGATGCTTCTTGATCTTGTCGGATATGGCACCCGGGTCATAGACGTGCGTGTAGATATCGGCGGTCGGGAAAATATCGCAGAGAGCCTCAAGGACTTTTTCGCCGCCGCGCATCCCCACAAGCCAATAATGTATGATCGCTACCCGCACGCCAAACTCCACGAAAAACACTAGGTTTGTTACTTTGGCGTACAATGCGGGTTCATGTCTTTTCGGCCTTTCTTATTGAAAAACCGAAAAAATCGACGCGGATTCTATTTCCATTTCGGTTAGGACAAGAATCCAGAGATCAGTTTGATTTCCCGCGCTGCACTCATGCATAGTGCAGCGCAATAATTTCATTGTCAAACCATTAAACACTTGTTAACGTAATTATGAGCCGAAGGAATACGGCTCTCTTCATACACCTATGATCTAGCTTATACAGGGGAGTACGCAGATGATGGGACTTGATCTCGACCGTAATCTCGGAAGATATCATAAGGCGCGCCAGTTTTCTCGCGATGCGTCTCATCATGCTTCCGAAATACGCCAAATAAGCGCCTCCATCGTCGCTTCAACCTGCATGAAATACTTGATGGACGTAACAATTGCGCTCATCGGCCTGCTTGTGCTTTCGCCAATGATCATCATGCTGATGGGGAGCCTCTTGATCCTGCAGGGACGCCCGATCTTCATCGCCCACCGTCGTATCGGCAAGAACGGTGTGATGTTTCCATGTTTGAAGTTTCGCACGATGGTGAGAAATGCCGACGAGGTTCTTTCACGTCACCTGAACGCCAATCCGTCGCTTCGGGAGGAATGGAACGCGACGCGTAAGCTGCGCGATGATCCGCGTATCACTCCATTTGGCGCGCTGCTCCGCAAGAGCAGCATCGATGAGCTGCCGCAGCTGATCAACATCATCCGCGGGGAGATGAGCCTTGTCGGTCCACGTCCGATCGTGGCTGGCGAAGCCGAGCTCTATGGGATCCATTATTCGGACTATATCCGGGTTCGCCCGGGGCTGACCGGTCTGTGGCAGGTCAGCGGACGCAGCGACATGAGTTACAGTGAACGCGTGCAGCTCGATGCCCGTTACGTGGCTGAGCAGAGCCTTGTCGGCGACATTGCGATCATGTTGAAGACGATCCCGGCCGTCCTGCTTTCGCGCGGCAGCTATTGACCTTTCCCTGCGCATTGGCGCGTCGTCCTTCTTGCAATGGCCTCAGACGGCGCGTGGGCGACACGAGATGCTTGAGCCACACAAGTCTCCCTCAAAGCGCTGTCGGCGCTTCATGGCAAAATTTCAACGGAAATAGACAGTGCGAAAGACGTTCGGGCTTCATTCCTCAATTCAGCGATACGCAACACCCGACGTCTGCCGACCGGGAGGTGTTTCATGAATGTCGCGGCCTTTGCAATCAATGGCCGATATCTGACGCAGGACATGACCGGGGTCCAGCGCTATGCCACCAATGTCGTCGCGGCCATTGATCGGCTTTTGATCGCAAAGTCCTCGGTGCTGTTCGCACCCGCTTGCGCCGCGGATGCGCGGTTGAGCCAGCTGCGCGTTGAAAAAAGCGGGCGTCTGACCAGCCATCTCTGGGAGCAGATCGAGTTGCCCTATCTCAGCCGCGATCACCGGCTTCTCAACCTGTGCAACACCGCGCCTGCGGCCAAATCGGACCAGATCGTATGCATCCACGATGCAAACGTCTTTGCAGCGCCGCAAAGCTACAACCGGAGTTTTCGGCTTCTTTATCAGCATCTGCAACCTGCCCTCGTTCGCCGCTCAACCCGCATCACGACCGTTTCACACGCGGCCGCGCGTCAACTGGCCAGGCATTTGCCCGTTGCTTTGCACGACATAGCCGTATTGCCCAATGGCCACGAGCATGCATTGCAGTGGGATCCTTCCCAAGCAACCATAGCCCCGATCCTGTCGGCGCCCGGTGGGAGACGCCGTCCCTATGTCCTCGCGCTCGGGTCTCGCGCGATCCACAAGAACCTGTCATTGTTGATCGACATCGCCCCTCATCTGGATGAGGCAGGCCTCGACCTCGTGATTGCCGGCGGGGGCGACAGCATCTTCACCTCATACGGTCTGCTGGACCGACCAAATGTGCGCATGGCTGGCCGGATCTCGGATGACGATCTCGCCTATCTTCTCGACCACGCGCTCTGTCTCGCTTTCCCGTCCCTGACGGAAGGATTTGGACTGCCGATCGTCGAGGCAATGGCGAGGAAATGTCCTGTGGTGGCGTCCAACTGCGCCAGCATGCCGGAAGTCTGCGGCAAAGCAGCCCTTCTCGCATCGCCTTTCGAGCCGAAGGAATGGGTGGATCTGATTTGCGGTTTAAAAGGGTCGCAGCAGCTTCGGCAGGATCTCATCGGGCAAGGGCTTGAACAGGTCCGGCAATTTTCCTGGGAGCAGACCGCGGCTCGATATCTTGAACTGCTGGTCGACCCAAAGGCGGACGTCCCAAGCCATCGTGCGGCTGGTGTCGGCCGCCCCCGCATCGCCGTCGTATTCGCAACGCGTGGACGCCCGCAGATCGTTGCCGCCTCCGTCCGTCACTTTCTGGCGACCCAGACACTGCGGCCCGACAGCCTCATCGTTTCTTGCGTTGACATCGCCGATGCCGGCGATCTTGTCGACCATCCCGACGTCACGGTCATCACCGGACCTGCCGGGCTGGCTGCGCAACGCAATACCGCTCTTGGCCATGTTGCTGCCGGCACGGAGATCGTTGCGTTTTTCGACGATGATTTTGTCGCAGACAGTCAATGGCTTGCATCGGCACTACAGATCTTTCGCGACGAAAGCCAGGTCGTCGGCTTCACGGGCCGGGTCCTTGCCGACGGTATCAAAGGGCCTGGCATCGCCTTTGCGGACGCCGTGCGGGTGGTCGAGAGCGGCCGGCCTCAACAGGTCTGGGCTGAGCCTTTCAGCCCCTATGGTTGTAACATGGCCTTTCGATTTGCGGCTATCGGCGACACGAGGTTCGATGAGCGCCTTGTTCTTTATGGTTGGCTGGAAGATCGCGATTTCGCCGCGGCACTTGCCAAGCGTGGTGGGAGATTGGTGAAATCCGCCATGGCCTACGGTGTGCATATGGGCGTCAAAACCGGCAGGGTAAGCGGCCGCCGGCTCGGGTATTCGCAGGTCATCAATCCGCTTTACATGATGGGCAAAGGTACGATGTCCCTTCCCAAGGTCGTCGACCACATTTTCCGCAACACCGCCAGCAATTTCGGACGTGCCGCCTGGCCCGAACCGTTCATCGATCGGATGGGAAGGGCCAAGGGCAACCTGCTTGCAATCGCCGACGCCCTGCGGGGCCGGCTGGAACCGGAGCGAGCCGCGGCAATTGCCCCGCAGCAGATTGCCGACAAGACCACCAATGCGAGGGAGCCAGCATGATGTTCAATAGACCCCGCCCGCTTGACATAACGTCGCGGGTCTGGCGGATGAATGAGATGCGGTCAGACGATAGCGGCGACGGTCCGATCGCCTTGCTGCGTGTCCTGATCGCTCTGGCGGCACGTTACAAGATCAGTCTGCTTACCTGCCTCTTCGCCGGATTGATGCTGGCTGGCCTTTATGCCTACTCGCTTCCGCCAACCTACAAGGCAACGGCAATACTGTTGCTTGAACCGCGCCGATCTGCAGCCTCAGCAGGGGCCTCCGGTAACGAGCAGAGCCTTGATCTCAATCGTGCAGACAGCGAACTCCAAACGATCAAGTCGGAGCGTTTGCTGTCGGGCGTCTTTGACAGCCTCAAACTTCAACGCAGCCCGGAGCTCGGGCCCCAACCACCCGGCGTGACTGACAAGCTCCTTGGATATATCCGCTCCTGGCTGGACACGGCCGAAGGCGGAAAGAGCGCCCCGCCGGCGACCGGTTCGTCCAGCATCGACAGCACGCTCGTCACCAATGCGGACATCGCGGCATTCTTGAACTTCACAAAGCGGATCAGCGCCCGGCGGGTCGGCCAATCTTTTGTGATCGAGATCGAATACGCCTCGTCCGATCCCACGCTTCCCGCACGCGTCGCCAACGCAACCGTGTCCGGCTACATGTTCCAGGTCATCGCATTCAAGGAACAGATCGCGCGCGCCGGCACCGACGCGCTGCAGGGCCGTCTTGATAGCCTCGCGCGTCAGGTCGACGCTGCTCGCGAGGCAATGCAGTCTGGAACGCTACCATCTATTCCAACTCCAGATGCCGACGCGCGCGTCATCGGCGCCGCGCTGCCCCCGCTCGGACCGTCGGCGCCGCGCAAGTCGCTGATCATTGCGCTCGGCGGTGTTCTCGGCCTCTTGGGTGGCTTCGGGTTTGTGGCCATCAAGCTCGCGCTCGATAGAAGGGTTCGAGATGGCAAAGAACTATCGCGTGAGTTGGACCTTCTGTGCCTTGGATCAATCCCTTACGTCGCCGGCGCCGACGGCGTGCCATGGCGCATCACCAATTTGCAGCAGGAACGGTTTGTAGCCGCTATTCACGATCTTCGCACATCCCTCGAAATCGCCTGTACGAGCCTGCGCAATGAAAACAGCATCGTGGTCGCGGTCGTCGCCTGGACCGCCGACGCCGGTGTATCCACGATCTGTAGAGGTCTTGCCGAACTCATCAGCCGAAGTGACCGGCACGTGACATTGTTCAAAGCTATAGACGATGATGATGACGGTAGCGGTCCGGCGGACAATCGCATGTCGCCGACCGGATCCCTGGCGGGCGCGACCTTTGCCAAGCTCATGCCAGACCAGCTTGCCTTCGACGAAATCGGCGGCGTGGCGGTCCTGCCGATCCATTCCGCGGATGTGAACGCCAACCTGTTTGCCGATTTCAGAAATCCGCGTGTCCGCCAGATTATCGACGCCGCCCGCTCCAAGGGAGACGTCCTTCTTGACTTGCCGGCTCTTTGCCATTCTACGGATGCATTGGCACTGGCAGCTTATGCGGATGTCGTCCTGGTCGTGGCACGTGCCGGTCAGACGACGATCGAGGAAGTCTCAGAATCCGTGCAGATGCTTCGCCGTACGGGCGCAAATGTCGTCGGGACCGTGATCAACCGCGCGCGATAACCGCCCACTGCCGCCCCCTACCTGTCCTATTCGGCTTCGTTCGGGATCGATCCGCGAAACGGCGTGGCTTTCGGATTGGAGCGGCGACGATACATGCGGCCGCCGGATGGTTGCGACACAAGCCATCAGCCGCTTATGTCCGGATGAGCGGGCGAAACGCAGCATCAGCCGGACTTTCCGATCTTGACCGACCGCGGCAGTCTTTGCCTGACCATTCAACGGTCGATCAGTTCGAGACGGCCGCGGCCGACCATTAGGCGCAAGCCGAGCACAAGCAGGACCGCGCCGTAGCTCGCACCCCCTGCCGCCACAACAAAGGCAAGTTCCACCACGTCGGGATAGTCATACGCGGCAATCGCATGACGCAACAGCAAGACCACTATCGCCATCGTGACCACCGCGGCTGCGATTTTCCATAGGTTTTTCAGTTGAGCGAGGAAACCGAGACCAAGCAGGAGGCGGACCTCGTTCAGATAAAAGACAAACATGAGGCAGGACAGGACGATCCTGGCGAGACTTACTCCCATCACTGACCCCAGATAAAGACCAAGGGGAATGAGAATGATCCGGAAACCGAGATCGATGGCATTGAGGCGGAATATGAGATGCGGCCGGTCCAGCGCCAGACTGACGGAATAAAGCGTCTGGAAATAGGGAATCGGGAGGACGGCAAGCGCGAGCAGACTGAGGATGGGCGCGGCTTCCTGCCATTTTGGGCCCAGCAGGAGATCGGTGGCCAGGTCGGCTGTCAGCGAGATCCCGACAGCGGCCGGCGCCGAGACGAGCATGACGAACCGGACCGCTTTGAGAAAGGCCTGTCGCACTCGCGCCTTGTCTTCGTTGATCTGGGAGAACGCCGCCAATACCGATTGCATCGCAGGGCCGATGAGGCTTTGCGTGGGCATGACCGCGACGTCGCTTGCAATGGCATATCGACCAAAAGTCGTGCGATCTGCAAAGCCACCGACAAGGAACCGGTCGAACTGCCAGTTGAGCGCCGAGATGAGCTGGGCCGAGCTGAACCAGCCGATAAAACCGGCAAAATCAGGCAGTTTGGCAAAAGAAAGAGCTGGCCTGTAGGGCGCCAGGATATAGGAGACGACCGTCGAGACCACTGACGTGGTGACGAGATTTGCAACGATCGCCCAATAGGCCCCGCCTGCCAGTACCACGACAACAACGACGGCGCTGGCGCAGAGCTTGCCTGACAGTTCCAGTATGAAAGTCTGTCGGAACCCGAGCTCTCGGTTAAACTTCACCATGGCGGGGCTCACCAGCCCCCGGCCAATAGGGCCGAGCGCAAGCACGGCAACGAGGTCAGCGAGCAAGGGCTCATGGTTGATCAGCGAAAAGGGCCAGGCGGCGATCAGAACCATGACACCGATGAGGATGCCTCTTAGCAGACCGATCGTGAATCCGGTGTCCAGATGGCTTTTTTCGACGGAGGGCAGGCGCACCAATGCCTGCGTCACCGGAACCTCCAGCACCGTGTCGACAACCGCAACGAGCGATATTGCCAAAGCGGCGAGCCCGAAATCTGCCGGAGTAAGCATGCGGGCAAGGACCAGAAGGGTGAAGAAGTCGATGACGCGCCCCGCAAAACGGGAGGAAACGAGCCAACCTGCTCCTTTGATTGCCTTTACCGTCAGCATCTATCACTCCGAAATAACATTGCGGCCTTCGGACCGGGCGACGACCGCTGCTCGCCGGTCGCCGCGTGGGCATCACCCCATTGCGCCGATTGCTCCAAAATCCTCCCTTGAATGAATTTTGCCCCCGCGTTGCGTGTAATCCGTTGCCGTCTTTCAAAAGACGCTCCTCGATGCCTTCATCTATTGAGCCGTGCCGACACCCCCCGCACGATGTGGACAAGCTCGAGCGCGGGCAAGAGCGCTGATTTCAGGCGGGGAAAATCGCGAGCGATCGCCCCTTCCCGCCACAGCTGGGACCTGAGCGATGTCACCCTTCGGGCGAAATCAGGAGCATCGGAGCGATGAAGGACGTGGACGCTTTCAGGTCGGCCAAAGTCGACTGACCGAGCCCCGACGGCCAATGCCTGCATATCGAAAGCGCCGGGATAGGTTATCGCCCGTTTCAGGTGTGGCCATGCGATGTCAACATCGCGCATGACCTGCGAGCCTGTCCGCAGTCGATCGATATACTGCAAAACCCCCGTTAGCAGCAGGTTTCCGGCGGCTGCATCGAGTATGCCATAAGCCGTCTCGCCGGCATTGCTGCGAACGCTACCATCGTCCGCTTCGCTAAAGTGACGAACGGAAGGGATCGCCGGTTCGAACAGGCTTTCGATGATCTGCCAGTAACGCAGGACGACCGTCTCCACCTTCAGGGGATTGTAAAGGTTGTTCTCGACCACCAAACCTGAGACCTGGTGGAAATGCTCTTCGCTGAGGCCCTTGTAATTAGACCGGGCAAACTGGATCGTCTCGAACGCTCGTTCAGGCAGGCCGGCGGCCAAGAGCCGCTGCGTACTGCCATAAAGCCCGGTATCGCAAAGGACGATGCGTGAGGCGTCGCCGGCAATTGTCTTCAGATGACGCACGAAGAGGTCGCTTTGTCTGGCGACGTCATCAATGATCATACGACCTTCAGGCGTCTCCAGCATGGAAAAGAAGCGATGCGCCTCAAATTTGTCCTGCCAGACTGCCGGAAGCTCGTAACGCCTGCTGCCGAGAGCGTTGGCCACATCTGCAAAGCTTCTCGTCTCAAATTCCCGGCCAAGTTCGTCAAGCACAGCGGGGCTGCGCCTTATCAGCGCCACACGCGCAGCAACCAGGCGGGAAACCATGATGTTCTCGCGCCGGATCCCAAGTGGCAGGTCAAGCCTGGCGAGCAGACGCTCAAACGCCTCCCTGATGCCAAGCCCTCCCCGCGCGCAAAACAGCAACGTGGCGTCGTCCCGCGCCTCCGCCTGAGAGGCATAAAGCCAGATGTTCAAACAGAACTGCGCGACGATCGGGCCGAACACTTCACGGCCAAACGCCGTTCGATCGTCGAGATCGGGCACACGTCCTTGCGACCGTACCAGATGATGCCCCACTCTTCTTATGGTTTCCATTCGTGCTCCGTCGGCACGAGCGGCCCATCGCTTGAAGCGCCCTTTGGGCAGATGCATCGCATTGATCCCCATCCTTGTGGGAACTTCACAATCGGCTATGTAGTCGTCGCCGATGTGCAGCATCTTGTCTGGCGCAGTCTTCTCCTGCGAAAGTACGACCGAGAACAGGCTACCGTGTCGCTTGCTGGCCCCGACTTCCGCGCTTGAGTAGATTTTGTCGATCAGACCGGGCCCGTGAAAATAATCGATCAGTTCTTTCAACAGACCGGTCGGCAATCCGGTGTCGGAAACCGCCACGACACGAATTCCGGCTTTGCGCTGCTGACGCAGCATCTTCGCCAATTCCCCATTGGCAGACAAAGACGCCTTCTCGATCATGATTTCGAGGGCCAGGCGCTTCTCGACCATGGATTGGGGAAGGCCGAGCATGATCAATTGGCGGGTGACGATGTCGAAGAGCTTCACTTCCCCAACGCCGCCGCCGACATTCAGTGCACGATAGGCAAGCTTTTCCGCGAGCTGCCTGGCTCGGAAAAGATGCTCGGCGCCAACCCGATAGCCTTGCTGGCACAAGAACTGCGCAAATCTTCGCTCGCCCTGCATGATCCGCGACCGCTGAGACAGCGGCTGACGCAGCAGCAGGGTGTCGAACACGTCCGTGGAAATAAGACCGATACCCTCCAAGGGCTGATGAATATGGTCGAACTGTTTCCCTAGCACTGAATAACCCCTTCGCCGTCGATTAATTTCGCCCCAATCTCGACCAGCGACGCGCATCGTCGAGAGGCAGCAAAAGCAGGATCAGTGAATTCACATTTGGCGAAACGGTAGCAGCGTCAAATCACAAGAGGCAAGTTAAAACTGAAATCTTTCAGCTTTATTCCGATTGACGTTGCAAAAAATACTCATACACAGATATTTATAAGGTATTGTTTTTGCGGGATCGACTCCTTGCCATACCGATAATACTATCAACATCAGTTACTGTATCGGCGAAATGGAGCGTTTGGATGAACGACGCAAAACCCCATATCATGCCCGTTTCTTCGATACAGTATTTTGACGTCGTCGTCATTGGCGCAGGCATTTCAGGACTTGTTAGCGCCTCAATATTATCAAGAAAAGGAGACCGTGTTGCTGTCGTGGATGACTATGACCACGTGGGCGGAAACCACATAGACTGGTCATCTCCGGAGGGGTATACATTCGATATTGGCAGTTTGATCTTCCAGGACGATTCACCTTTGCTGCGGCATTTCCCGGAGCTGCTGGCGCATTACATCCCGATCAATCCCAGTTGGGGCAGGCTCAACCCGCAGGGCAAAATCACCGATTATCCGATCTCGATCCGGGACGATATTGTTGGAGCCGGCCCTGTCGGTTTGCTGCGTATCTTCGGCTCGGTGCTTTATGCACGCCTGTTTTGCAGGCGACTGGACAGTGCGAGGGATTTCGCGCGCTTTTGGGTCGGCGGATATCTGCTTCATCGTTCCGGGCTGGAAACCTATATGCGACGTTTCTACGGGATTTCTCCCGACAAGGTCGATCTTGAACTCGCCCGCAAGCGCATGCTGTGGATTGCAGAATATGCCTCGTTGACGAACCTGATCAGGCTCGCCTTCAAACGCAGGAAAAGCAAGGGACGGAAAAACCGACAGATGGCCCGGCCCAAGGAGGGATACGCCGCCCTCTATCAGCCCGCCGTCGAGACACTTCAAAACGCAGGGGTCGCCTTTAAGCTGTCGGCTTCCATGAAGAGCATTCGCAAGAGCCCCTTCGGATTTGAGCTCTGCCTGGGAGATGGCACCATCGCATCCAACCGGATCATCTCGACCGTACCGATCGAAGTCGCCGAGAAACTGTGCGGAATCTCCCCCAGCTCAAGTCTCACGACCATCACGCTCATCTCGCTTTACTTCAGCTTTTCCGGCGATCGCGGCTTTGAGCGATCCATCATCTACAACTTTTCGCATGAAGGTTCGTGGAAGCGACTGACCGTTTATTCGGATTTTTATGGGCGGGTCATGGATCGGGAATATTTTGCCGTAGAGGTGATCGCCGGCACCGTCGCGTCGACCGAGCAAGCGGAAGCCGATTTCCGTCGCCATGTCGGTTCCAATCGCATGTTCCGGGGAGACCTGAAACTGGAAGGCAGCCAGACGCTGACAAATGCCTATCCGATCTACAGCAAAGGCGCGGCCGATGACGCCGCCGATGCCATCGTGAGACTGCGGGCTTTTGGGATTGAATCATTGGGTCGCCAGGGAGCCTTCAACTATCAACCAACGGCCAGGGTTTCCACGATCGACGTCGAGACGGCGATCGGGAAGCATTGATTGCGATTGTTTAAACCGGAGCGCCGCGCTTTTCACCTGCAAGAGGCAGCGCTCTGAAGCACAATTTTTACCACCGTGTCTTGACGGATCAGGCGGCGAGAGGTCGAACATGCGAATATTGCATATCCTCAATCATACGCGGCGTCTCAACGGCAATGTCCATGCAGCGGTGGATCTTGCCTGCGCGCAGGTCAGGCTCGGCCACCAGGTCTACATGGCAAGCGGAGGTGGCGATTTCGATCACCTTTTACGGGAGCGCGGGATTACAACACTCCTGGTCGACCATGAAAGAAAGCCCTCCAGGCTTGCCAGATCCCTGATCCGGCTGAATGGCCACATCCGGAAGTTCGACGTGGACATCGTTCACGCGCATATGATGACCAGCGCCGTTCTTGCCTTTCCGATCTGCAAGCTCAAGGGCATCCCTCTGGTGACCACGGTGCACAACGAATTCGAAAAGAGTGCGACGCTGATGGGCCTCGGCACTCGCGTTATCGCCGTCAGCGATGTCGTCGGCGGCTCGATGAGGCGACGTGGCGTGGCGGCTTCAAAGCTGAAGGTCGTGCTCAATGGAACGATCGGATCAAGCCGCATGGAAGGACGCAGCGGCGAGCCCAAAGCGCTGAAATCGCCATCCGTCCTGTTCGTTGGCGGGCTGCACCCGCGCAAGGGGTTGCCGGACCTGTTTGAGGCATTTGACCTCGTGCACGAGGAGATTCCTGGGGCGCACCTTTACATCGTCGGAAACGGGCCCCATCGCGACCAGTATACTAAGCTTGTAGCCTCTTTGAAATGTGCCCCCGCCGTCACGTTCGCCGGCTCGATCAGCGACCCCTACCCCTACATGCTGGCGGCCGACATTTTTGTCCTGCCATCGCATGCCGATCCAGCACCTTTGGTATTGTCGGAAGCGCGGGAGGCCGGATGCGCAATCGTCGCGACAGCGGTGGATGGTATTCCGCAACTGCTCGAGCATGGCGAGGCGGGAATTCTCGTGCCGCCGCGCGATCCATCGGCCCTGGCCAAGATGTTGATCCACCTTTTGAAGTCGCCGGAGCAGATCACCGCCTGGAAGGAGAAGAGCCAGTTGAGGATCGACTACCTGACGATTGATCGGGTGGCCAGGGAAACGATGGACGTCTATCGATCAGCAATCCCAAGCGGGAAAATGGGCGTCTGAACGCATGGCTGTGCGTCAGCTTCATCCCGGGCGCACATGCCGTCAGACGTAAAGAACGCGCTTCAGTTGCGATCGCAGTTGCTGTGATCGAGAAGGATCGACGCGGATCGCCGCGATATGCCTTGCCATCTTATTCGGCAAGACGAAGAGTGCGATCGCAAACAGCAACAGCGCAAGGCGCTTCTTGCCCGTGTTCTCGCGCATCACAGCACCGATATAGGCCGATAGCTGGCTTAAGTCAGGCCGCTTGCCATCGACCACCACGCTCATCGCCTTGAGCTCCATCACATAGGCATAATCGTTGCGAACTTCGATTTTTTCAGCTGCCGCGCACCGTTCCTGGACGAGCTGCGACAGATGATGCAAGCGCCCCATGAAGCGGTCCATATAGCCTTTCATGCGGCTTGAAGTGAGGACGGAAAAAGAGGACTGGTTGGAATTGTGGATCCGGTACTTTCCAAGGACCTTATCGATCGATACGACGCGCCCGACGAACGGGGCCAGGAGGTATGAAACGCCGTCTATGCCTCGTTCGTAATTCATTTCGCCAAGACCTTCGTAGACGTCACGCCGATAGATATTTCCCGAGGTTGGCGGGGTATTGTAGTACCCTCTCTTGCGGATCGACTGGATAAGGGGGCCGGAGTCCTCCGATGGCTGAAGCGTGGGAAAGGCGTTGCCGATCGGATCGCCGTTGTGATCGATCGGAAGAAGCATGAACTGGATCTTAGACACGTCGGGGCGCAGATATTGGGCAACTTGCGCAATGGCACCGTCGGCAATGACGTCGTCGGCATCCAGAAAATAGACAAAATCACCTTTCGATAAGGACAGACCGGTCAAAGATGTCTTGAGCTGACCGCGATTTTCCGTTCGCAAAGCGACGATCCGATCTTTGAATTCCTGGATCTTTTCCCAGGATCGATCGGTAGATCCGTCATCCACCACTACAATTTCAAGCCATTCGTAGTCTTGCGAAATAACGCTTTTGATGCATTCGCCTATATAACGCTCATAATTATAACAAGTGATGATAACGCTTAGAATTGGTTGGTTAATTTTCACCTTGCAAACCTTATCTACAAAGTTTATGTTGCATAGCAGCATAGCAAGTGAATTATCGTCCGTCTACAAGAATGGACTAGCAACCGCCAGCGCATGTAACTCATTTTGATAAGATCCCGGATCGTCGAATCAATGAGAAATATTCGGCGGCAAACAGCAATGTCTTGAAGAAATATCGTGAGCTTCGACCTGAATACCGTGGCGGAAAGCTTTAACAAGACAACCGCATCAGGCGAGAGCTGTGCCTAAACATGTGAACAGGTCGGCTGTCACTTCGCCGGAAGGCAGGTACAGCAACCAGAAACTGTTCGCTCTCGACAGAGATTTGTCACCTAAGGGCCGGAGGACGTGGACGAATGAAAATGACGGACGGCAAGCCGCGCAAGGGCGATGGGCTTCATCCGAACCGCCGACTTAAGATCCTTTATATTCAGCCCGGCACGAAGTCTTTTGCGGGGATTGAACGTGTGGTGGATGCCGTCTGCTCCATGCTGGCTGACAAATATGCCGAGGATTTCGACATCGACGTTCTGTACACGTCCGTCCATCAAAACCGGCCGGCGGAGCCGCGAAAATACAGCGTCATTGATCGGGCGGTAAAGACCCGGTTCGAGTTGATGCGGACCTTCCGAAGCGTCGTCAAGGCGAAGGATTATGCGCTCGTGGTGGTACCGCAGATCGAACCGACGGTGATCTGCATGGCCGCATGCCTCGGCCTTGATCGTCGTTTTGCGATCCACTTGCATGGTAATCCCGGTCGGGAGCGCAGCCACGCGAAGGCGAAGATATTGTTCTTTTTGATGCGCATCTATTTTCTGAGGAAAGTATCCTATGTCTTTGGAACGTCACCAAAACAGTTGGACGCCTTTAAGAGGATGTTCCACAGCAAGGTGCCACAGGTTTGGGTTCCCAACCCCGTCAGGAGGTTCGACTTTTCCGGCAAGGGAGAAGCCGGCGACAAAGCGGCGGTCACCTTCGTGAATGTCGGACGGTTCGCCTTCCAAAAAGGACAGGATATTCTTCTTCGTGCCTTTGCCGAAGTCGTCAAAGTCCGCCCGAACGCGAAGTTGAAGATCGTCGGATATGGCGCCGGCGAAACCGCTCTTCGCGCCGAGATCGATCGGCTGGGTCTTTCCGACGCGGTCTCGATTGAGCATCATCCCGTCAACCCCCAGCCCGCACTTGCCAACAGCGATATCTACGTGTCGGCGTCGCGATGGGAAGGCTGGTCGCTGGCCATATGCGAAGCATTGCGATTTGGGTTGCCGGTCATTGCGACAGATTGCGAGTTCGGGCCAAGCGACATACTCGTGGATGAGCGTCTCGGCCGGCTTGTACCGGTTCGCGGCGGAGAACCGCTTGTAAGCGCCATGATCTACTATTGCGACAACCTGACTTCGGAACGCCTCCACAGCGATTTCCGCAAGGGCTTCATTGACCGATACAGCCCGGAGCGAGTGGTGGATCTTCACGCCGATGCGTTGCGGGTTGCTGCAAGAGAACTTTTGTAACCACCGTCCCACGGAAGGGTGCCATGATGTCTTCATTGTCGCGGCGCGGCCTCCTGAAAGGCTGCGCTGGAGCCTTTGGGCTGACTTTTTCCTCTCATCGAAGCTCGGCCACCGCGCTGTTTGGCGACGATCCCACGCTTGGCCGCGAAGTCGTCTTCGAAGACCGGTTCCACACACTGGACTGGTCGGTTTGGGACGCGGGCCCGAAAGCGACCACGTCCGACACCGGTTTTTATGGACGGTCCGCTTTTGCCAAAAAGGACGGGGAAGAAGGCTTCAACCCGTATGCGATTGTCGACGACCCCATGGCAGAGGACGGGAAAGCTCTACAAATCTCCGCCCGCTACATCGGAAAGCCGATGAATGTGCGAAAATACTACGGAAATACATTGCCTGAGTTTCAATGGATTTCCGGCAATATTCAGACTGCGAGGAAAGACGGCACGATCCTCAAAGGATGGCGCAAAGGTTACTTTGAGGCACGGATGCTCTTTCCCCGGCATCCCGTCACCTGGCCGGCATTCTGGATGCTGAACGGGCGAAGCATTCTGCAGCCCAAGACCAGCATCGAGCTGGACATCGTGGAGCACAAAGGTTGGGAGCCTACGCTGTACGGCACGTATCTTCACGAATGGGGTCAGCCGGGTCAAAACAGCGAAAGCACCGGTGTCGAAACACCGGTTGACATGACGAAGGGCTATCACCGCTACGGCATGCTTGTCGATGATAACCGCTGCATCCCCTACTTCGAGCGCAGGCCGGTTGTCGATCGAAGGACGGGAAGACCTGCAGACTGGCCGATTACCCGCTCACGTCAGCTGGACAACGACGGCGATGTCTTCTGGCCGCTGCTGACCCTGGCGCTGCGCACCGACGTGCCGTTCCCACGACCGCTGCGGTCTGAGGACCGGTCGACCCACATGCGCGTCGATTACTTCAAGGTCTTTTCCTAGAAAAACGGAGGTCAGTCTGTATCGCGGACAACAGGTCCGCCCGATGGTTCCGCCACAAGCCTAGCCCATCAATGAACCTGCCCAGAAGAGCTTTAGCTATCCCGGCACAAAAGGACGTCAGAGGCAATAGGATGCGATACTTTATCACGGGCACCGCCGGTTTCATCGGCTTCCATCTTGCTCGACGGCTGCTGCAGGACGGACATACGATCACGGGCCTCGACGGGATGACCCATTACTACAACATCAAGCTGAAGCAGATGCGGCATGCGGCCCTGGCGCAGTTCCCGGCATTCCACCCGGTCATCGCCATGCTAGAAGACCGCGAGGCTGTGGAGAAGGCCATCGCAGAAGCCGACGCGGATGTGATCATACACCTGGCAGCGCAGGCCGGCGTTCGCTACAGCCTGGAAAACCCCAAAGCTTATCTATCGTCGAATCTCGAAGGGTCCTGGAACATTCTGGAGATTGCCAGACAGGTCGGGATCGGCCACCTCATGCTTGCTTCCACCTCGTCGATCTATGGCGCAAATGCGTCCATCCCGTTTCGCGAAACGGACCGCGCCGACGAGCCGTTGACGTTCTACGCGGCCACGAAGAAGTCGATGGAACTGATGGCCCACAGCTATTCGCATCTCTACAAGATACCGACGACCGCCTTCCGCTTCTTTACCGTCTACGGGCCTTGGGGCAGACCGGACATGGCGCTCTTCAAGTTCGTCAAGAACATCCTGGAAGACCAGCCAATCGAGATATACGGCGAAGGCGCAATGAGCCGTGACTTCACCTATATCGACGATCTGGTGGAAGCTGTGGTTCGCCTCTCGAAAATCGTCCCGTCGGAACCAAGCCGCATCGCGGATGCCCGCGTCGAAACACTGTCTCATCAGGCACCCTTCCGGATCATCAATATCGGGGGCGGTCAGCCGCAAACCCTGATGACGTTCGTGGAGACGGTCGAAAAGTCCCTCGGTCGCACCGCGAGGCGAAGACTTCTTCCGATGCAGAAAGGCGATGTACCGCATACGTTTGCCAGCCCTGATCTGCTTTATGCGCTGACCGGCTACAAACCGGATACGACGCTTGATGTCGGCGTCGAGGCCTTTGTCAGCTGGTATCTTGAAGCGTGCGATGAGCTCAACACTGCTCCGAAGGAGCTCGTTGCATGAGCTATAGACCGGAAATCGATGGGCTTAGGGCTGTCGCTGTTGTTTCGGTGCTGCTGTATCACGCCGGCATATGGCCCTTCACGGGCGGCTACGTCGGGGTAGACGTCTTTTTTGTCATCAGCGGATACCTGATTTCGGGGATCGTCCTGAGAGAGGTTCACGACGGGCTCTTCTCGGTGGTAGGCTTTTATAATCGTCGCATTCGGCGCATCTACCCGGCTCTGCTCGCGACCATCATCGTGAGTACCGTCCTTTCAGCCTTCACGCTTTATGCCGACGACTTCAAGGACTTCGGCCAGAGCGTGGTCGCGACGCTAACCTTTTCATCGAATCTGCTCTTCTGGTTTGAAACGGATTATTTTGCCCCGAACGCGGAACTGAAACCGCTGCTCCACACATGGTCTCTCGCGGTCGAGGAGCAATTCTATGTCCTATTTCCGCTGCTGCTGATCTTGACGAAGCGCTGGAGTTTTTCCGCCACCTTCTTCATTCTTTCATCGCTGACGCTCGCAAGCTTTTGCGCTGCGCAATATGTTTCAACGACATTTCCCGTAAGCGGGTTCTTTCTTCTGCCGTTTCGGATGTGGGAACTGCTGGCCGGCGCCTTGCTGGCGCTTTATGAAACAAGATATCCCCGTCTCAACGGTGGCATCGCGTCGCTCGGCGCGGTTTTGGGACTACTCCTCATCGTCTATGCCGTGCTCCGGCTGAACCAAGAAACGCCCTTTCCCGGGATTTTCGCACTGATACCCGTGTGCGGATCAGTGCTTGTCATCCGGTATGCGCATTCCTCGACCCCCGCGGCTCGGCTTCTATCGTCCAGGCTAGCTGTTGGCATCGGACTGATCAGCTACAGCCTGTATCTCGTCCATCAACCGATCTTTGCGCTTTACCGATACGCGCAACCGGCCGAGCCCTCGTGGCTGGAAATGCTCGGGCTGATTTCTTTGAGCGTTCTTCTGGCCGCGCTTTCCTGGAAATTTGTTGAACAACCGGTCAGAAAGGCGAGCTTCAGTTCGCGCAAAGTGTTTGCCGGTGCGACATTCGGCAGTTTGATCTTGATCTGCGTTGGCGCCGTCATTCACGTCAAGTCAGGGTTTCCGGCCTGGACCCTGGCGCGGCTTTCGCCGGAGCAAGCTGTCGTCTATCGAAATCTGTTGACTGAAAAGAGACGCGTCGACGAAATCGCCGATGGGAATAGGCTGACGGACTGCATTTTCCGCACAGCCGAGATGAACCAGGTGTTCAAGAACCAGTTCGCCGCCTGCGCAGCCCGTCATGGTCCGGCCCTGATGATCGTCGGGGACTCCCACGCGGGAAATCTCTTCGATGCCCTAGCTCCCATTTCGCAGCGCCCCTTTGTCGTTGGATTAAGCAAGGGCTTCTGCCGCGCCGTCGAAAGCAATCCCCAGTGCTTCTATGACACCCTGCTTGATTTCGCCGAGGAACATTCCTCATCGATTTCGCTCATCGTCTACATGCAGGCCGGCTTTTACCTGCTCGACGCCCCGGACGGCACGATCGGCAGCAGGGACATGTTCCACCGCTACGATGGACGCTCCTTCGATGCGAGCCGCCAGCGCATAACCTTGACGCTCTCCTACCTGCGCAAGCTCTCCCTTCACACCCCGATGGTTTGGCTGGGACCATGGATCGATCCCCATGTCACACAGAACCAACTGGTCGCCAGAGGTTGCGATGGACTGGCAGCTCTCCCAAATCCGTTCGTCATTCCCTCCTACAGACATCTCGATGAGATGGCCCGCTCCATGGCAGACCAACATCAGATCACCTACGTCTCCACGATCAGTGCTGTGAATTTCGACCCGCGCAACGACATTTTGGACTGCCGGCACGTCTATTTCATGGATGCAGACCACTGGAGCGAGGCCGGCGGAGCAAAATTCGGTCCCTTGGTTTTGTCCGCACTTATTCGAACGCTGCCGGATTGGCTGAACCCACCGGATGCGAACCGAAAGAAAAGGACACCGTTTTCGCGTCAAACGCGACGTACCGTTCCAACCCCGAGCACAAATGAGCCAACACGTGCGACTTTTTTTCTACCTTGAACTTGCTGGCAGCAGAATGGTCGACCCCTTGGGGGTCGAATGTGTGACGCTTGAAGCCGCGGTTGCGGACACGACCGCCGAAATCCGCGCGACGGTCGCCCAGCATCTCCTGCGCGGTGAGCCGCTGCCACTGATGAGGGTGAATATCATGGACGACGCCGGTCGGCTGTTAACGAGCATATCTGTCGCGGATGCCTTGAAGGATGTTCTGCCGTCTTGCTTCGTCAGCCATGGCCAGATGCTCGAAATTCGGCATTAGGCGCCGCGCGAGCCCAATATGACGGACCTCTAATGCACACCAATTTGATGCCCAAGCGGATACGGGTCAGGAGACGCAGATGTCGAGACGAATGAACACTTGCCGATCGGGCAAAACCACCGCTCGACGCAGACCACGAAAGCCCATCAAAAAGAAGAGCAAGATGAGCGAGGTCACGATCGGTCAACAAATCATCCGTGATCTACCTACTGCGTCCACCGCGGAAAGTGGAGATCTTGTTATTCCTTTCAACCGTTCACCGATGGGGCTGGCTCGGGAAAAATGAACAGTTGAGATCAATCGTTTTCGGCTCCCTAAGAAGGTAACATGCCGGACCAGGAGCCATGGTGACGAAATCCCCTTGCCGCAACCATTCATGCCGACCGCAAGCGCGATCTCTGCAGCGGATGCGCTTTTTGGGTACAGCTGGAAATCGGTATGCGGGCTATCGTTATCCGTGAGGGGCGGGACGCGGAGGCAGCACGGCGCGTGTGTCAGCAGCATCGGCTCTTACGGAAGCAAGGCGCCGGCCGGTCGGCTGAGCCTGTCCGAGAACACCCTGTCGCAGGGCTGGGCGATGAAGGTTCCATCCCCCTGGCCGTGCGCTCCAACCATTTTTTGTTCCACGTTGAAACGATCGCTGCTGCGGTATTGTTGAATTCGACAATTCATCATATATGATACAGTATAAAACATTATTCTTCGGATATGGATGATTACCGTGGGATCTCCGAAATCGAATGCCGCCCTTGAAAGGCTTGGAAACGACCTCCGTGGCGCTCGCTTGCGACGTGGCATAACCGTCGCCGATCTGGCGGTGCGCGCGGGTACGTCGCCAAGCACGGTTGCCCGTCTTGAAAAAGGGGATTCCGGCGTCGGTATCGGCACGCTCGCCGATATCCTGGTGGTGCTTGGTCTCGTCCACCGCCTGGCGGATTTGGTCGACATCCGCAACGATGATCTGGGCTTGGCATTGGCTGGTGAACGCCAGCCGCGTCGTGGACGATCTTTTGCCACGATGCTGCGCAGACAGAAGGCGAAGGGCGAGATGCCAAAGGATGACGCTGATGTCGTCGATCCGGATGGAGCGTCGTTCTGATGAGCAACTTCAACGCGCACGTTGTTCTCGGCGAGAGCCTGACCCCGGTTGGTCAATTACGGTTCACAAAAGCCGGGCCACGGCAGTTTTCGACCTTCACCTATGATCCGGCCTGGATCGAGAATCCGCGCTCCTTTGCCGTGCAGCCGAGCCTTTCTCTTGATGCAGGGCCATTTCATGCGTCTGGCCAGTCCGGAAACGTGCGCGATGCGCTTGTGGGCGCCTTTGCCGACGCCGCTCCGGATAGCTGGGGTCGCAGGCTTCTGGAGCGCGCCTACGGCAGTGGCCTGTCTGAATTTGAATATCTAACCCTGTCCGATGACACCTGCCGGCAGGGTGCTTTGCGCTTTCTCGATGATGAAGGACAGATCATCCGGGGCGGGGCGGCTGATGCTGTGCCACGCCTTGTCGATCTGGAGGTCATTACCGCCATCGCCCGGGCGTATGAGCAGGGCAAGGATATCTCCGCTGAGCAGATGCAGGCGCTTGCCGGTGCGGGCGGTTCCGGTGGCGCGCGTCCCAAAGCCAACGTTCGGGATGGCGAGACGCTCTGGCTGGCCAAATTCACATCTGTCCATGACCAGGGGCCGATCGAGCGCGTCGAGATCGCCACGCTCCGCCTTGCCCGAGCTTGTGGAATCCGGACGCCGGAAGCAAGACTGGAACTCGCTGATACGCCCTTTCCGGTCGCCCTGATTCAGCGGTTCGACCGTCGCGACACCGCACGGATTCCCTATATCTCGGCGCGAACCGCGCTGGGAAAGACCGGAACCGAACTCGGTTCATATACGGAGATGGTCGATTTCATGCGTGCCTATGGCGCCTATCCACAGGCGGATTTCCGCGAGCTCTTCCTGCGTTTGATTTTCACGATCCTCGTATCAAACAAGGATGACCATCTGAAGAATCACGGCTTTCTTTATGTAGGGTCGGGCCGCTGGAGATTGTCCCCGGTTTTCGATGTGAACCCGGCGCCTGATCGCAATCCACATCTCGAAACCGCGATCTTGGAGGGGGGCGCTCACGACCGGTCTATCCATTTGGCGCTGGAAGCCTGCGAGTTTTTCGAGGTCGTCGAGGCAGATGCGCGACGGATGATCCGCCAGACCGCTCGAAGGATCGCCGAAGAGTGGCGGGAGGCTCTTCGCGCCGTGGATGTATCCGGTGCGGCGGCGCGCGAATATGAAGCCGCCTTCGTGAACGACCAGACCGAGATTGCACTCGCCATTTAATGTCAAAAATGAACAGTATCTTTGATATACATGTCAAATATGATGAATTATGATTATTCATGGGGCTAGAAATCCGATTGAAATTTCTCCCCTCTACGATGCCAGCGCCGACACGTACGTCTGCCTTGCCGGAAAGGCACTCACATACCGATACACCACGTAGGAAATGGGCCTGATGTTGCGCCGCTATTCGGGGGAATGCTTGTCGATCATGTCCTCTCAGGGCCGAATGCACGACGGGCAAGACCGATGGATTACACTTTGAAAACACGAGCATCTGATCAAAGCCATGTATTCCCGGATGGAGGAGAACCCGCCCCTCATGCGCGCCCGACGACGCACAGTCGAGCATCTGTTCGGCACCATCAACGCATGGACGGGCTCACCCCGCTTCCAAATGCGCAGGCTACCAAACGCTCGAACCGAGATGGCACGGCACGTTCTCGCCTCCAGTTTTAAGCGGGTAATCTGTATGATCGCCGCAGGAGCACTTTTGAATGCAATCGCCGCCTCAGCGGACGGATGTACCGCTTCTGCAGCAATGCAGACGAAAAATCTTGCTCCGATAGGTTGAGGCCACTAAAAATATTCTACCAGTTCTGCTGGAGGTTTCCCATTTTCCAGGGGACGCGACATTGGAATGAGGAGCAGGTGCCTATGACGAAAAAGCCAAAGCTGGAGCATTCGGATTTCTCCGGCGAATTCGAAGACGATAGTATTACCGTCCTAGTGGACATTCATAGGCTCGCCGGCAGTAACGACGGGTGGACCCTCGAGGTGATCTCGCAGGAAGAAGACGTGACGACGTGGGAGGACAGTTTCACCAGCGACAAGGAGGCGTGGGAGGAATTTCTCGCCACGACGGAACGAGACGGCATTCGTTCGTTCCTCGGCGACGACGACGCCACCCAGTCCGTGCACTAGGTAGGACCGGCCGACGGAGTAATAAGCGCGACTTCGCCCGTCCATGCGGGCGCGTTCGGTCGGCTGAAACGAACGCAGCGCTTACACCACCAAAATCATCACATCGAGGAACGAGAACTGTCCTCGCACGGCAGTTGCGGGATCCTTGATGGTGGTGCCGCCACCTGCCGGCGGCGCACTCCGCCAATTTGATCGTCTGCCTAGAAGACAAACAAGTAAAGCAGGATGATCACGAAAATAGGAACGCCCATCGCCCACAACACAACACCCTTAAGCATCGTCTTTCTCCTCTGTTTCCGACACACAACGCGTTGCGTGGGCCGCGGTTCCTGCCCGCAGGAAGATGGAGATTTCGGATCGACGACGGCTGCTTCGGGCCGGTCGTTGCCTAGACTTATCGTTGACGTCGGACATATCGATCTACAAAATTCCGGCATTCGATCCGGTGCACCAACCACACACATCCTGAACGTTCCGGACCAGGATCATCCTCAGGATGCTGTATTCGAATTTCAGGCCATGCGAACGCTCCGCGACGGGCCGCTGTAAATTCCCAAACGGGGGATGACAAAAATCAATGTAGCGATCGGTTCGTCGAGACAGTCTGACGTGGAGTTCAGCTTTCACTCGAGGCAGAATCGCCATGGCAAAATCGGGAAAAATCGTAGCGATCCGCGGCGCAGTGATCGACATCACCTTCGCGCCGGAAACACTTCCCGAAATTGACGAAGCTCTTTCACTTCAGGGCGAGACCGTCACTTTGCTGGCAGAGGTACAGGCGCATCTCGACCGTCACACGGTCCGCGCAATCGCGCTCCAGGCAACCAGCGGGCTTCGGCGGGGCGACGAGGCGGTGCGTCTCGGCCAGCCGCTCAACGTGCCCGTCGGCGATGCGGTCCTGGAACGACTGATGGATGTCGCCGGCAATGCCGTCGATGGTCGCGGGGAATTTCCAGCCAGCCTGCCGCGTCGCCCGATCCATCGGCAACCTCCGGCGCTCGTCACTCAACCGATCTCTTCGTCACAGGCATCAAGGTGATCGATCTCCTGACGCCGATCGCCCGGGGCGGGAAAGCCGCCATGTTCGGCGGCGCGGGCGTCGGCAAGACGGTTCTCGTGATAGAACTCATCCATGCAATGGTCGAGAGCTACCGGGGTATTTCCGTCTTCGCGGGCGTCGGCGAGCGCTCCCGCGAGGGGCACGAAATGTTACTGGACATGACATCCTCCGGCGTACTCGCCCGCACCGCACTCGTCTTCGGCCAAATGCCAACAATGTCGTCCGTATAAAGGTAGACCGGATCGGCAGCCGGGGTCGGAACGTAGGCTTTCCGCATTCGAAAGATCGGCCAAGGACCGGAACCAAGGAAATCTTCTCGCGGCACTTCGGCAAAAGCTGCCTCAACATGTTCATCGACAATTCTAACAGCCGCCGTGATCTGCTTCGCATAAGCTCGACGCACGATCTTCAATTCGTCCGGTGTCATCAGCCCATCAACTCCAATGAATAGCTTCTCTGTCGCGAAAATCCCGTAGACTGTCCTAAAACGCCGCGGATAGAGGATCTTGCCTAGGTTTCCCGATGACCACTTTTTGGATCGGCTTTCATGCTTCCTCGACTGCGTTGGCAATGTAACCGCCGGTCTGCCGTTTCCAGAGGCGGGCATAAAGCCCGTCGCGTTCGAGTAGAGCCGACGGCGTTCCCTCCTCGACGATACGGCCTTTGTCGAGCACAACGATCCGGTCCATACTGACGATCGTCGATAGACGGTGGGCGATGGCGATCACCGTCTTACCCTCCATTAGGAGCGCGAGCTTGTCCTGGACCGCTGCCTCAGCTTCGCTGTCGAGCGCCGACGTCGCCTCGTCGAGAACGAGGATCGGTGCGTCCTTGAGCAGAACCCGGGCGATGGCGATCCGCTGACGCTGCCCGCCAGAAAGCTTCACTCCGCGGTCGCCCACGAAGGTGTCATAGCCGGTGCGGCCCTCGCCGTCCCTGAGATCGGCTATGAAGCCGTCGGCTTCGGCCAGCATTGCGGCGCGTTCCATCTCCTGATGCGAGGCATCGGGCCAGCCATAGCGAATATTGTCGCCGACGGAGCGATGCAGTAGGGAGACATCCTGGGTGACGACGCCGATACTCTCCCTGAGGCTTGCCTGCGTCACGCTGCGAATGTCCTGACCGTCGATGTGAATCGCACCGTCCTGGAGGTCGAACAACCGCAGGAGCAGACTGACCAGGGTCGACTTGCCGGCGCCAGACAGGCCGACGAGTCCGACCTTCTCACCGGCATCGACGGTGAGCGACAGGTCCTCGATCACGCCCGGCCCCTGGCGGTACGCGAACCGAATGTTCCTGAATTCGACCTTGCCCGTGGTGACAGCAAGCGGCCGGGCGTTCGGCGCGTCGGTGATGGTCGGAGGTGTGGTGACGACCGGCATCGCGTCGCGGATCGTGCCCACGGCCTGGAATATCTGCTGCCCCATATTCAGAAAAGCGCGGGAATTCGCGTTGAGCCGCTGAACGATTGCGATCGAGGCGACGAACTGACCGGTAGTCACCAAGCCCGAGACGAGACCCCAAAATCCCACCGCAAAATTGGCGATGATGAGAATCACGTTGAGCAGGACCACACTGCTGTCAGTCGTCAGGTGGACGCGCCTTTCGCGTTGCTGCGTCTCGATAGCGTTTCCCATGACGGTCCGCATCGCACCCGCCTCGCTGTCTTCGGCCGCAAACAGTTTGACCATCTGAATGTTGCTATAGAGGTCGGTCATGGCGCCGACAATAAGGCTGCGCGCGCGGGCCGAATGGCGGGACCGTTCCGAGAAATGTGGCACCGCCACCACCGCAAGCGCGGCATTCGCAGCAATCCAAATGAAGACCGGGATGGCCAGCGGCCAGGAAAGCGTTGCAAGCAGCACAAGCGACCCGACAAACTGCACCAGGAAATATGGCAAGCTCTGGAACGCGACAGCGATCTGCTGTTGCACGGCAGAAGCGACCTGCGAAATGCGTGAGGCAACCTGGCCAGCGAAAAGGTCGTGGAAGAAGGCAAGGTCTTGGTGTTCGACTGCCTTGTGGCCCTGCCACTGCATCGCGGCCGGCATCGACACGGCCAACACCTGGGAACGCAGCGTGTTGCCGAGAAAGATGAGGAGCGGCATTACCGGGAACAGCAGCACGCCGAGAACCGTCAGGGTCGGCCAGTCCTCGCGCAGGAAGACCGTTGCACCTTTTGCGCTCACCCCGTCGACGATGAACGAAATGCCCCAGATTGTCGCGAGGTTGATCCCCTCGATCGCCATCATGAATATGGCGACGGCTGCCAGCACGCCGCGGAACATCCACGAGAAATGCATAAGCAGCGCGAAAGGCCCCGTCGCCGGCAGCGGTGCATAGGGGATGTCGAGTGGACGGACGAGCGTCTCGAAGGGGCGATAAATCAAATCCAAAAGCGACATATCGGAGGCAAACAGGCGAGGGAATGGAAATCGCCGGTAGTTAATCACGGATTGGCCGGCGGGAAAACTCAAGCCGGTTTGAATGTCCAGGTTGCCCGTGGGCGGCACTTCGCTTTGCAAGATTCCAAACTACGATAGCGGCCATTTATCGACAGGTCTGAAGAAGGCCGCGCTCGACCCCATGCGCGAGCACCTTAGGGTATACCCCCGAGTAATATGCCGCCAATACAGCCCGCACCGTAACATCTGGGTTCGACATGAGGGCTGCGAGATCATTCGCTCGGAGAAACTATCCGGTGGGAGCCGGATCCGATCTTTTAGACCAGTCTCCGCATTCGACTTGTCGGGGACAATCCACTTGGCTGCCGCGTTGTCTCCGGCTTGTACATCGAAACGCGATCTGATTGGAAGCGCTCGGTAGCATCGTGAAGCACCCTCGCAACGACCTTGAGCTGTGGTGTGGGTTGCCCTGGCTTGCCGTTGAAGATCGACCTTGAATGCTCTTGCGAGCTATCTTCTGCAGCTCTATCCCTGCAATATTGATCCTCCTCGTTCGAGTAAGCCCAGATGAGCCTTGGTCAGGACCAGTTAGACATTGAGATATTCAAAGGACTGGCAGGGGTGCGGCTCGCCATGCGCCGGTTTCTCGCCTTCAGCGAAGCGGTCCTGACCAAGGCGGGCATTACCTCCCAGCAATACCAGGCGCTTCTTGTCATCAAGGTCGCTGCGAACAACACGATCATGATCAAGCAGTTCGCAAACGATATGCTGCTGTCACATCACGCCGCCGTGCAGCTCGCCGACCGTCTCGTGGCCGCAAAACTTGTGCTGCGTACAGCATCCCTCGAAGACAGGCGCAGCGTTTTTCTGAAGCTGACAGCCTCTGGAGAAGCGCTTCTCGACACGCTTGCGCGTGATCACCTTCGTGAGATGCTCGCACATGAACCCCTGCTGGCCGAGTCTCTTCGGCGCCTGCGCCAGATGGGCGAACCGGACGCTTAAAACCGGATATCAGCGATGGCTGGGCCAGCGCAGCCTCCATTGCCTGCCACGACAAAACGCGTTGATCGCGCTATCCAACAGCTACCTGACCTGCATTTCGTGGTCGTCATCGTTCCTGCCGGGAAATCTGAGCTTCGTGGTCGTATCCGTGAAGAACCGTGGGCCGACCAATCGGACCCGCTTTCCGGCGATATCGACGATATAGCGCGGTACATCGGGAGCGCCCGTGGGCCGTACCTGCGTTGCCGCGGCGGCAGGCAACGAGCTGAGCCCGACGCCCAACAGTGCGAGCGCTTTTAAATAGGGTGCCGTCCTCAATCTCATGATGAGCATCTCCCGAAGCGAGCACAGTCCATCTGACGCTCGGACCTTTGTTCCACGCAACGCAGCAAGATTATTCCCTGGAGGATGGCTCGCGTCCCGCCACCGGCAATATCTTCGCCGCACCAACCGTCTCCCATCGGATGCCAGCGCTTTGGTCAGGGTTTCTTCGAAATTTGACCGTCATCCTCCGCGGGCGTTTTCCCTCGCGATACATCAGATAAATTGCGGTGCAGCCTTCCCCTGCCTGCGCAACCGATAGCAGTTGTCCTGGTGTCGTCACGAGCAGGCCTTTGGCTGCAGCGGCACAGGTTGAGACCTCTCCAGCCTTGATCGGATGGGCCAGGAGCAAAAGTGCAAGCAGAACCAAGGGTCTTAACGTCATCGGGACCGGACACAGCGAGATGATTGAAACGACCTGCAGGCTAATGCAGCCTCGACAGGTTGCGGAGCTCCTCCGGCTCAAAGAGGGCGTCGCAGATTTCCTCAATCATCACGCGAACGGCACCCGCGACCGGTGGCGAAAGAGTTTCGCCTTGCCGGGCGGCATGGGCAATGCGGATCAATCCTTCCAGTTCAGCTATGTTATCGATCAATCCGTCCAGCTTCTCCTCGATGTCGGGGGGCAATGAAGCGGACATCAACAAACCGTCGACGTTCAAAATTCCCCGCTCGCTCAGTTTGCTTTCGAGAAGCAGTGACAGCTTTGCGAATTCATCTATGTTGGCCATGTCTCCCCCCGATTTGGCACCTTCTCAATTTGCGAGGTTTAGCCTCCGCCATTTTTTGACGCGCCCGCAATTCGGGACATTTTTTATCATTTATATCACGTCGTGATACAAAATGAAAGAATAGAGCTTTGTCACAAAGATCATTTCGGGCGAGGTCAGGCGCTCTTGAGGACGGCTTCAAAATGTCCCCTGTGCAGCACAGCCCGTGAATGACGCCCTCACATCCAGCAAGGCCTTTCTAGCGGTCGCGAGGTGACGGATTGTTAACCTGGTGCCGACGATTAAGCATGAAACCCTGTCAACCCTATGTTTCGCTCGGATGGGATGATGAACCTGCAATGTCTCGACACCAGCATCCCTAGCGCAAACGAGGTATCGCATGGACTGATACCTTTGTCAGTAACCCAGACTGCCGTGAACTCGCCAGCTCTCGATAGCCGGCCGAGAGGAGGGGGCCTCGACGGTTCGCCTTCACCCTGCCACTTGGCTTTCGGGATCAATGAAGGAGCGACAACCATGCATTTATGGCCCACGCACTGATGAGCCGGTGAAGGCCAGAGCCGCTCGGGTCTGCTTCACTGCACAAATACGCGCTATCGAACTTTGCTGTTATCTGCTGAATGACACGCGGTGCACGCCGCCCCCCAATGCCACAATCTCGCAGAAGTAGCGAATCTTCCCCATCCCGGCCAAGTTCGGCAACCGCATCCTTTAGCGAGGCGACGTCGTTTCCAACAAATGCTTCTCTATAATCTGCCACGGCTCGTCTTCCTGTGATGAGCGGCGGCTCCGTCCACCCGAGCCCCCTCGGAAGACCGTGTCGGCGAGCCACTCCAAGCATGAAGACAGAGATACAATATCACCTTGTCACGATCAGGACGTCATAGGGTGGTCGAGGCGATGGGAGAATCTCTTGGCGTTGAAGGAAAGATATCCAGCATTGACCCGATAATGTCACTATTGCCCCCAGAAGGATTCCGTCTGGCGAAGTGACCTGCGCATGATCACGTCTGATAAATCGCTTGGCAGGTAAGGGAACATCCAGAGATAATATTCCGGGTTTCTAGGGTTGTTCGGCCGGTCTATTTCCGTGGGGTAGAGCGTCTTGGATGGAGCCCGGTTAACTAAGTCAGTTTTAATATAACTGACCTCAAGGCATTCCGGCGTGAAGAAGCTGTCCACCCTCGTCATCTTGGAACAGTTGTTGGCGTGGACATGGAACAATGTGAATTGTTCGTTTACCTTCGATAGGCTCGCCTTCACTTTTTTTCTATGATCATTGTCCGTAAGCCGCTCAAGGCGGTGGATTTCCATGCTGATCTGCGAAAATGCGGAAAGAGTTTCAGGCGCTACCGCAGAGAAAACGTCCCATTCAGCGTTTTCAATATCCATCTTCAGGATCCCCTGGTTCTTTTTCAGACCGGCATCGCGAACTATGGACGCCAATGAAATCATTTTGTCCGCCAGATCGTCCTGCGGCCCTAACCCAAGCTTGAACCACTGGGCATTTTCGTATTTTTCTGGCGGAGCATCTATGGTGTGGTCGTATTGGAATATGCGCTTTCCAAGCTTTGCCATATCCCGGTCGAAGGATGATTCCTTATTGATCCCTATGCTGATGACGGTATCGGAAATGTCGAACTTGTCGGCCATGATGTAGCCGCCGTCCCGCTCATGCCCCACCCTCACCTTCAACAGATCGATATCCCATGGACGCAACAATAGAAGGGTTTCAAAAATCTGTTCGGTAAGGCCCATGCCGCAATCTCCTCTTAGGTAAGTCATATGCCATAGATGAAGGAGGCGTATTCTGTCCACACACTTTGCAGATCAGCGTTGAACGCGGGTTCGTATCGACCGTAGACTGCAAGCTCTCCGAAATATCCTTTCCATGGGCTGCCGCCATACCGATCGCTGCCGAGGACGACGCGGGATTTTGGCCTTACTGCGGCAGGGGCTTCTGTCTCGACAAAAGGCTCGCGGTTCATCCATGCCCTGATTTTGCCGCCTGTGTAGCCGCAGAATAGCGACGTAATGGTTTCAGGCTCAACCGGGATACTGATCTCGTGCTGGCCACAATACCGGATAGCAATGACTTGTTCTCCGCTAGGGATGTAGATATCGACCCCATCGGACGCAAGCAGATATTGGTCGGCCTCAGATGGCATTGACATGAAGAGCAGGCCAAACGCCCACCCTCTGCCATAGGAACTCCAATACTCATGCACATAAGGAGCAGGTGACGCGAAAGACGCGAGGTGGATGCCAGAATCTATTTCAATCGCAATTCGTGCAGCCTTTCCGATCGGCAGAAGTCGATTACCTGACTTCGAGCGATCAACGAAATCGGCTATGTGGTCCGTCTGTGTTATCCCGACCGTTCCGTAGTGCGCGGAATAAAGGCCACGAATCCCGGGCGATGAGAGCGCTGCTATGAATTTTCGGTCGTCGGGTCGCTTGGGTATACGCATGGGACCTTTCGCATTTGATCAGAAGATGGTAGCTATAAAATGGTTACTTCCACTTTCCAATCGATATCGCCATTGCTCGGGGCAATCGCTTCAGGTTTGGCGTGATGTTGTGGCGCGGCATGACGAAACAGTGATTGATGGAAGGCTTCGAATCGACGGAGCCCATCATGCCTCTTCTCCTACCTTGGCGCGCCATTCTCGCTCATTTTTCACTGCTATTGGATCCACGTCGGAGTTGGCGCGCGGTCTATCCGCTGCCGGAAATCATGCTTCTCGTACTCTGAGCGACGCTCATCGACATGGAGGATTTCGTCGAGATCTGGCTTCGGGTTGACAAGCGCATGGATTTTCTGCGGCGCTTCCTGCGCTGCGAGCGCGGCTTGCCTCGCACGACACGCTCGATGCTATAATTGATGCGCTCGATCCCGATCTGTTCAAGGCCTGTTTCGCCTCCTGGGTCGGGGCCTTGCCGGTTGCGAACGGGAGATCATCTCCATCGACGGCAAGACGTTGCGCCGTAGCCATACGCGGCCGGGGGCGCGAACCGCTGCACATGGTCTCGGCCTGGGCGGCCCGGCAACGTCTGGTTCTCGGCATGAAGCGACCAACGCCAAATCCAACGAGATCACGGAAATTCCGCTTCTTATGGAACGACAACGACTGCGCAGGATGCGAGGCTTACAAGTTTCTGAGATACGCTGCCAAGCAACAATCCGGTCAGCCTTCCCCGTCCACGACGTCCGACGACGATGACATCCACCTTGTCCCGTCGGGCCTTGTCGATGATCACTTCAGCGGTGTCGCCCCAGGCCGACTGTACTTCAACGTCGCCAACACCTGCTTTGTGCGCGCTTTCCCTCGCCTGGTGCAGGATTTGATTTGCCAGTCCTTCAATGGCGTCGCCGACACTTCCCTCCGCGCGCGCAAATTGCTTCACGTCCTCCGTCGCGTGCCCCTCGACTGTCAGAATCGATAGTTTGCCGCCACCTGCCAGCGCCATGACGGTAACTTTCGTCGCGCGCGCCGCGCTTTCCGATCCGTCCGTGGCAAGCAGAATATGTCGCATCAGCACTTCTCCTGGTCGTCTGGCGGCAACAACACCAAGGATGAAACAAGACCGCTGCCTTGTCATACAGATGCCGCCACGGTCTCATCCTGTGGATCGGCGACCAAGCAGGCCATGACAGTGCTTGCTTCCTCGGCGCCGATCTTGCGTGAGATGTCTTTACCGATACCTGTTCTGTCGCCGGGGATGATTTTGATCGTGTCCTTCAGTTGTCTGGGCAGGCTTCCTCTTGATATCCGCGGCAATCCAGACATTCGTCAGATGCTGCGGCGACAGTCTGCATCAGTCCAGCCAGCGAAGACGTGCGCGATTGCGCGGCACAGGCGGCATCGGCTCGCTCGGGTGGCCGACGATAATCGGCGCGACCGGCACGAAATCCTGCGGCACACCGATAGCCTCACGCCCTTCTTCCGTCTCCAGCCAACGCTGGGCAAAGCCGATCCAACAGGAACCGAGCCCGCGAGCATAGGCGGCGAGCATCAGGTTTTCGGCAGCAAGCGAGGCATCTTCGACGGCCCAATCGCCGCTCCTAGCAGAAATGACGATCAGCGCTGGAGCGTGATAGAAGATATGAAAATCCGGATTTTCCAGGTGCTCGCGCAGATGAGGTGGAGGAGCGTTATCTTGGTTTGCCTTCAGTACGTGAGCCTTGGCCGCCGATGAGATCCGATCGAGCAGCGGTTTGCTTCGAATAACGGTGAAATCCCACGGTTGTTCATTGACGGCGCTTGGCGCCTGTATGGCAGCCTCGACCAAAAATTCGAGCACCGACTTGTCGACCGGCTCCGCCGTGAAGGCCCGCGTGGCCCGACGGCCATAGATTGCCTCGATGAGTTCCATTTAAATCGTCCTTGCTGTTTTCCTCTGCTGTTATACCTCCTTCCGGGAAGGGCATTGATCTCAGTCAGTTGTGGGCGGCGCGCGTATCCAGGGACGAACTAGCGGGCATTGATAGGGATCAAGGCGATTTGCTCCTGTGGTGCGACGTTGATCGAAAGCGGCGTATCCGCCTTAACCTGGGGAAACATCATGAAAGCTCTCGTCTATGAAGAACCGGGGAAGAAAAGCCTGCAGGAGAGGCCTGTCCCGAAAGTCGCCGCACCGACCGACGCGATCATCAAGGTCACCCGGACGACCATTTGCGGCACTGATCTGCATATATTGAAAGGCGATGTGCCGACCTGCACGCCAGGCCGCATCCTCGGACACGAGGGTGTGGGAACCGTCGAGGATATCGGTGCCGGCGTGACCCAGTTCAAGAAGGGCGACCGGGTATTGATCTCCTGCATCTCGTCCTGCGGCAAATGCGAATATTGCCGGCGCGGCATGTATTCGCATTGCACCACAGGCGGCTGGATCCTCGGCAATACGATCGACGGCACCCAGGCCGAATATGTGCGCATTCCCCATGCCGATACCAGCCTTTATCCGATCCCGGACGGCGCTGACGAAGAGGCGCTCGTCATGCTGAGCGACATCTTGCCGACCGGCTTCGAATGCGGTGTCCTGAACGGTAAGGTTCAGCCCGGCAGCACGGTTGCCATCGTCGGCTCCGGGCCGATCGGGCTCGCCGCGCTGCTGACCGCGCAATTCTATTCGCCGTCGGAAATCATCGTGGTCGATCTCGACGAAAACCGGCTTGAGGTCGCGAAACGTTTCGGCGCGACTGAGACGGTCAAGGCGGATGGAGAGGCGGCGAAACGGCGCATCTTCGATCTGACCGATGGCAAGGGTGTGGATACGGCGATCGAGGCCGTCGGCGTCCCTGCCACCTTCGAATTCTGCCAGGAGATCATCGCGCCCGGCGGCGTCATCGCCAATGTCGGCGTACATGGCGTAAAGGCCGATCTGCATCTCGAAAAGCTGTGGTCGCAGAACATCTCGATTACGACCCGGCTGGTCGACACGGTCTCGACGCCGATGCTTTTGAAGACAGTGCAATCGGGCAAGATCGATCCGAAGAAACTCATCACCCACCGCTTCAAGCTCGACGAGATCCTCGATGCCTACGATACCTTTTCGAGAGCGGCGAGCACGCAGGCGCTGAAAGTCATCATCGAAGCAGCATGATCCGAAGAAGCGAAAAGAGGCCAGGCTGCAGCACTCTGCCGCCTGGCGTTTCCTAATGTCTAGCGGCGGCCCTCGCGACGCGCTCGACGCCTGGCTTGACCTCGCCAGGATCGAAAGTGGCAGTGTGTTCCGGGCGATTGATCGCTGGGGAATGTCTCGCAGCGTGCGCTTGATCCAAAGGGATCAACGACATCGTCAAGCAGCGGGCGCAGATGGCGGGACTGGACCTGGAGGAATTTTTTAGACCATGGCTTACGCTCCGGTTATCTCACCGAAGCGGCCAACCGAGGCATCCCGCTGCCAGAGGCCATGGAGCAGTCCAGGCATCGATCCCTCCAGCAGGCGTCAGAATACGACAACCATGCGCAACGGCCTAGTGGCAGGGCCACCCGGATGCTGTCCTTAATGTCCGGGCCGCGGCTATAGGCCTGGCCATTACATAGCGCATGACCTCAAGCTTTCATGGATGCACGGAAATTCGCGCAAGAGACGAAACCTGCGCCCCGCGCGATCAACGCCCCTCAGCCTGGAACGACAGCCGAATAAGCTGACTGTTCATCGCAGCCCTCTGGCACTCCAGCAGCAGACCATTGTCGATGCGCCCGGTCGAGTGAACCACCAGCACCGGCGCATTGACCGGGCACTGCAGCAGGGCTGACTCCCGTTCCGTCGGCAACCGCGCCGCCACAGTGGTCGACACGCGGCGCAACTGGCCAAGCCCTTCGCGCCGCGCGATCTGCGTCAGGGAATCCGTCTCTTTCAGCTTTCTGTCCAGGTCCACCACGAGATCGGCGCGTATGTGCCGCACCGTCAGGATGAACGGCACTTCGTCGCCGAGGATCAGCGTGGTGACGCGCAGCAGGGGATGCCCGCTCTCGAGGTGGAGGATATTGGCGATCTCCTCGTCTGCCGGCACCTCCTGGCTTTCCACGATGCGGATGGCGGAGCGCACGCCCTGCTGGTCCAGCACATCGCGGAAACGGGAGGTTGCATCCACTTCATAGGTCAGCCCGGTCTGCATGACGAAGGAACCGCGACCGTTCACGCTTCGGATCAATCCCTCCTGCGACAGTGCCAGATAGGCGCGCCGCACCGTGTTGCGGCTGACGCCATACTGTTCGGACAAATCAAATTCAGCCGGAACCTGGCTGCCCGGCAGCATCTCTCCCACCAGAATGGCCTTCTTCACCGCCTGATATACCCTGAACCATTGCGGCTCCATCAATCGTCCCCGCCCCCTGAAATTCCATAGCTGTACCTACAGCTGTCATGCGCATTTCACAATGAGCCCTTAAGGAAATTCGCATCGCGGCGGGCGCACCGAAAGTGAGCATTCCGCCGGGCAACGCAGATCATCGTCACGTCATCATCGACGCTTCATCACGCCGGACGCGGGCCTCTCGCGTTGTTGCGGCACGCCCCTTTGCTTGCCATTTTCAGAAGGTCAAGAAAATGACTGGAATCACCCGTCGCCATCTCCTTTCCCTTTCGGCAGCGTCAACGGCTGCCTTTGCCATGCCGCGTTTTGCCTCGGCACAATCCGCCGACCGCCCCGCCGTGACTGTTGCCGTTCAGCGCATTTCCACCTCCAACACGCTGGAAATGCTGACGGAACAGTCGAACGTCGGCGCTCGCATCTACACGAGCTATGCCGAAACCCTGCTCGGCAATGACTGGATCGGCGACATGTCGCTGCAGCCGCAACTGGCGACCGGCTGGAAGCGCCTCGACGATCGAACAGTCGATGTGGACCTGCGCGAAGGCGTCAAGTTCCACAACGGCGACGTGATGACCGCCGAGGACGTGGCCTTCTCCTACGGTCCCGACCGGATGTGGGGCGGCGGATCAGTCGAGGTTCCCGACAATGTCAAGGCCGTGGCCCGTCAGGCACTTCCTGCCTTCGAGCGGATCGAGGTGCTCGGGCCGCACAAGATCCGGCTGCACAACGCCTCCATCGATCCGGTTCTCGAAGGTCGCCTTTCGGCCTCGATTGGCATGATCGTCAGCAAGCGCGCCTTTCTCGAAGCCAAGAGCTGGATGGACTGGGCGCGCCAGCCTGTCACCACGGGTCCCTATTCGGTCGCCGAATACAAGCCGGATTCCGTCCTGACGCTGGCCGCCTTCGACGATCATTGGGAAGGCCGACCGCCGCTTCGCCAGATCCGTTTCGTGGAAACGCCGGAAACGGCCTCGCGCATCAACCTGCTGCGCTCCGGCGGCGCCGATTTCGCCTGCGACATCCCCCCGGACCAGATCGCAACGGTGGAGGCCGACAAGCGCTTCAAGGTTGTGGGCGGCCCGATCAACAACACGCGCTACACCGTGTTCAACAAGTCTCATCCGGTGCTGGCCAATCCGCTGGTGCGCCAGGCGCTGACCCATTCCGTCGATCGCGAACTGATCGTCGAATCCCTGTGGAGCGGACGCACCGAAGTGCCGCGCGGCCTGCAGTGGACCTTCTATGGCGACTTCTACATCGCCGATCACGAGAACCCCGCCTACGATCCGGACAAGGCGCGCGCTCTACTGCGCAAGGCAGGCTACAATGGCGAGCCTATCCCCTACCGGGTGCTTAACGACTACTATACCGCCCAGACGGCCACCGCCCAGATCAATACGGAAAACTGGCGTTCGGTCGGCCTCAACATCAAGCTGCAGATGGTGGAGAACTGGGGCCAGATCAGCGAAGGTGGCCCGGAAACCCGCGGCATCCACGATTGGTCGGCGGCAGCCAGCCTGCCGGACCCCTATGTACAGATGTCCGGCTCCTGGGGCCCTGCCGGTTCGCCTTGGAGAAACAATCAATGGCGGAACGAAGAATTCGGAAATCTCTCCCAGGAACTCGGCTCCAGCACTGATCGCACCCGCCGCATCGCAGTGTGGCGCCGCATGCTGCAGATCATCGAGATTGAAGATCCGGCCTATGTCGTCCTGCACCGCAACGCCTCCTTCACCGCCAAGCGCGCCGATATCAAGTGGGTGCCCTCCCAGTCCTTCGTCATGGATTTCCGTCGCCACAACTGGAGCGCCTGAGGTGATGGCTTTCGTCGAGATCCGGAACCTCTCGGTCGCTTTCGGCCGCTCACCGGCCTTGCGGGGCATCAATCTTGCGGTCGAGCGCGGCGAAGCGGTCGGGCTGGTCGGCGAGTCCGGTTGCGGGAAGTCCGTGACCTGGCTCGCAGCACTTGGCCTGTTGCCTGCCTCGGCGACGGTGCGCGGTTCCGTTCTCATCGATGGCACCGAGATTCTCGGTGCCCCGAAGGCGCGGCTGGAGCCGGTGCGCGGCGGACGGATCGCCATGATCTTCCAGGATCCGGCGGCGAGCCTCAATCCCGTCCATCGCATCGGGCGTCAAATCGGCGAGGCGCTCGGCCTGCATCGCGGCATGACCGGGCAGAGGGCGAAGGCGGAGGTCATCCGCCTGCTGGATCAGGTCGGTATTCCCGATGCGAAGAACCGCATCAATGCCTATCCGCATGAACTCTCCGGCGGGCAGAACCAGCGCGTGATGATCGCCATGGCGCTGGCCGGTGAGCCGGAGCTTCTGGTGGCCGACGAGCCGACGACGGCGCTGGATGTCACCATCCAGGCGCAGATCCTCGATCTCTTGACCACGCTCCGGCGCGATACCGGCATGGCGCTGGTACTGATCTCGCATGATCTCGGCGTGGTGTCGGAAACCTGTTCGCGCATTGCCGTGATGTATGCCGGCCGGATCGTGGAAGAGGCGCCAAGCGGTCAGATTTTCACCCATCCGAACCACCCCTATACGCGCGGGCTGATGGGGGCCTTGCCGCCGCTCAGCGGCGCGCGGCGCCGGCTGGTAGCCATTCCCGGCAGCGTGCCGGAGGCGGCGCATATGCCGCAAGGCTGCGCCTTCGCGCCCCGCTGCAGTGCGGCAACCGACCGCTGCGCGGAAGTCGATCCGGTGCCACTGCCCCTGACGCAGGACCATAGTGCAGCCTGCATCCATGCCAGACCATACCACCAGGCAGGCCATCCGTCGCATCATCAGGCTGCGACGACGCGCGAAAGGGCCATGCAATGAGTGCGGGCACGGCAGATCTGCTCGAAGCGCGTGATCTTGCGCGCAGCTATACGGTGCGGCGTGGGCTGCTGGGGCGCCCGACCGTCGTGCGGGCCGTGGACGGGATTTCGCTCCGCGTGGCGCGCGGCGAAACGCTGGGGCTGGTCGGCGAATCCGGCTGCGGGAAATCCACCACGGCGCGGCTGGTGCTGGGCATCGAGCCGCCGGATACCGGTTCTGTCATCTTCGACGGAAGCGCCATGCCGCCCAGCGGCACGGCGGCCTGGGCGAACCTTCGCCGGCGCATGCAGATGGTCTATCAGGATCCGCTGGCGGCCCTCGATAGGCGTCTGGCCGTCGGCGTGCAGATTGCCGAGCCGCTGGATATTCACCGGATCGGCACCGCAGCCGAACGAGAGGAACGGGTCGCCGCCGTGATGGAGGAGGTCGGTCTGCAGCCGCATCATGTCGCCCGGCATCCGCAATCTCTGTCCGGCGGGCAGCGCCAACGCGCCGTGATTGCCCGTGCGTTGGTGACCAATCCGGATCTACTCGTGTGCGACGAGCCGATCAGCGCGCTCGACGTCTCGATCCAGGCGCTGGTCCTGAACCTGCTGACCGACCTGCAGGAGCGCCTCAAGATGGGCATGCTGTTCGTCAGCCACGACCTTCGGGCCGTACGCCAGATCAGCCAGCGTGTCGCGGTGATGTATCTCGGCCGGATCGTCGAGGAAGGCGATCCGGATGCGGTGCTGCACGAACCCGCCCATCCCTACACCCAGGCACTCGTCTCGGCGATTCCGCATCCGGGCAAGACGACGAACCGGGTCATCCTTCAGGGTGATCCGCCCAACCCCGCCAATCGCCCGACGGGCTGCGCCTTTCATCCGCGCTGTCCGGTCGCCACGGCGACCTGCCGGACTGAGATCCCGGAACTGAAGCCGCGCCGCAGCGACGGCCGGCGCGTCGCCTGCCATATCGCACACGGGGAGGCGGCAGCCGCCCGTGCTCCCGCTTTGCTGGAGACCTGCTGACATGCTGCATTACCTTCTTTCCCGGCTGTTGCGTGCGGCCGTCAGCATCATCATGGTCGTGACCTTCGTTTTCGTCGTTCTGCGCATGTCGGGCGATCCGGCCATGGTGATCATGGGCGCCGATGCACCACCGGAGGCAATCGACGCCTTCCGGAAGTCCTGGGGTCTCGATCAGCCGCTATGGGTCCAGTATTTCTCGTTTTTCGAGGCCGTCTTCAGCGGCGAACTCGGCCGGTCCATGCGCGATGGTCGCGATGCGATGGCGGTGGTGCTGGAGCGGGTTCCCTCGACCCTGGCGCTCACCGTGCCGGCCTTCCTCGTGAACCTCATCGTGGGCGTTCCCGCCGGCGTCTATGCCGCGCTTCACCGCAACTCGCTGATCGATCGCTGCGTCATGGTGATGGCGGTCACGGGCTTTGCCGTGCCCTCCTTCATCCTGGCCATGCTGCTGGTGCTGATCCTCTCCGTCAATCTCGGCTGGCTGCCCTCGGCCGGGCAGGACAGCTGGCTGAACGCCATCCTGCCGATTGCCACCATGGGCTTCGGCGGCGCCGCCCTTCTGGCGCGCTTTACCCGCAGCGCCATGCTGGAGGTGCTCGGCCAGCCGTATATCCGCACGGCAAGCGCCAAGGGCCTGCCGTGGTCGGCCGTGGTCTGGCGTCATGCGCTGCAGAATGCGGCCATTCCGACCATCACCATCATTGGTTTCATGCTGGGCGGTCTCGTCGCGGGTGCCGTTGTCGTCGAGAGTGTCTTCTCCTGGCCCGGCGTCGGCCGGCTGCTGGTCATCTCCGTCGCCAACCGGGACCTCGCCATCGTGCAGGCCATCGTCCTGATGATCGCCATCACCATGGTCGCTGCGAACATGATCGTGGACGTTCTCTACGGCCTGGTCGACCCGCGCATGCATGGGCAGGCAAGGCCGGCGCGCCGCTGATGATCCACACCGTTTCCTGCCCGCGCTACCCTTGAAGGAGCCAGAACATGGCCGATACCACCTCCTCAACCGCCGCGGCCGGCGGTTCCCCGATGGCGCGGTTGAGGTCGCTGCTGGAGCGCCTCAACCGCATGCCGATCCTGATCACCATTGCCGTCCTGTGGCTCGTTCTGATGCTGGCGATTGCCGTTTCGGCCGACCTGATCTCGCCCTACCGATTTACGCAGATGGACCTGCGCAACCGGCTGAGCCTGCCGGTCTTCATGGGCGGCAGCTGGAGCCATGTGCTCGGAACGGATGAACTGGGGCGCGACGTGCTGTCCAGACTGATCACCTCGATCCGCATGAGCCTGCTGATTGCCTTTGGCGCCACCATCATCGGTGCCGTGATCGGGGTGACGCTGGGGTTCGTCGCTGCGCATTTCCGCGGGATCGTCGAACAGGCCGTTCTGGCGCTGGTGGATTTTTCCGCCGCCATTCCCTTCCTGGTGCTGGCGCTGGCGGTGCTGGCCTTCTTCGGCAACTCGCTGGTGCTGTTCGTCTGCCTGCTCGGTTTTCACGCCTGGGAACGCTATGCGCGCATTGCCCGCGGCCTTGCGATCAGCGGCCGGATGCATGGCTATGCGGCGGCCGTGCATCAGCTGGGGGCCTCGCCCTGGCGCCTCTACGGCCGCCACATCCTGCCCAATATCGCCTCGACCCTGATCGTCTCGATGACGCTCGCCTTTCCGGAAATCATCCTGCTGGAAAGTGGCCTCTCCTTCCTGGGGCTCGGCATCCAGCCGCCGGGCACCTCTCTTGGCAACATGGTCGGTTTCGGCCGCGAATATCTGTCGTCCGCCCCATGGATCATGCTGGCGCCGGCCTTCGTCATCACCGCCACCGCGCTATGCGTCTCGCTTCTCGGCGACTGGCTGCGCGACCGGCTGGACCCCACGCTTTCCTGATCTTCCCTCCCCCGCAGCGTGCTGCTCGACACCATAGAAGGACCATACCATGTCTGACCTGCCCATTCTTGGCGCCGCCATGACGTTGAAGGACGTCGAACTGAACCGGGACTGGCTGCTGGAGAAGCCGCGCGATCTCGAGCTGCAGGATTTTGTTCCGGCCGAAGTTCTCTGCGGCGATTGGCAGCCGCTGGTGGAGCGTGCAAAGCAGCTTCTTGACGGCCATCAGGGCCGCCTCGGCATGCACGGTCCCTTCATGGGCCTCAATATCGCCTCGGCCGATCCGGATGTGCGGGCACTGGTGGCGCGGCGCATGGAGCAGGCGCTTGACGTCGCGGCCGCGCTCAACATCACCCAGATCGTCATCCACAGCCCCTATACGACGTGGATGCACAACAATCTCGACAACTGGCCGGAGCAGCGCCAACGCGTGTTGGAGATGACGCACCAGACGCTGGATGCCGCGGTGAAGCGCGCCGAGGACCAAGGCTGCGTCTTCGTGCTGGAAAACATCGAGGACAAGGACCCCGCCGAGCGCCGCCGTCTGGTGGAAAGCTTCAATTCGCGCGCATTCGCGCTGTCGATCGATACCGGCCATGCGGCCTATGCCACCGGTTCCACCGGCGCGCCGCCGGTCGATTACTTCGCCAATGACGCCGGCAACCTGCTGCAGCACGTGCATCTGCAGGATGCCGATGGCTATGCCGACCGTCACTGGCCGGTCGGCCACGGCAGCATCAACTGGCGCGCCTTCTTCGCGCGTCTTGCCGGCATCACCTCCAATCCCCGTCTGATCATCGAGATCCGCGACAAGTCACAGATTAAGGCCTCTGCGGCCTATCTGGCGAACCTCGGCGTCGCACAGTAACTGGTCTCGTCTGCGCCCATAAACGGCAAGATTTTGGAATTGTTATGGAAATCGCGCTTGTTGTGCGGGCAAGGCCCGGCGGCTTTAGGTACGCTTTAGCATCGAGCCACTGATTCTAAAGACAAACCCACAGCCGCCGGAGCCGACAATGCGCCAAGAACGCACCGTCCAGGGCTCCATATTCGATCTTTTCGCCGAGCACGAGATCGGTCGTGAGTTGGAGGCGATGTCGCAGCGGCTGGATGGCCATCGCGATCTTTTGGAATTGGCGACGTCCGATCTGCGCCGACAGGGGGGCGCGGCGACCGGCCTGAGGTGTGCGCGACATGGCCTTCCATAAGAAGCGCCTCCAGATCGAAGATATGGTCAGGAGCCGCCGGCTGTATCGCAAGCTCAGAAACTTCCGGGCCGGCATCGAAACCGGCATCTCCTGCCTGAAGCGGACATAGAGCCTGACCCGCTGCACCTGGCAACGCGACCGCATGATCGATCCGCGCGATCGTGCCTGATGGCTGCGGCGCGTGGTATTTCACCTCCCCTTGAAGCTTCTTTGCCTCGACCTGCAATTGCCGCCTCGCGCGCTTGAAGGCATCATTGATGGCAAAGTTCAGATCGGAATGGCGCTCGTCGCCGTGATCGAGCGCCTACCGGAATCTCATGACGCAGTCCCCGAATTGGGTTTCATGTAGGATTGCTCTCCACAGATAACCTGATTGCGTCCAGCATTCTTTGCACGGTAGAGCGCGGCATCGGTCTCGCTAAACAGGGCGTGTGTGGTGACGTCGGCTGGCGCTTCTGGTGGCAAAGTGGCCAGTCCGATGCTGACCGTGACATGACCAGCGGGCGGGTTGCCTTCGTGAGCCAGCGCCAGCACGCGCACTTGCAGGCGAATTCTTTCTGCGACAGCTCATGCCCCTTGGATATCGGTGTCGGAAAGCAGAACCGCGAGTTCCTCACCGCCATAACGGGCGACGATATCGCCGGGCCGTTTGACGCAATTGCGCACGACAGCGCCAATCTGCCTGAGGCATTCGTCCCCGGCGGCATGACCAAGGTATCGTTAAACTGCTTGAAACGGTCGGCGTCGATCATCAGGAGAGAAAGTGGCATGCGGTTCCGGCGGGCGCGCTGCATCATTTCCCCAAAGCGGTTGTTGAAGAAGCGTCGATTGGCAAGCTTCGTCAACTCGTCGGTATTGGCCAGAGCATCCAGTTCGTCCTGCTTCTTCTTGTGTTGTGTAACGTCTCGCGTGATCGCAACAACCCGGGTCGCGACTGCCTTTTCGCGAGCCGGCAACTTGCTCAACGCCGTTTCAAGCCAGACCTCCTCGCCATCCGGCTTGGTATGCTTGATGATGAACTGCTCCTGCATCGAGCCGTCCTGCAGCCGTTCGGCTGCGGAGCGCACTGTTGCTTCAGCATCCCCCGCCATTCCGGCAAACACGCTTTTCCCGATAAGCCTTTGAGGTTCGATACCCAAAATCTGCTTTGAAGACGGAGAAACGTACTCCCTGATACCGGCCTCGTCGAAACGTGCGATGACGTCGCTGGACGATTCCGCCAACAATCGAAATTCCGCTTCGCGCGCCGCCAGCTGCGCTTCGCTCTCCCGGCGCAACTTCAGTTGATGGCGCCAATGCAGTGCCGCCAGGCTCGTCACGGCCAGCAAGACGGCGGCGTAGAACCAGCGGGCCTTTGCGGTTCCCGTCCACTCCAGGAAAACTTCCCGTTCGGAGGCCGCGGCAAGCACGACGATGCCCGTGCGTCCGCTTTGATAGAAGCCGCCGATCCGAACTTTCCCATCGACGGGCGACTGATAATCATAAGCGCCAACAGTCCTTACCTTGAGGTGATCGGCAAACAGTTCGTGCGCAGAAATATTGCTGCCAAGGAGCGTTTCCTCCATCGGACCGCGGGCCATGACAATGCCATCCCCGCGAAGCAGCAGGAATGATCGGTCGCTCGAAACACCAAAGTTCCGGAAGACGTGAATGAAGTGATTGACGCGAATGGTGGAGACGACGACACCCCCGAAAGAACCATCCGGCAACACCACCCGCTGTGAAATCGGCAGCACCCACCGATGGGATAACCGGCTCTTGATCGGCTTACCCAGAACGGGCAGCCGGAAGGGACTGGACTTATGAAACCGGAAATATTCGCGGTCGGCGTAATTCATTTTTGCCGGCGCCCCCTCGGCTGATGTCGCAACCATCTGACCCGTGGCATCGATATAGGAGAGCGTATCGAGGGTCGGTGACGCCCTCATCTGAAACGCGATGGCCGTTTCGATTTTCGCCGGCATCTCGGGATGATGCTGTTCGTCACGGATCTCGGAAATCAGACTGGCAAGCGACAACCATGACATCTCGATCGTGTCGTCGGCATGTTGCGTGATTGCCTCTGCCGTCTGGATCAGGCTCGTCTCGACACGCGCAACCTGCGCCTTCCAATTGGCGTACTCCCCCCAACTCAGCAGGGCAATGAAAGCACCAAATCCAAGGACAACAGCAGCCGTCGTCAGTGTGGATCGGAATGTTGCAGCTTGCATCGTCGGTCTCCGGAGGCCTTCGCAAAGCCCCAGGTCCGCCGTTGTATCTCATTGAATGCTAAACAACCAAGGCCTCGCCAGGATGAAATATCACTCGCGAAAACACGTAAGGAACGAGAAAACGGCGTTTTTCATCTCCTTTCAAGACGCGGGTAGAGGTGAGTTTCATATGCGGTTCGGCCTCCGCCCCGCGCGCGCCCAAGAAGCGCTGTAATAGATCTCTCCTCCCCTTAGCCGGGAACCGAAGATCGGGCGCCTGGAACGTCGTTCGGCATTGCCGGCCATGCTGACGCCGGTCTGGCGGATTGGAATGCTTTCCGCCAGTCGCCAGGCAAGGTCCTCAGTTTTTAACCGGCGACCGTCTGCACTTGGACAACATTCGCCGGGCGAATTGCGCACCGAGCGGAACAATCGAAATGCTTTTCTTTCAATCATTTAAAGTGGCCGTTCGGAGAATTCGGATTTTTGTATGGACATCTGAGATTCATCACCTTAAAAAAGCGCTCGTCTTCGCCACGGGAATGCACTGGGCCTTCCAGACTTGAGCATTCCTTAATCTTCGGCAATGTCTCTCCGTTCGAATTATTCCGAAAACAGGGAGAGATATTCGAAAAACAGATGATGGCGCATGTGCCGCTATCGAAGAATCCACCGAATACTCGCCTCGCGGAGCCCTATATTCTCCGGATGTCGAGCCTTAACTTAAGGAGAGCGCCTCCGCTGTTGAGCCGGGGCTTATTTCAAAATGGCTTTTGCAACTGAAAATGACGCGTCGGCTGAGCCGGCTTCGACCAAGATCAGTATCAAGAATGTTTATAAGGTTTTTGGCGAGCGACCTGAAAAGGCGCTCGACCTGCTGAAGCAGGGAAAAAGCAAATCGGAAATCCTGGCCGAAACGGGGTGCTCGATCGGCGTCAACGATGCCAGCTTCGAGATCAAGGCCGGCGAGATTTTCGTCATCATGGGCCTTTCCGGCTCCGGAAAATCTACACTTTTGCGCCTGCTCAACCGCTTGATCGAGCCGACATCCGGCAAGATTGAAATCGATGGCCGGGATATTACCCGCATGTCGCGCCGCGAATTGATCGAATTGCGCCGACGCGACATCAGCATGGTTTTCCAGTCGTTTGCGCTACTGCCGAACCGCAATGTTCTCAACAATGCCGCCTTTGGTCTCGAGGTCGCCGGTGTCGGCGAAGCCGAGCGGAGAAAAAAGGCGCTCGCAGCGCTCAAGGCTGTCGGACTTGACGGTTACAGCGAAAGCCGGCCGGATCAGCTCTCCGGCGGCATGAAGCAGCGCGTCGGATTGGCGCGGGCGCTTGCAAGCGAACCGACGATCCTTTTGATGGACGAGGCTTTTTCCGCCCTCGACCCCCTGATCCGCACGGAAATGCAAGATGAGCTGGTCCGCCTCCAGGCAGAACACAGCCGCACGATCGTTTTCGTCAGCCACGACCTCGACGAAGCGATGCGCATCGGCGACCGCATCTGCATCATGCAAAGCGGCAATGTCGTTCAGGTGGGTACGCCGGACGAGATCGTCCTCAACCCGGCAAACGATTACGTCCGCTCCTTTTTCCGCAACGTCGACGTTTCGCGGGTGTTCAGAGCGGGAGATATCGCCCGCAAAACCCAAGTCACGCTGATCGAACGCCAGGGCGTCTCTGCGGCGGCGGCATTGGAACGGATGAAGAACTTCGACCGGGAATTCGCAATCATCATCGGTCGGGACAAAACCTACCACGGCATCGTAAGCCAGGCATCGCTCGTCGAGAAGATCCGTTTAAAAGCTGCCGATCCTTATCGGAGCGCCTTTCTTTCCGACGTCGAGCCTATCGCTGCCAGCGAACCGTTGTCGAACGTTCTGGGCAGGGTTGCAGGCAGTTCCTGGCCCGTGCCAGTGGTCGATGACGAAAACCGCTATGTCGGTTCCATCAGCAAGTCGGCTCTTCTCGAAACGCTCGACCGCGCAAGCTGACCTTTAGAAAGAACGGACAGACAGATGACTTTCGATATCGGCGACGGCGTCGACAGCGCCGTCAATTACATCCTCGACAACTTTGGTCCCCTGCTCGATTTCATTGCGGCGGCGATCGGTCTGGTGACGAACGGCATACAGGACGCCCTTCTGGCTACTCCCATGCCGGTCGGCCTTGCTGTTTTCGTCATCCTTTCGCTGTGGCGCGTCGGATTGGGTTTTGCCGTCTTTACCGGCCTGTCGCTTTGGCTGGTGGAGCACATGCAGCTCTGGTCGGCGATGATGGAAACGCTGTCGCTTGTGATTGCCTCAACCCTGGTCGCGATGCTCATCGGCCTGCCCTTGGGCATTGCCATGGCGCGCAGCGATCGGGTCGCAACCGTGGTAAGGCCGGTGCTCGATCTGATGCAGACCATGCCAGCCTTCGTGTATCTTATTCCGGCGGCGATGTTTTTCGGCCTTGGCGCGGTGCCCGGCACGATCGCAACGGTCATCTTTTCCATGCCGCCGGTCGTCCGGCTGACCAATCTCGGAATCCGGCAGGTGCATGTCGAATTCATCGAAGCCGGCAACGCCTTCGGCTGCACGGCTTCCCAGCTCCTGTTCAAGGTGCAGTTGCCGAACGCCATGCCCTCGATCATGGCCGGCATCAACCAGACGATCATGCTGTCGCTGTCGATGGTGGTCATCGCCTCGATGATCGGCGCCGGCGGCATCGGCAATACGGTTTTGACCGGTATCCAGCGGCTTGATGTCGGTACCGGCTTCGAGGGCGGTATCGCCGTCGTCATCCTGGCCGTGATCCTCGACCGGATCACGCAGAGCCTCGGAAGAGAGGGCGCCGGTATCTGGCGCGTGCTTTTCCAGAAAACAGCACGACAGGAGGCAGCACAAGCTGCCACCTGATCTCGCGCTGAACCATGGCGGCCGACATGCCGCCGCATGCGAACCTTCAAAAAAAGGAGCAGTTATGTTCAAGACACTCGTTACAATGAGCCTCGCGGCCGTTTTGTTCGGCAGCGTGACCACGGCGACGATGGCGCAGGATGCCAAGCCGGTCAAAATCGGCTGGGCGGCATGGTCGGATGCGGAATTCGTCACCAAGCTTGCGGCCAAGCTCATCAAGGACGAGCTTGGTCAGGAGGTCGAACTCGTCCAGACGGACGTCGCCCCCCTTTATCAGGGCGTCAGCCGCGGGGACCTCGATGCCATGATGATGGCCTGGCTGCCGCAGACCCACGCCGATTATTTCGCCAAGGTCAAGGACAAGGTCGAAACGCTTGGCACCGTCTATCATGGGGCAAAGCTTGGCTGGGTCGTCCCGAAATACATTCCGGAAGATGCGATCGGCTCGATCGAGGACCTGAAGAAGGCTGACGTCCAGGAGAAGCTGAAGGGGCGTATCGAGGGCATCGATCCGGGTGCCGGACTGACCCGCCTGTCCGAAAAGGCGATCAAGGACTATGGCCTGGACGACTATAAGCTGCAAATTTCCAGCGAGGCGGGAATGCTGACCACGGTCGATCGCGCCATGCGTTCGGAAGGATGGTTCGTGGCGACCTCCTGGAGCCCTCACTGGATGTTCGGCAAATACGAGCTGCGCTACATCGACGACCCAAAGAAGTCGCTCGGTGAAGCGGAACATGTGGACGTTCTGGCGCGCAAGGGCTTCAAGCAGGACAATCCGAAGGTCGCCGACTTCCTGTCGCGCATGAAGCTGCCGCTCCCTGATCTCGAAAGCGCGATGTTTAATGCCCAGGAGACCTCCTACGACAAGGCGGTCGAAAAATACATCACGGACCATCCGGATCAGGTCAAGGCCTGGCTGGGCAAGGACGAAGGCTAAGCCATTCACGGGGCTTCGCGGCGAAAGCGTTTGCGAAGCCCGCTTCACATTTAGGGAAGTTTGACAATGTACGATGGACAGATCGTTTCGGCATTTGCCACGGACGATACAATCGGCGGGCGAATCTCGCTCGCGCGCGACGCACTGAACATGTCGATCGAAGACGCATCCCGGATTGTCGGGGTCACATCAGAAACCTGGCAGAACTGGGAAAATGACCGTTCTGCCCCAAGGGCCAACCAGCTCGACAGGATCGCCGGAACCCTCCAGGTGAGCCTCGCATGGCTGCTCAGCGGACGGGGTACAGGCCCTGACTTGGCATCACCAATGCTGCCTCATTGTCTAATAGACGAAAGCGAACAGGAACAGATGAGAGACTGACGGCGAGCATCCGGCGAAGGAATTTTTCGACCATCGCCGCCCACACTCAACGCCGGAAAATAGTCTCCATGCGAGCCATGCTAGAGCAGGTCCTGCGATCGATGAATCGATTGTTAGGTGACAACTGGCCGAACCGAAGCTGCTTCAACATCCGCAGCAAAGAGGTGGATGATCTCGACAGGCCGCAGCCAGGTTCGGGGTTGGGATTTCGACGGCGATCCGTTGGATCGCAAGAGCGAAGGAAGGTGAGCCGACCTTCCAGCCGCAAGACTGGAGGCATTCGTCGTCGCACTGATCGAAGACCGTAAGGACGTGACCCTCGATGAAATGGTCGAGCGCTTAAGCCTTGGACCCCGTCCAATCGAAAACTGGCGCCGCGTGAGTGCTGGACTGCTCCAGGCGCGAAAGCCGAGATTGAAGATTACAGGCCATCAGGACAGTGCCTCCATTCCGAAACGTGCGATATAAAACTTCTCCAGTTCACCGAACTCGTCGAGGGTCAGAGCGACCATGGCGGAGGTGACGTCGTGTGGCGATGCGGCCGGAGCTTCTCCATGATGATCTCAACCTGCTTCTTATTTGCTGCCGGCAGGCTCAGGTAAGAGGGATCGTTTGCCCAGTCCCAATAGATGATGCTATCACGATCAGCCGCCCGTCGCTCCAGCCGGGCAAGCTTGCCTGACGCGCTCTTCGTCGGCCGATCCTTTTCTCAAGAGCTTCAGTCGCGCCTCGTGCTCGACAGCCTCCATCGGGGTACAAAGCGGCTGCACAAGCTGGCGATAAGCATTCTTCGTCTGTGGCGAGATCGGCCCGGGCGACGCCCTGGAGAGGCGCAGAGAGCGCCCCAGGCACATCGGCGGCACTGGCGACCTTGGGGAAGTTGTCGACCGTCACGCCCCCGCCCCGCCGGACCGGCGCAATCCATCCATGCAGAGCTTCAGAGCCGAGCTGTCTGAACCGCCTTTATATGGCTTACGGGTGAGTCTGGTCGCTTCCTTGCCGAGAAGCCGCTCGTCGCAAGCGTGGTCTGAGACCTGGTGCCTTTCGGCTTACCGGGATTGACCTTCGTGAACCTGCCTTTACGGACGCGAGGACCGTTGTCCTTTTCCGTTGTCAAGGCGGCCTCGTCCGCTCTGCAGTCCGTAAATGCACCCACTGAAAGGTCGAATTGCTCCTCTCAGGAACCGCAAGAATCCTCTCATTTTCGCTCATGGCGGAAGCCAGGCAAAGTATTTCGGGCCCTTTTTGCTGTCGAGAAGTCCCGTTATCGCTAGTCATCCGCTCCGCACGCATAGGAGGTCATCTTCAATCGGAACGGTCGTCCTAAACAGTAGAGGTATTTGGAAGTGTCTGCCAATGCTCGAGGACGCATGAGCCACGATCTCGCGCCCACCGGTAACATTAAGCAGCCATTGACTATCAGGATACGCAGACCTACGAGTCGGCCTCAATATGCTGTACTTGTCCGGGGGAGATAAAGGTGGACTATTCGAAAGCCCTGCCATTGCGATTGGCAATTTCATCCGCGGATGCTGTTGGTGATCGAGTTACGGTTTGTGGGTGGAGGCTCGGGGCTTCAGCTGACTGCAGTCTTGAGTTCTTCGACGAACAGGGCCTCAAGATTGTAGGCGAGCTCACGACAGATATTCGTCGCGATGACGTCGCGAAATCGTTCCCTGATTACAAAGAAGCGTCGGCCGGATGGACGTTTGCCTTCGACGCGAAGGAAGTGCCTTCAGTCATCTCCGCCAAACTTGTTGGCAAAAGTCGCAAAGCAACGGCCGACAAGGCTGTTAAGAAGAATGCGCGGGCAACTGCGACAGCGGCGTCACCAAGCCCGACGGGCGAATTGCGGACAGCGCTAGAAAAGATAAACAAGGGCATCGAAAATATAGTTGAGAACACCGTCAAGCCTTTTCCGAAGGTGAGCGCCTGGCTCGACACCCCGCCCAATGGCAACCACGCCTTGTTCAAAGAGTTGTCTGACCGAGCTCTCAAACGGACCGCCGACATCGTAGAGGCAGAAATGAGCGATGCCCTGCTGTTCTTTAACATGCGGGAGTTTCACGAGTATTGTCTCTCACGAGCACCGCGCGAGGGCGCGCATTGTGAGTTTGGTGTCTTTTCGGGCAAGACAATTAACTTGTTTGCAAAGCTGCGTCCGGACATCACGTTCCATGGCTTCGACAGTTTTGAGGGCCTGCCCAATGAGTGGACAGGCTGGCAGCATTTCGATTTCAATAAATCTGGGAAAACGCCGCCCGTGGAAGCCAACGTTGAACTGCACGTCGGGTGGTTCAACGAAACCCTTCCGACCTATGTGGAAGGGATCGAAGGCACCGCATTTCTGCACATTGATTGCGACATATACTCTTCCACGCGAGACATATTCCAGGCACTAAAGCCCAAAATCACGTCTGGCACAGTCATTCTCTTCGACGAGTATTTCTGTTATCCGGGTTTTGAAAAGCATGAGCGGCTGGCATTTAAAGAACTCCTCGAAGAGACTGGCCGCCGGGCCGACTGGTTCGCTGTATGCGGACAGAGGGCGGCCTGTGTGATCCAGTAGCCATTCCTTCTTTGGCTTTCCGACACCCACCAGCCGCGCCTTTGCGGTCTTAGATCAACGTCAAGGAAGAGGCAGAATTCAACGCCAAGTCGCCGCCGATACCGAGAAACTGTTCGATCGCAAGCGTGGCCCTCAGCAGCTGCAACCTATTCTAAACTGGCCGTCCGCTCATGTGGAAGTCTGTGATGAGCCGATCATAACTGTTGCATATCGGCACTCGACATTGCCGAATGTCGAGTGCTTCAATCGACTCCTTGTCGATATCGATTCTTGGAGGTGAGTATGAAGCACATCCGTGAAACGGATCTGGCTGCGGAATTTCGCAAGGTCGTCTGCCACGACTGCCAAAAGCGCCCTGACCGGAACGTGAAGGACTTCTGGACGCAAGTGGGGTTTATCTATCGATGCTCCCCATGTTCGGAAGGACATGCTTCCTCAGTCGAAGCGTAAGCGCGGCCGGAGCGGCCCCCTCTCATTTCCTGGCCGACATACGGACATGGTATGGCGGGATCCGCCAGTTCCTCGTGGAAACCAACACAATGCGATCCGTAGATGATCTGACCTGCCACTAAGAATTTCCTCCAGAATTGATTAGAGTCCGGCCCATTGAGGACGGACGAATGAAGAAGCAGAGATTTACGGAAGAGCAGATTATTGCAGTGCTGAAGGAGCAAGAGGCAGGTGCGAAGGCAGCCGATCTCTGCCGCAAGCATGGGATTTCAGAAGCGACGTTTTACAACTGGAAGGCCAAATACGGCGGCATGGACGTGTCCGAGGCGAAGCGTCTGAAGGCGCTTGAGGAGGAGAACGCCAAGCTGAAGAAGCTGCTGGCCGAGCAGATGCTGGATGTGGCCGCACTCCGCGAGCTTCTATCAAAAAAATGGTAGGGCCTGCCGCCAAGCGTGACGCCGTCGCGCACCTGAAAGCCGTCATGGGCCTTTCGGAACGGCGGGCCTGCCAGATCATCTCCGCCGACCGCAAGACGATCCGCTATCGGTCCTGCCGACCGCCGGAGGTCGAACTGCGAACAAAGCTGCGTGACCTTGCCAATGAACGGCGGCGTTTCGGCTATCGGCGACTGTTCATCCTGCTTCGACGGGACGGAGAGCCGTCCGGGGTTAATCGCATCTACCGGCTCTATCGCGAGGAAGGACTTTCCGTTCGCAAGCGCAAGGCCCGGCGGCGTGCCGTCGGCATGCGTGCACCGATCCTGGTCGAAGCGAAGGCCAATGCTCGCTGGTCGCTAGATTTCGTGCATGACCAGTTCGCCTGCGGTAGGCGCTTCCGCATTCTCAATGTCGTCGACGATGTGACGCGCGAGTGCCTAGCCGCCATCCCAGACACCTCGATCTCCGGGCGTCGCGTGGCGCGGGAACTGACGACACTCATCGAGCGGCGTGGCAAACCCGGTATGATCGTCTCCGACAACGGCACCGAACTAACGTCGAATGCCATCCTCGCCTGGTCGAAAGATCACAAGGTCGAATGGCATTACATCGCCCCGGGAAAGCCGATGCAGAACGGCTATGTCGAGAGTTTCAACGGGCGCATGCGCGACGAGCTGCTCAACGAAAGCCTGTTCTTCGGCCTCGATCATGCCCGAAGCGCCATTGCCGAATGGGCGGTCGATTACAACCATTTCCGGCCGCACTCATCGCTCGGATACAAAACCCCGGCAGACTTTGCCGGGATCATCGCCGCAACCGGCTCCAACGCTGCGCAAGATGAGAACTTCGCGTTTCCGCCGGTTGCTCACACCGCGCCACTTGGCGTATCCAAAACCGCCGGGGCTCTAGTCGCCGCTGGATGAAAGTTCAGTGGCAGGTCAGCCGCTGGATGAAAGTTCAGTGGCAGGTCAGATCTATCCCCCACGCCGGGACAGCGAACCATGACCATCCCATCGGGAGGATCGACACTATCGGTAACATTTTGCTTGAGGCAATGCGCGGGGTCAATTCTTCGATTCGCTTGACAACAGCGATAAGCTTGCTGCTGTCTTGCGCACAACGATCGTATCCTCGATCGTCTCGGCCAGTTGTGTCAAGCTTCGAGCGAACGGTATGCTTGGTGCATTTCCGGGAAACGAGTAGAGATAATGCCGCAGCAATCGAGCGACATGACTGCTCCAAGCCAGTTGTTGAGAAGGAATAAACCCGCCCTCTATCGCCGACTGAATAAGGGGTAAGATATCCGAAAGCTCCTCAGCCTGATAATGGCAACAGCTACCGCGAAGTTGATTGTAGCCAAGCATCACAAGGGGCTTTTTACGGGTAAGCGCGACGTAGCTCACCTGGGAGAGTATCGTGACGACACAGTCAGCGAGATCAACGCACGCGTTTATATCGAAATTACCCAGGACCACCACATTGTCGCTATCCTCCAGCCTCTGCGCCTTGGATGCGAAGGGGTGCGGTTTGTAAAGTAGAAGCCAATTATTCTCCTTCGCTAATTGCGCTAGATAATTTGCGGCATCTCGGGAAGTGGAGAAAATAGGCGAATGAAATCGGCGCGCTTTATCGTTATAAGGAATCGTGCCCGAGGCGTGATCATTGTGCCCCGCAAAGAGCACAAGGGGGCGTCCTTTAGCGCGCGAACGAAGGTCTTGCTCAACTTCACCTAACGGAACCTGCAATCGTCTGTTTGACTCGCCATTCCGTAGATGCATTAGAATATCCTCCGCGATACCAATATCATGCGCATCCAAAGGTAGAGAATTGAACGACTCAGCAAACTGAACAACGTCGCTTTCCCCCATCTGGCCACTCAAATCGAAATTAAGAGTCCCGGGCAGAAGTCCATATTCAACAAATGCCACCCTCGTGCTCAGCTTGGTTGCAGCAACCTGAGCGGCTTGCGAGAGAGGATGAAATTGATTCCAGACCAGCATAAGGGCAGGTCTATATCGTTGAATTGCACGAAGCGTGAACTGGAATGAGAGCGCCACGCTCTGACGCGCGTGCTTGTGACGGGGGTTCAGTTCATTCTCCGCGCGGAGCTTAACGAGTCGATCCCCAAGATCATCCAAATCTTGGCCATCCACCGCAGAAGCCCCGCTCAAAAATGAGAACAAACTCGACCTTGATGTGTGCCGAAATATTTCCTTAGGTGCCTTGATAAAAATGGGCGCTCTCTGAGCTTTCGGAACGGGTTCATCAACACGGCTGCGCAAACCATCCAATATAACAACCGGACGCGGATCAAGTTCAGAGGCGAGTTCATACAGGAACTCGTATTTATCAGAAACACCACAATAATCAACCAGCATTACCGATGCACGATTCTTCATCAGCGCCCAATCACTATGATATCTATTTGGCATCTAGATAGTTGCACTTCCGCGCCAACACCACGACGACCTTGGTCAGAACCTGCTCTTGATATGACAGTGGAGTGATAGCCTTTAACGGATCGCAACCTATGCGCACCAAGAAATTTGATTTCACACCCCGCTATGTTGTGCTTTTTTCATTGAAGCCTTCCATAATACCAAAAAGCTTCTCGATCGCATTTTGGTAGGTGAGCAGGGAAAAATCTGTCTTCTCACCATAGGGAAAGAGGTCCCTTTCCAACAAACCTGCAAGATGACGTTCGTAGCGAACAATGCGATGCTCATGGTCCTTCTTGTCCAAAGCATCCCTAATACACAAATCAAGACTATCATAATCATCAAGTTCGTAGGCGGCGTGTACTCCAGACAACGTGTTACGTCCTAAAAGAACCGTCGGTACGCGGTGAGCGAGTGAAATATAAGCCAAAGACGACAGCAGCGTCACAGTGACATCTGTAGCCTCTATGCAATCCGTCGCATTTGCCTCGCGAACATAGACCAGTCGCTCATGGTAGATATCCAATGGACGCGGAAACAGGTTTGGGTGGGGTTTGTAAACGACAAAAAAATCTAACCGTTCTGCAGTCTGCAAAAGGGCTTCGAGGCCCTCTAATGTATCCCGATAGTAAGGAGAATGAATCTTAGCGCGAGGGTGGTCTGCGGGCAGGTTTCCGGATTGCCAATCATTGACACCCGCGTAAAAAACAATCTTGGCCTTCTTCCTTCTTAACGTCTCAATGATCTGACTTGCAGCTGGCGTCCCTGCGTGAGGCTTTCGGTCTAGCCGGTTCGCGCTTATTGCCGCTATCACATGACGCGCTTGTCGAAAATAGCGTTCGTTATTGGCATCACTTGGATCAAGCATAATCCCCGTAGAATCCGATTCCGCCATCATTCCATGCGCGTCGATCGTCATCGTCCCTGGAATCATTCCCTCGTGGATAACCGCGCTTGGAATTCCATATCGGTCGGAGACCGCTCGACCGAGAAGCATGAGGCTATTCCACTGATGCCACAGCAGAACCATCGAAGGCTTCAACAGCTTGACAACTGTTTCGACCTTCAAATGCTCTTCCCTGATCTGCTCCTCGATCTCCGTCCATGGTTTCGGTCGCCTGTTGAGCGCGAAAGAAAATCCGTGCAACATCCGCTGAATATAATTTAGGGCTTCACCATCGATCGACTGAGACTGAGATTTCAGGCCCAGCCTTTCTGTGATGTCACCGAAACTTGGATCGAAGAAATTGATTTCCGGTATTTTACATCCCGCAGATACTTTACTGTGGTGTAACAGGACAAGATCGGCTCCGGCCTTGTTCAGTTCTCTTCTAAGCTGCTCTAAAGCTACGCGCTTCTCGCCGCGCTCCAGCGCGTTCAAATTGTGTATAATCAACAATATTATTTGCTGACATCCAGATTGAAGCGGAGCCCCAGTAAGCATTGAACGAAGCATATTGAGGCCGTCACCAGTAACCGAAAATTGGAAATATTCGTCTGGCACTGATATGGCTTCCACCCAATCTTTATTGTCCTTGACCGTATACTTTGTTTTTCCAACCGAGCCATCACTCAAGTGAGTCCGCAGGATTAATTCATCGCCCGCAGAAACCTTATCGATGACCACACTCTCAACTCTCCACCTGAAAAACCTAACACCGCCCGGCAGCAACCTCTCATCAATTGCAGCGGTGCCGATTAAAGCTGAGTTACGCATAACTTCAAGCTTCTCTAGGTTTTCCCCACTAGTACGGAATGTACCCCGCATCCAAAGGATTCGCCAAGTCGGATCAAACAAACAATCGTCGACTTTGAAATTTTCGCTCCTCTTGATCTTTATGCTCTTGACCAACTTTTGAGCCAAAAACCTCCCATCCTGGAACAATCGAAGCATTATACCGTCATCCAATTCACCGTCATAAGGTGCGCTGAAAGCGAAACCGAAATCGTCCCTAGTAAGACTTTTCATTTCTTTGGCGACGTCCGGTCTCGGATATCCGTTTTGCGCGATCCCCATCATTGTCATATCGCCGCGCCATATCTCGATCTGAATGTTATCGGGCGAACTAATCCACCCGCGAACTAGCAGCTCGCCTGTATGCTCACTATAGCTACACTCACTCACAGCCCACTTTGGCCCAGCGAGTTTGAGGGCATCCGCCGCTTCGACAACCGAAGGTGCCTTAGCCCAAAGTTCTCTTATCTTTGGCCACCCCTTACCAACCGCCGCGATCAACATTGGGAGGCGGGCGCTCGCCTCTACAAGAGGCGATACATAAGGCGATGACCGAATTTTCAGGGGCTCCCCCGAAGTTTGCATGACCCGTTGGAGCCCCTGCCGCCCTTCCAGGGCCTGTTTGGTGATTGCCTGGCATTCAATGTGGGCCTTACCAGAGATGGTTGCGCCATCTCTCAAAATCTGAAGCGGCTTCGCCGAGGAAAGAACCGCGTTCGCGGTAAACCTGCCCTTTCCCACAATCACGCCTTCCCTGAGGACAAGCAGGCGCATCGAACTCACATCGAACGCCGCAGTGTCGATGGTACTACTCATGAAGCCATAGTTGCCGGGGTGCGTGGAAGCAAACAGCCCCTTGTAGCCTTCGTCCTTTAACGCCGTATATAAACTGACGACCACTCCTTTCTTGTCCATAAGATAAAGAGCATCGTAAGCCTTTTCCGGATATACCCATCCGGAAAGAATGGCGCAATTTCCCGTCCGAAGGGCTCGTTTCAACCGATACTTTTTTTCGGAAAACCACGGGACCTTCTTCTGGTTGATCCGAAGGTTAGCCAAGGAGAGCTTAACGGTGACATTGGTGTCCTGCATTTCGATATCGAGAACACACTTTGATATTTCTTCCGGTGACGCTTCAGAGATTAGCTTGATGAAGAAGGCATAACGCCATCCCTCTTGCGCCCAACCCTGTTCATGAAATTGAACGGACACGATCTGATTGGAGCTTGATGTCACCTGGGCCAGACGAAGCTTCGACGAAACAGTGAAGATCAGATGCAATTGGCTATTGACCTTTATCGCAGACGCAGCCGAGAGACCAAAACCAACAGAAAGGTCGTCGTCCTTGATCCGCTGGTTAATTAGCCGCGTCTCTAAGTAGGTGCTTACGACCTTCTCAAGGGCAGCACCTCGCTGATCCACATCCGTAAGATAGACTACCCGAGCGTCATCGGAAGTCCGGACCGGCCCCGCCTCAAGTGCTTTTGCCAGCTTGTCACGCAGGGCTGTCACATCACCGACCGGAGCATAGCGAATTAGTTCCCCACAGTTTTCTCGAACAACTGGAAGATCGTACGCTACACAGGGCGTATCGGCGGCAAGAGCCTCAATCGGTGGATAGCCGTACCCTTCGAAATAAGAGGGAAACACCACCGCCGCCGCCCGTTTTAGAAGAAGGAACTTTTGGCGGTCCGATATACCAAAAAAAGGTTCGATCTGCACGTCAAATTGCTCGGCGTGCTGACGTAGTTCGTGCAGAAAAACGTCGGATTGTTGCGGATCACCTATAACGATACCCACCTTATAGCCGCGGAGCTCAGGGCCGATCAGATCTTTTATGTCGCCGCCGCCTTTGTGCTTATCACTCGGCCGTGAAAACAGCATTACGAACTTCTGGCGAACCTGCGCCGGTACTGTTGCGCAAGCGACGCTATTGATGGCAGGCTGCCAAATTGCAAAGTCGGATTCCGGCGGAAGATCACGGTAATATTCTCTCGCAAACTTTTCCGATTCATTTGCGCTGCAAATGATGCATGCTCCTTCTTGCGCGACATGCCTCCACTCCTTCCATCTTTCCTCCGGCCGCTTCGTCGGAGAACAGGCATTAAACCAGTTCGGAGATTCATAATTTATCAAAAACAAAGCCGCTTTCGCATGACGAGCGAATCTAATGGCATTTCTGTAAAAACGAGGCAGAAAGCTCATCTGGGGCGCAATAAATACTGCATCGAACCTTGAATCTGGCAATATATCGAAATCGTTGTCCGTCAGCACGATGTTGACTGGATTGCCATCACTAATAGGTGCAAGATCATCTGCAAATATAGGGCGATTGTTCGTAATAAAGTATACTTGATGGCCCCGCCGCGCCAGTACGTGAGCTATCATCATGGCGTGATAACGCCCGCCCGAAAAAGCGCTCTTCGGGCAAGTGGTAAAAACTGCAACCTTCACGACTGAGCATCTTCCTGTTGGATCGTTGCGGGGTAGTACCATTTATGTGCTTACACACATCATTTTGTGCATTCAATAGCAGGTGGACTACCCAGTTCCTCTCGTAGCATAAGCATTCGTTGCATCCAATGTTCTGGTTACGCGACCACGATAGCAACCATAATCGAACTCGAAACCTTCCATCGGACGCACGTCACTCGCATGGAGAGGCGCTTCTGCCCCCCCTATTACCGCTGGCCCTTGTCCATCCGATCAAATAGCATTACAGCAAGATCCGGCTGGCTTGTTCAAGATAGGTGTGTCGATCCGATGAAAAAGGTACTTGTCTCTAACATTATGATGTTGAAGGAGAAAGAGCGGTTCGATAAAGCCATTCGAGACTTGGGATATGAGCCGACTTGGGCCGCGGCAGACCAATGTCTCACGGAGCAACAGTGCATTTCGCTGGTCGGTGAGATCGATGGCTGGCTCGCTGGGGACGACGCCATTACGGAAAAGGTGTTGCTGGCCGCGCTCCCCCGACTGAAAATTATTGCAAAATGGGGAACTGGTATCGACAGCATTGACTTAGACGCAGCGAAACGATTGGGGGTTCCGGTCAAAAATAGCCCCGCCGCCTTCGCGAACGCGGTTGCAGAAGTCGCGCTTCATTACATGCTGTCACTTAGTCGCCATCTCGTGGCAGTCGATCGGACTGTTCGAGCGGGGGGATGGCCAAAACCGCAAGGCCGAGAACTTTTCGGCTTGAAGCTTGGCATGATCGGATTCGGAGCAATCGGTCAGCGTATAGCGGAACTCGCGACAGCCTTTGGGATGGAAGTAATCTTCTTCGATCCCTTCGTAAAGAATGCCAAAGTTATTTTTGGGAAAATCATCCACCCGGCCTCGCTGGATACGATCGCAGCCGAAAGCGATATCGTGTGCCTTGCCTCCAGCTACAACAAGGACAACCATCATATCGTGGGACGTGACTTTCTTGGAAAAGTGAAACCATCGGCCTTTCTTGTTAACGTAGCACGCGGGCCGCTGGTTGATCAGGAAGCTCTTATTGATGCACTCCATGAAAACCGCCTCGCTGGAGCCGGTCTTGATGTTTTCGAAACTGAGCCGTTGCCCGCCGGCAATCCGCTCCTTGCGATGAGCAACGTAGTGCTCGGCAGTCACAACGCGAACAATGGCCGATCTGCTGTTGAGTACGTTCACATGAACACGCTGAGCAACCTGCAATCGGTGCTCGGGTGACCAGCGGCGCAATCTCGAAGGAGAGCGAAACTTTGAAGTACGGCATTATCGGTTACGGCGGCATGGGAGCAATCCGCCACAACGCAATGCGGGCAATCGGCCAGAATGTTGCGCACAAAATTTACGAGATCAGGCCCGTCCCTGAATTTCGGGATTTGCTCGTAGACGACTATCGCAAGATCATCGACGATCCAGAAATCGAAGCCGTTATTATCTGTACACCGAACTTCCTCAACAAAAAGCTGACCATTGAGGCTCTAAAGGCTGGAAAACACGTGTTCTGCGAGAAGCCGCCAGCATTCAACGGAACCGAAATGGAAGAGATCATCGAGGTCGAAGATCAGGCAAACCGGGTGCTGATGTATGGTTTCAATCATCGCCATCATGGTGGTTCTATAAAAATCCGCGAAACGATTGAAAGTGGTGAATACGGTAGGGTCCTCTGGCTGCGCGGACGCTATGGCAAATCAGTCGACGAAAATTACTTCGGCAACTGGCGCGCTAACAAAGAGTTGGCTGGAGGCGGCATCCTCCTCGATCAGGGCATTCATATGCTCGATCTTTTCCTACAAATTGGCGGCGACTTCGATGAGATGCATGCCTTCGTTTCCAACCTCTATTGGAAACTCCCGGGGATTGAAGACAACGTGTTCGCTATATTTCGCAATTCAACGAGCGGAACGTGCGCCTCACTGCATTCAACCATGACCCAATGGCGGCACTTGTTTTCGTTTGAGGTCTTTCTTGAGCGCGGCTACATGGTTCTTAATGGCCTCAAAACCCCCTCAGGAACCTATGGGGCCGAGGCTCTCTCTATTGCCAAAAACCGTTCGAACGCACCTGCGGCAACCTGGGAAGACGAAGAGGTTCACAGATACGATGTCGATCAATCTTGGGAACGAGAAATGGCCAACTTTGTCGCTGCCGTGAACGGTACCGTTACTCCAAGATCGCGAGACTCCTTCGAAGCTCTAAGGGTAATGCGAATGATCGATAGGATCTATGACAACGAAAGGCACCAAAGCGGTCAGCTCTTCACCAAGCTAAATGGAGAAATGAGTTTATGATGGACGCCAGCGGCTTCTTTCTATCCTATTTTGCCGAATACGAGAGACTAGCATTCGGGAGCAATGTCTATCCCATCATAGAAAAGTTTGCCGAAGTGGCAATCAATGTTCGAAAGAGCGGAAAGAAGATGATGTTCGCCGGCAATGGCGCGAGCGCATCGATATCCGAACACGGCGCCGTCGATTTCACCAAACAAGGCAACGTTCGTAGCGTCACCTTCCATGATCCTAATCTCATTACCTGCTTCGCAAACGATTTCGGTTATGACCATTGGCTTGCCAAAGCGATCGAGCATTACGGCGATGACGGCGACGCGGTGGTGCTGACCAGTGTCAGTGGAGAGTCTCCTTCTGTCGTAAACGCTGCCCGTTACGCGAGAAGCCGTGGGATGTATGTTATTGCTTTCACAGGGCGAAAGCCGGACAATACGCTGGCACAGTGCGCCAATTTGAATTTCCATGTCGCATCCGATGCCTACAATATTGTCGAGAACATTCATAGCATCTGGATGACAACCACCGTCGACTATCTCATCGGAAAGGCAGTATACGAGACCCGCGCCTATCAATTGTGACATTCCCGGACGATGAATTAGTGAGGCCACAGTGAGCATGAAGGAAGCGCCCTATTTTCGGACTGAAATGACTCCCATTAGGAGCGTGCACCTATCGCCCACCCAGATTCCAGCAAACATTACGGAAGCCTATCGTGGGCTCCATCGCATCATCGATTGCGATCCAGCGTATGGAGCCGCCTGGAAACTGGGAGGCACCACTGCGGCGACCCAGCGCATCTTCAAAGTGAATAAGCTCTATTTTGGCCCGCTTCACGAGCGCGAGGTTGCCGTTCTCCCGTCTGCAGCACCGGCTTTTCAAACATACGAGTTAAAAGGAGAAGCGGAAATCGCCCTTAGAATAGCATCGACGGCGGCCGACTTTTTGAGAGCAGATCGAAAGAACACTGATGAAGCACCGCTTTCGATGCTTTTCGATGCCTGGTGCGCTGCGCTGGAACTACCTTCCTCGCCAATTGAAAACTTGGCAGACATAGGTGTTACAGCTCTTATTGCCGATAGGTGTGCCGCAGGCTTTCTCGCTCTCGGACGAGCCCACCCTGTGGATGATTTCACGAACTGGGCCGGCAGCGTTTTGCGTGTGAAGCAGGATGGCCAGACCATTGCCACCGGAGGTTCCTCCGCCCTTCTATCCCCTCCAGATATCTGCGCTCGCAGTTTTATCATCGAAGCATTGGCGCAAGGCTTTAGCCCAAGGCCAGGTCAGTGGATTTCAACAGGCGGCGCGACACCTTGCGTGAATTTCACGGCAGGTGCAGACATCTCCGTGTGTTACAATGATCACGAGGAATTAAGATTCGTCGCCGGAATCGGAACCGCATGATGTCGGAACTTGGCACACTCGGCACTGTCCTACGTCGCGCTGGTGATCTCGTTGATTCCGCGAGATTTTCCGATGTCACTGAGAAATCAGAGCTGGACTATGTCACAGATGTAGACCTACGACTGGATGCATTTTTGACAGAGCAACTCGCTTTACTAACGCCCGGGATTCCTGTCTTCAGCGAAGAGCGTGCAATGCAGCGTCCCACCGGTGCATTTTGGATCATCGACCCTATCGATGGGACTCACAATATGATGGCTGGCGTACCTCATTATGCGGTTTGCGCTGCCTTCTTCGACGCAAACGAAGCCCAGATGGCCGCCGTGCTGGATGTGGCAGGACAAGATCTGTATCTTGCCAAGAAAGGCAAGGGAGCAACTCTTAACGGTTCGCCGCTACGTCTCACAAATAAACCATCGACCCTTGCGGCAATTTCCTCTGGAGCCCTCGACGCCTTGAATGAGCGAAGTGACATTTATGCGTCACTACGCACCATGGCGAAGATCAGGAACCTTGGTAGCCAGTCGTTGCATCTCTGTTACGTGGCTGGCGGGCGCCTAGGATTTGCGATTTCACAAGAAGCTCGGTTTTGGGACGATGCCGCCGCTCGACTAATCGCTGAAGAAGCTGGAGCCTGTTACCATTCATTTGCAGCAAGCGAGAACGGCGACCTTCTCGAACTTGCCTTTTCAAAGGCGCCCCTGCGCAGCCTGTGTGCCCATCCAGACATTTTTGAGAGTATAGACCGTTTGATGACCCCATTGTGGTGGCCGGATTTCGGACGAGCATAAGCAGCGAGGAAAAAACAATGTCAGGAAAGCTCATCGCTATGATCCCGGCCCGCTTGGGCTCCCAGCGACTCAAGAAGAAGAACCTCGCTCTGCTAAATGGTGATCCTCTGATCGCTCACGCAATCCGCAAGTGCTTCGCATCAAATTGCTTCGATGAAGTTTGGGTGAATTCTGAAAGCGAAGAAATTGCGGAAGTCGCTCTTGCAGAAGGCGCGAATTTCCACGAGCGCCCTGCAGAATTGGCTAACAACGTGGCAACGTCCGAAGATTTCGTTGGCGAGTTTTTTCGCAAGCATGAATGCGAAGCAATTTTTCAAGTCCATTCCATCGCCCCATTGTTGATGGCAGGAGAGATCAAGGGATTTGTGGAGACTTACAAGCAGGGCGAATATGACGTTCTGCTGTCCTGTATCCTGGACCAAATCGAAGTCGCCTTTGAAGGAAAGCCCGTTAACTTCACATTCGCCGAAAAGACAAACAGCCAAGATCTTAAGCCGCTGCAGCGTATAACCTGGTCGATCACCGCGTGGCGTCGATCCGTTTTTCTGGATGCACTCAGCCAGAGGAAAACTGCTACTTATCATGGGCGGGTGGGCTTCTATCCAGTAGGGCCGATATCCGGACACGTCATCAAGACCCAGACGGATCTCGACATTGCCGCGGCGCTGATCGGTGTAATAGGCCGTCAAGCTTAGGCGGACCAGGGTATCTGCGGGGCCGCAGATACCCTCTCAAAATAAATTTGTGAGGCCGAGCATTCGGTGATCTATCTCTTATGATGCGATTGCGTTTAGGTCTCTCCGTCAGACGCATGGGCAGAAACTTTTCCGATGACAGGATTTCTCCGCTCTATTCTTTGCTCTACCGGAAATTTTGCCACTTTCGGCCAGGCATCCGCTTTCTCTCTATCCCAGATATTGAAAACCATAGACGACCCTTCTGTGGAAATTGTCAGTTTCGATGTCTACGACACCCTCCTCGTCCGCCCGGTAATCGAACCAGCCGACCTATTTTTTTTAACCGCCCTGAAGCTACAAAAGCAGCGGCTTTCAGGAGACTTTATTGCATCTCGTAAGGAAGCCGAGCGATTGGCACGACGAAGAATGCGAGAACAGGATCCGCTTCGGGAGGAGCCAACTCTTGACGCGATTTACGAGGCCCTAGCAGAGATCACCGGGCTTTCCGCCAGGGAGGTAGCTGGTATCAAAACAGTCGAACTCGACAATGAACGAAGATCGCTTTCAGGCCGAAAGCTGATCCGGGAAATCTATGAGCACGCTCGTCAGAAGGGCAAGAGACTCATAGCGGTATCAGATAGCTACGCTTCTCGTGATTTCATCTGGTCGGTGCTCCAAGAAGAAGGCTTCCAAGCAATCGAGCGAGTATATGTTTCCTCTGAGTTTGGTCGATGCAAAGCAAGCGGAAAGCTGTATTCCATTGTGCTTGAGGATCTAAATATCGTCGGTTCAAAAATGCTACATTTGGGCGACAATCTACACTCCGATGTCAAGCGAGCACAGGATGCCGGGATAAGGGCTGCGTATATCCCATCGGCTGTTTATACATATTTCGCCCTTCGCGATTTCGCAAAATTGTGGGCACAGATCGGCGATGACTTGCCCATGGAAAGCCGCCTTCTTTTGGGGATGATTATCAATACCTGCTTTGATCGACCTGACAAGAGGCAATGGAAACAGGGCACTCTCTTTAATGACGATGACCATGCCTTTGGATATGGCTATCTCGGCCCGATCCTCCTGCTTGCCCAGAGCACGAAGTGTCACAGCGAAATCGCGCCTGTAGGTCAATGGGTGCAGGCAACCGATGACACTGATGCCGACACTCCAGCTTTCGTACGCATGAAGAATTCCGCAAACAAATTCCTTGCTGACGCGGAAGCATTGCTTGGCGATCGCCTGAAGAATTCTCTGAACTTCCGGAATCTCTGCGATATTCTCTTTCGAACCGTTGTACACGTGCACTCGGCGAGTGACAAAGCACTCTTGGGAGCCCTTCCTGCCATTAATCCATCAATCAAGGCATCCGTCCCGGTAACCCTTCTTCCGTTTTGCCGACGAATGGAGTTGATTGCCCTCCGGCCTTTACTCGGAACAAGAGAATATGCTCGACTGATCGTGAGCCGTAGCAGTTTCTTCGCTAGCACCCAAAATCCAGCCTTTAAATTCTATCATAGATTGCACGCAAAATGTCGGGCCGGTTGACATATGCGCCGTTAAGTGAAATGCGGTGCGTTAGTTCAGGCACGACGGTCGCTCGCGAGCACACGTCTGCGCCATCTTGGCGAGCGCGCGAATAGGCACGAACCACCAGCTTGGCTATGGCTGGTGTCACACTCGGGTTTGATGTGGAGAGAGGTGAACAATCGTGGGATATCGGATCGCCGTAATTGGAAATTGCCAAGCGGAAACTTTGACGCGGTTCATACGCGCTTTGTCACCAAACGACCAAGTGCAGTTGTTTACTCACAGTGATGCGACCGATGAGCGGAAGAGACGTGAAAAGGAAATCGAGCTTGCGAAATCAGAGATCATATTTGCCCAACCGCTAAGATCAGACGCTTTCGGAGCATTTTCATTCAATTCGCTGAAAGCTCGAGACAATTGTTTTTTCTTTCCCCCCTTCTCTTTCCCGGCTTTCCATCCAGATTGCGTTTATATTGGCCTATCCAAAGCCCTGCAAAACACTTCTCCGGTCGGAGACTACAGTTCATCTATCGCAGTTTATAGTTACTTGCATGGATTGAGCGTCGACGAAACCGTAAGGATGTTTAATGAGACAGTTTATCAAAAGCTTGGGTTTTTAGATATATGGGAACCGACTCGAGCCATTCTACTTGCCAACTTTAAAGAATTGGGACACGATATAACGGATTTATTTGAGAGCTGGAGCAACCGTGGCCTGTTCATGCATACGATTAACCATCCTCTCTCGTTCGTCAGTGGAGATATTGCGCAACGACTATTGTTAAATGCCGGAATTCAGAGCCGCTATACTAATATTACCAGATTCGTATCTGATCGTGGCGCCGATGATATAGTTTGGCCAGTCTACCCGGAAGTAGCGAGCAAGCTCGGCATCGAGGGTGAATTAGCGTTTAAAGTTTCGGATCGCCATGTGCCCGTCGAAAAGCGACCGCATATTATCGACCTTCAAGAATTTGTTCACGGTAGCTTTGAACGTCTTAAAGCGATTCCCCGCGAAGCCTTGATCTGTAGAAGCGTCGCCAAGAGCCACGATGAGTCGATGGACGTCATTGGCAACATTATTACCCGTTATCGGCAACATGGATCAAACTCTGCATCCGACCACAAAGACATCAATAAAGTACAGCATCCCTATAAGGGGCTACCAGATCCTCAGTTCTGGAAAAGGGCAATCTCCAGCATTCCCATTCCAGATGTCGATCCAGTTGTTTCGATGGATTTGAAAATTAGTGCGGGCGATAAGATAGCTACCGCAGGCAGTTGTTTCGCGCAGCATATTGCCTCCCGTCTTCAGAAGAAGGGCTTTTTCTACCTCGTCTCTGAAACCGCTCCGGAAGGCCTTTCCGAGACTCAAGCAAAGGAACGCAACTACGGAGTCTTCTCTGCACGGTACGGGAATGTTTACACAACTAGGCAGCTTGTACAGCTATTCGATCGGGCGATGGGAACTTTTGTTCCCGAAGATTCAATTTGGTCACATCCCGTCGCGGGCTTTGTCGATCCTTTCCGACCACAAATCGAGCCAGCAGGTTTTCCTAACGCGCGGTCCGTCACTGAATCGCGAGAAGAACATTTACACGCTGTACGAAGAGTCTTGCGAGAGGCTGATGTATTTGTCTTCACACTCGGGTTGACGGAAGCATGGCGGTCAAAGAAGGACGGGGCCGTATTCCCGCTGGCACCAGGAGTTGCAGGTGGTCTATTCGACCCAACGCTCTACGAGTTTGTTAATTTTACAGCTCCAGAAGTTGCCGCAGATTTGATTGAGTTCATCGAGAAGCTGAGGGGTATCAATTCTCGATGCCGAGTTCTACTAACTGTCTCTCCGGTACCACTGGTCGCGACATATGAACCGCGCCACGTCCTTAGCTCGACTATTTACAGCAAGTCTGTTCTCCGCGTAGCCGCCGAGGAGGCATGCAGTGCGCTTCGCGACGTATTCTACTTCCCTTCGTATGAAATCATCACAGGAAATTACAGCAAAAGCATATATTTCGAAGATGATATGCGTTCAATCAATCAAGAAGGCGTTGATCATGTAATGCGCCTGTTCTTCAAACACCTAACGACAGGGTCGATAGACGAAGAGAAGAATTCTAAAGCGCAGCGAATAAACGAAGAACTTCTAACGCGAATTAGCAGTGTCGACGAAGTTGTCTGTGACGAGGAGGCACTTGATAGATGAGATCCGCCGAGCAGGGCGCGCGGCCGATGCTCAATGGCAACATCGAGAATTTTGGTTACGGTTTGCTCGGACCATACCTCGTTGATTTTTGCATTTGGCTGCGAATGCGAAAACAAGAGCTTGATGGAGATGCATGTCTGCTGTTTCTAGCCCGAGACGGCTACCTTATACAAAAGATCTACCGGATTCTATTTCCTGAGGACGCTGAAGTAGCCCATTACGTGTTGGCGTCGCGGGCCACCAACCGCTATGCAGAACTTGAGACAGAAGAGAAGATCCTAAAGTTCTATTCATCTCTGGCCAAAGCGAACCAAGAGAGTGAGGCTCTGCTGACAATCTATCGTTTTCTGGGCCAGCCCCGCTTGTTGCGGCCGCAATCGCCCCCCCCTGCTCCCAACACTAAAGGTAGATTTTCTCGTACAGATTCCGAAGAATGTCGTTGGCCGGAAGGTATTAAGGATCTTCTGCCACATATTATTGCACGTTCCGAGCAATACAGAAGCGAATATCGAAGATATCTTGATGCTACTTTGGCTAGCAGATATCCTATTGTGGTTGATATTGGTTATCGAGCGAAAACTCAGCAATTTTTCTCAAAATTGCTCAACACCCCAGTAGGGGGATTCTATCTTGTTACTCATAAGAGCGCAAAAAAAGTGGCTCGCGAATCAGGCCCTATCACTGCCTTTGATGCTGGGTTTATTGCGCCAGACTCTTCAGAGAGCTTTGTGAATCGACACCGCTATTTTTTCGAAGTCATTCTATCCGAGCAACGGGGGACGTTTCATTATTTCGATAAAGACAGTTCGCCAGTTTACGATGATTTTGTTTCCGATCCGAGATCCAGAACTATCGGATTAGCCATCGAACGAGGGGTGATGCGATATGCGATGTATTTCAGACGCTTAGGTAATCCTCAGGACGCACTTATTGAAGCGCGAGATAAACTGAAGGCATTTCTCGATAGCCCGCACGCAGACGACGCCGTGTTGTTTACAGGGCTGACCTTCGACGACCGTTTCAACGGTATCACTCAAAGATATGTCGTGATCCCCCCTGCCGAACGCCAGCAAAAGTTTGCGCTCTGGGTTCAGGGACAACAAGCAATTGATGTTAAATGCCGTTCAACGCCCATGGCCAATGCAAATCCCGGTTTTTGTCGTAAGGTAGAAATTATCATCATGGATAGGCTTCTAACCAGAGCACATTTCGCATGCTATATGTCGAACCGTTCGCTTTACACGAAGCAAAATGGAGGTGTTTTTTATCTCCTTTTTTCGGCCTTTAAAGGATTCATCAAAAGAGCAATACATGCATCACATGGATAAGTCGCCACTGGCGCGAGATAGCGCTCGTCGATCCCGATATTCACGCGGACTACTGCCTCGCCAATAGTGTTTCCGAGGTAGAGTTAGAAATCTGTTCACTCTCTAGCAAGCGACCCCCCGCATGTCTCCGGCAAATCGAAATTCGCGGAGGCCCTCGTCAACCACTGAACTGTTTGTCCCGCTCACGCCTGAGATGGATTAGTTGGCTGCAGCGATCTGGACGTTTGCCGCTTTCTTACCTGCCCCCGTCAGCAACGTGACGAAGAGCCTTTGCTCAACCTTCACCTTAGGAACGGTCAGCACCACCTCCCACCCACCGACTGTCAGGCTCTCATCGGGATGCTGGCGCCGCACGTCAGGCCGCGACATACCAACGCGTGCCTTTCCGATGACTCCCACACCATCCATGCTCAAAATAATCTCGACCTGTGCCTGATCCGAGACATACCAGCCATTTGCCCGCAGCACACCTGTCCTGCTGTCCAATACGGCTTTCGATATGGCCAATTTGGTCTGCTCGATCGGGCACTGATTGATATCATCAAAGATGATCTGCGAACTTACTTTATATGAGGGCGCGATGGTGGGAAAGTCCTTCCAGGCACCACCTCCGAAATGAACGATGCGCGGGGTGTTTCCGCTGAGACGGTTGATGAAATGACCCGGCTCACGCTGCTCAACGAGCGCCTTCCCCCCTCCGCACAGGTGCAGGATTGTATCCGGGGGGAATTCGACGAAGAGATCCGGGCGTTCACAACGCAATGCTCGGGCCAGATCTTGGTCATGCCAGTTGGCATCCCTGATCAGCGCAGGTGGCAGTGAAATGAAGCGATCCCTGATCTCCGTGAACAGGTCCGCCATCACATCTGGCCGAGCGACGATGAAGCCGATATTCACCTCATGACGGCCACCGTCATGACTCCATTTTCCAGTGTGTCGACGATATGCCGAGTCCTTCAACCACAGACTGCTGCCCGGAAGGATGGGATTGTCCTCCTTGCCGTAGTTAATGCTACCGTTTTCAGCCAGAGCGAACAAGTCGATGATAGTATGCTGGAAATAGAGATCGTTGTCGGTTACTGCGACGGCGTCATAGTCTTTTCCGTGACGAGCGAACCATTCGAGATAGATCAACTTGCTCATCCGTTTGTTGCGGTAGGCCCGAAATTCAGCCAGGGCCTCACGTTCCGATCTGTCGGGAAATATGGTCTGCCAAGCAATCCGGTGTTCCGCCCATCTCATGTCATCGATCCAATAGTCGATACCCAGTCGGTCGAGATAGGTTTTGGCACGCTCCGAAAGGCTGGTGGACAGTACACAAATGTCGCCCTGATAGCCGCCGCGTGCGGTATCGCGTAGCGTACTCGTCATCAGATGCGAAGCACCAAGCTGCGGATCGTTGGCGGTAAAAAGCAAACAGGTTTTCATGCCGCAAATCCACTCCCCAAAAGTGCCGGCCTCTGCCTGTTTGCGTAGTGAGCATTACCGAGGGCGCCAGTCAAGCTTGAGTTCCATGCGCACGTACGCGGCAGCCAACCCTGCACTCGCCGACGCGGCAGGGACGAACTCGTTAGCATGAGCGACAAGGTGAAACCGTTTTCAGATAAGACATTCTGCTCGCAATCCATCCCTCCAAACATAGGCGCTGTCAATCTTGCAGCCTCGCTACCTCGCAATGCCTATGACATGGTCAAGCGGAATTTGGTAGGGTGCAGGATCGCTGAAGAAGCCGCATCACAGGCGATCTTTGGTTGATAGGCCCTCCTGCGTTGGTTACCCGTGGCGGTTATATGGCGATGTCCTGGGTTAACCCTATTGCGAAGCCGCACGCGACTATGCAATTTGGCGGCGCTTCACTCGGTTATGGATTTGAGGCGGTTCGAATGACACGTATTCTGATAGTTGGCGCAGGCTTTGCGGGAGCCGTGCATGCAAGAGAGCTGGCTGACGCAGGCTTCGAAGTAGATGTTATTGATAAGAGAAACCATATCGGTGGAAACTGCTTCGACTACGTCCACGAAAGTGGAGTGCGGATACATCGATATGGCCCGCATCTTTTTCACACATCAAGTCAAAAAGTCGTCGATTGGCTGACACGCTTTACGGGATGGATCCCCTATGAGCATCGAGTAGTTGCGCGCCTATCGGACAAGCGACTTGTACCCCTCCCGGTAAATCTCGATACAATTAATGAAGTATTCGGCACGAGATTTGAAACGGAAGATGCCGTGACAGCCTTTTTAACTACCAAGTCTGTTGCAAGGAGCGAAATTACAAGCGCAGAAGAATATCTATATTCCGCGATCGGCACTGAACTGACAGATTTGTTTTTTCGGCCCTATACCTCAAAAATGTGGGGAATGAGTCTTTCGGAAATAGATGCTGCGGTCGTACGTAGACTACAGATCAGAACGAGCCGAGATGATCGTTATTTTCTTGATGACTCGTTCCAGGCGATGCCGAAAGATGGCTTCACGACACTATTCGAGCGGATGCTGAACCATCCCCGGATCCACGTACGGCTCAGCGAAGCCTTCGACAAGGAGCGCTCGGAACAGTACGATTTCTGCTTCAACAGTATGCCGATTGACGAATATTATAGTTTCGCCTTTGGCGAACTCCCTTATCGGTCGATCAAGTTCCACCTTATTGAGGTTCCGATCACTCAAGCTCAAAGTCGAGTAGTGATCAATTACACGGATGCATCTCCATACACCCGTGAGACATGGTGGCATGTGCTGCCAGGTCACCATATCTACCGCACCAATAACGTTGTGCAGACTATTGAGGAACCCTGCGACTACCGCTTGAACAATTTCGAACGATACTACCCTGTCAAGAATAAGGATGGCAGATTCGATTTAGTCTATCGCCGATACGCGGAGCAGAGGTCTCATGGGGGCCACATGAACTTCATTGGCCGCTGCGGAACTTATCAATATCTAGATATGCATCAAGTCATCAACCAGTCCCTCATGAACGTCCAGAAGTGGTTACGGGACCGCGCTTCCTTTCAAGCGTCCTGATCGTAAACTCCGTAGAGATCAATAACGCGCGCTTCAGACCGCACAGTTCCGCCATCAATAAGTAGGCATTCGCCGAGGACCGCAGGGCTAGGTTTTTTGCACGATCGGCGCCGCCACTCTGCAGCTAGAGCCTCGACGTTTTTGCGGAGATTGGCGGCGTCGACGTCGCCAGGATCGTAGAGTGCGTAGCCCCCACCATTTTACAAGTTCGTGGTGACGCTCATGGTTGGTGTCTGCAATTGCCTTGAGGAACTCTTCGCAGCCCCATGGACCGCCGACATCCTCAGGTGGACATCGTCCGACAACCTCGAGAAGGAAGGGATCATCGAAACCAGCGGAAGCCGGAAAGCCGTATGGAGGTGGTGAGCGCGAACGGTCGCCGAGTAGTCGCTGATCAGACGGTGGATGTGGAGGCGTTGCTGCGGATCCGCGGCTTAGAGACGCTTTGACGATAAACCCGTTCCCGAATATGATGCCACCAAAGTGGACGTACCGATGATCAGCTTGATGAAAGCGGCGGAGAAACTCGGTATTTGCGTCGGATCGGCCAAAAGCCTGGTGCAGAGAGGAATTTTACCTGCAACGCAAATCCTTCCCGGCTCACCGTGGATGGTTCCCGTCGAAGCATTATCCTCGGAAGCCGTCCGGATAGGGGTGCAGGGTGTCATCGATCGACGCCCGAAGTTTTATGAAGATTATCAATACGATAAAGTCGTCCGGTTGTCCGGAATCTGATGGAGGGATGCATTATGAAGCGCACTGTCCGCTTTTCCCGCGGAAGACAAAAACGTCACCCTTGAACGGGTCTCGACCCAGACCTTCCTGCACGATCAGAGCCAGGCCCTGCATTCCCTTGCGCATATCGCAATGGCCGCTCGCAATCCAAACCCGCACGCTCGAACTGATCGGGATCATTTGAGCGCACGCATCACTGCTGCGGCAAGATCACAAAGCGCCCCGGACGCAATCCTCACATTGATACCGTTCGCAAAGTCCACAACGATGGTTGCCGCACAACCATCGCCGTTGCCAGGAACGTCCAGGACAGTCGCCGACACGAAAGCGGGCCCATCTTTCACAGACAGCGCTTGGCGCCGCCACGTGTAGAGCAGCCCCGTCGAAACATCAAAACGACGCGCTACCTCCGAGACATTTGCCCCCGGAGCAAATGCTGCCTCCAGAATTTCCAGCCGTTCGTCCGGTGACCAACGACGACGCCTTTCTTGACCCGTCAGCAAAATGGCCTGTGCCATAGTTCCTCATTGCGCTCTTAAGTCCACTCTCAAGAGCGCAAAATCACGATATCGCCAAAAACTCGCAAGGCGGTCCACGCCGGAGGGATACGAACCACGCCGGCTTTCTCAGGAGAATTGGAAGCGTGCGGTAATGTTGGCCCTTCGCGAACTGTCGTCGTGCTTGGGCGCTGAAGTGATCCCTTCGCCTCGGGTTTTTCTTTGTCTTCTATTGTTCTTCTCCGATTTTGGCATCGAAAGGCGCCGCCGCGGTTGCACTGGGACCTGGATGAAAGAAGTCGAAATCGAGTTCCGGCTTGAAGTCGCCGCTTTGGTGAGGGTATGAACGAACCAAGGACAGTGATGGAGCACCATCTTGGATCACTTAAAATCTCACATCCGAATTGTGTCGGCGTTTCTCTTGAGAGAAGTGGCAACGAGATATGGGCGTAGCCCAGGCGGCTATCTTTGGGCTTTTCTTGAGCCAATCGCTTACGTCGCGGTCATGAGCGTGATTTTCGGTGCGTTTGCGCGGTTGCCTGCACTCGGCGCATCCTTCCCGCTTTTCTTTGCCACAGGCTTTCTCGCTTATAACATGTATAGCGGTATGGCGAGTTATTTGACCTCAGCGGTCAGCGCCAACAAGGGACTGCTACAGTACCCGACGGTTTCACCAATTGATCCGATCGTCGCCAGAGGCATCCTTCAGGCGATCACTTCTTTGCTTGTCGCCTTCGTTATTCTTTGGGTGACACGCCATGGCGAAAAGCACCCTCACAGCTTGCTCTGGGGTGATATCATCGAGGCAATGGTATTCGCATGGGCTCTTGCCACTGGCGTCGCCCTCGGGAACATCGTCCTTTTCGAACGTTTTCCGCTTTACGAAAAGCTGTTCGGGATCATAATGAGGCCGCTCTTTGTGCTCTCGGGCGTGTTCTATGTACCGCGCCAGATGCCGCACCCATTCAGAGAGTTTCTCCTCGCAAATCCCGTCACACACGTCGTCATTCTGTTTAGAGAAGGCTTTTATGGCGCTGACATAATGGATGGGATGGACCTTCCCTATCTGTTTTGGTTCTCGCTGATATTACTGTCTTCAGGTCTTTTCATTTTTACTGTTTGGCCAGTGGCGCGGCGCCAAAATTGAAGCATAAGCTCAATGCATGCAGCCACCCCTGGCAGCAGTTGTCGGTAAATCCTCGGCCAAGGCAGTCGCGGCCGACATTTTAGTCCTGGTGTAGCGGCAAGGACGAATGTTCGTCGCCTGGTGCGGCGCCTGCCGCCAACACCCGTGCGGCGGTGATCATGGATGATTGTCATTGGTTAGAGGCTGCAACAGCGTAACCGTCATGCTTTTTGCCTTTCGCTAGGTTGCCAATGCCGCCAGGATGAACTGTGCCACCACGTCTCCATACTGAGCGATGCCGTACTTGCCATAGTGGATGCCGTCACCGAGAATGATCGAACTGATGCGGGTGTCGGCGTTCGGCGTGCCGGCCGTCCATGGAAAGCCGTTTTCACGGCTCACTGTGGCATAGATCGGCACCATAAGAACCTTGGCATCTCAGCCGGCTGGCAGACATTCGCCTCGGAACCGAAATAGCAGTGATGCCCAGATGCGGGGCAATTGCAAGGCTCGCCGAATGCGTACCCTAAACCGCCTATTTTTTTGGACGACCAGAAGCTAGATTTACCTTAGCCACCCCGCCACTATCCACGATTGAGAGATCAATTTTGTGGCAACTGAGCGCGACGATTGGCGCCATGACGTAGCCGGTGATGGCATGATCGTGAAAGACAGGGCCTACCCTTTTCGGCGACGTCGATGCCCATCAGGAAGCGGAAATATCAGCCAATCACGAATTTAAGTTTACTTCTTTAGTTATAAAACCAAAATTGACCGTTGTGATTTTTCTCGTAAAAATATCAAAAAGAACTTCGATTATTTATATAACATATTGAAATTGCGCACTTATTATTAATGTCTCCGCCACAAAAAGATAATACGCCTGATATTTAAAAAAAGAGGAATATGACTAATATCGTTATCAGACCTGGATCAAGGACAAAAAATGGGATATTCTCGCCGCCGCTTTCATGAGCCTCAAGGCGAGGCTGGCGCTACGCTCAAAAGAGCGGCAGATCCAAAAGGGTAGCGGTTGAGGTTTGGTTACATGGGCCAGCAGCAAAGAGCAAAATGTATCTCCGTCCGCGTGACAGCGAATGAGCTTGCTGCGATCGCGGAAACCGCGGCGCGGGCGCAAACGACAGTGACTGATTTTGTTCGCTCCGTGGCGCTCGACCGTGCCGGGGTTCAGCCGTTCTATTCCGAGGAAGATCGTCTGCTTCTCCTCTTTTTGCGCGATGAGCTCAAGCGGGAGGGGCTGAACCTCACGCGCCTGTTGATCTCCCTCAACCGCGAAGAACGGTTTATCGAAGCGTCTTGCAAGCAAGAAATACTCGGCATGCAGCGGGTGATCGCGGCTTTGTGCGTAGAATTATCCGCTCATACGAAAAGACTGACGACACATCCAGGGAAGAGTTGAAATGCAACCATTATATCGCCGCCTTGCGGAGGAGTGGCTTGGTCAGCGCGAGACACTCCTGCCAGAGCTTTCGAGAAGGGCGCAATGGCTTGAGGACGATTGGCGCCGGCGCGCACGCGCCAGCCTTCCTCCCGAGACACTGGGACATGCCGGTAGCCATGCCGGGCGCTTGCCGCATGAGCGATTCGATCGCAGCAACGAACAAGAAATGAGGCAACGTTTTGTCGGCCTCGCTTCGGGAGCCCAGCCTGCGGTCGTCAAGGTGGTCGGCTTTGGCGGCGGGACGGGCGTCAGAAAGCTCGTTGATTATGTGTCGCGCGGCGGCGAGGTGAAAATCGAAAATGAGCGTGGCGAAACACTAACGGGCGGCCAAGCACCCAATATTACCGTGAGGGACTGGGAGCCCCTCCTCAGTAATCGGAAGGCGAGCCAGGACCTTGGACTGTTCGAAATCGAAGTTTCCTGGCAGGCTGCGCACAGGCCGCCTGAGGATGCTGGTTTACTGATTGCCAGACACGCCTTCAAAGACAGACCATTTGCGTTCGCTGTGACCCAGGATCCACAATCCGTGCGCATAGAAGGATTGGTCGTGCTTCTGTCTCCGACAGAAGGCCGTCTTCCAGCCGATCGTCGGGAGAGCGGAGCGATAACCGCGCGACTGAAAGAAACGCTGTCGCGAGAGGCTGAAACGGTAAGCTTCCAGTTCACCGGTCATGGCCACGGCGTTCGATATGGAACAAAGCGTCTTCGAGAGCTCGTTGATAAGCATCCAGGCCAAATTCACGACGAGCACGCCAGACCGGTTGCTGACGTCAGTGCGGCAAATGAGCTTGTCCGTCGGCGGTGGCGGGACAACCTCGGAAGCAGCCGGCCGCGGGATACGCTGCATTTGATCATATCGGCGAGCAGTGGAACGGACGCCGCACGGTTTCAGGACACTGTCCGGGCCTTCCTCGCCGAAGAATTCAAGGGACACCGGTATGTATTTGCAGTGCATGACCCGGTGCGAGATCCGAGGCCGCAGCGTGAGGGGGGAAAAAGACCCCACATCCACGCGCATGCTGTTATTACGACAGTGTCAGACTACGGTGATCGATTGAAGACTTGGGTCACCGATCTTCGACGCTGGCGCTTGAGCCTTGCGGAAAATGCCCGTGCCAACGGCATCAATATGGAAATGACCGACCGCCGTGAAACGGTGACAGCACCTGCATATACGAACCATCACGTTCGACCTGTCAACTATGTCGGCCGCACAGAGCATGAGGGTACGAGTTTCAGCGCACAACGCCGTTACGATTATAAACGCTTGGAGGTTCCGCATCTCGCCGGCGGCGAGCGCAGCCGAGACTATCGCGCAATGGCTCGGCAGAACTGGCAGGCGTTGGCCAGCCAGGGCTACAGCGAGACAGTCCAACAGTTCGCAAGATCGACCCTTTTCCGGTTTGGGGTAGCCGATCGACGATCATCAAATAGACGGTCGGAATCCGTCAGACAATTACCGCTCACGTCTGATCGGGCTGCTGGAGCGTCGGAGAGGTTTCACTCCGAGGCGACCCCAAGCGGAGAACCCCACCGCGGAAACGGGGAAACGATGGCAAATGCTGCCGAGAGGTCCAAGCAAGATCTGCGGGAGCTTGAACGGAAGCTGGCTGAGGGAAACGATCGCAGCGTCTCTGAACCCATTCGAGGACCCCATCCGCCAGCGCCGCGTCCCATGCCGGAACAAAAGAAGCATGCGAGAGAAGCGGCCGAACAGCACTACACCGGAGAACGACCTGATCCCGCCGCCTCCGCGCCGGAAAGTCGCAGCCTCGCCGAGATCGCGACGTCGGTCTTCAGAGCGTTCGGGCGCCTGAGAGAAGCAGCGATCCGGTCGAAACATGACGAGCATGACCGTGAGGTGCTCAGATCGGCAATAAGACAAACTATGCAAGACAGAATATTAAAATTATCGGAAATCCCAGGGAGCGGTAGAATTCACGACTGGTCTACCATTGAAAGCCATGCCGATCGAAGCTCTGCGACGCAGGGGGCAGAAGCCGGCAGAGCTACTGCCGTACCTGCTTGGCAATTGGAACAGAAACGCGAGAGTGGTGATCGGCAACGTGATGTTGCAGCATTATCAAAGCCTGAGAACGCCTTATGGGCTAGCCGGGAACGAGATCGTGATAATGACCGAGACGAGTACGAGAGGTGACTTCGCTCATGGGAGCCGATGACCTTCGAAGCCAGCCTTCCAATGTTTCGCCAACCTTCAGCGCTTGCGTCCTTGACGGCGGGGATAGTCCGAGGTGAATGTTGAATGCCAATCGGATCCGAGCGCGGAAGGTGCAGCTACGAGTAAGGTGCGACTGAGACCATGGACACGGGTGTTTTGGTGACGGACAACAATGACGGCCTCGGCCATCTTCCGGAGCGCAAGCAGCGGGAGTTGGCGCGCGCCTTGAAAATCATCTTCGAGGAATTCGAGGCGGCACAGCAGTCGAAGCTTTCCGAAAAGAAGAGAGCCGGGCGGATCTTGAAGGTCATCCTCTTCGGTTCGCACGCCCGCGGCGACTGGGTGGACGATCGCAAGAGCGGTTACCGTTCCGACTACGACATTCTCGTTGTCGTCAACCTGAAGAGCGTCGGGGAAGACAATGATCTCTGGCACGATGTATCCGATCATTTCCTGCGCGAATTGACGATCACCAAGGAAATCGAGACGCCGGTCAACATCATCGTTCACACGCTGCAAGACGTGAACGACCAGCTGGCACGCGGACGGCCGTTTTTTATCGACATCATCCGCGACGGCATCATGCTCTACGAGAAGGAAGGCTATCCGTTTGTACCGCCAAGACTTCTCAGCGAGGACGTGGCGCGAAAGGAGGCCCAAGGTTACTTCGAAAAATGGCTTCCTGCTGCGGGTTTTTCCCTTCATCTCGGTCAATATTCTTTGGGCAGTGGGCAAATCAATCATGCTGCATTCAATCTTCATCAGGCTACAGAACAGCTCTATCACTGCATCCTGCTCGTCCTTACCCTCTACTCGCCAAAGTCGCATCGCCTGAAATTCCTACGCTCTTCGGCCGAGCGGATCGACGCGCGACTGATCGAGGCATGGCCGCGAGATACCAAATTCGCCCGCCGCTGTTTCGAGCGGCTCGACCGCGCTTATGTCGATGCAAGGTATTCGCCGCATTACGAGATCACGGAGGAAGATCTGGAATGGCTGATCGAGCGCATAACGGTTCTGCAGTCGCTCGTCCGGATAAGCTGCGAAGAGCGTCTTATGAAAATGCCGTAGCCCGAGTGCCATCTCCTCCGCCTCCATAGGGTGAACTGCCACGCTCGAGGGCTGGCTAACTCCTCCTAAGGTCGCTGAACCAACCGACGGCTCCGAACTCCCTGCCAAGGGTACACGATTCGCTCTTGCGCAGGCGCTCAATGTCCCGGCGACAATGGCTGCAGTGATCGCTACTTCATCCTGCCTGGCGCCTGAAAGCATGGATGGCGCCTTCGATGATCACAATGAAGCCGTTCAAAACGAAGTGGTCGGCCTGGGAGAAGCGAGTTCACCAGGCAATGAGGACAGACGTCTCAGCCGGTTTCGTCACCGGGACGCATACTTCTCCAGCAGCGGAGATTCTTGAAACGACCAAGACCAAAAATTCCGGCCAGATCGCAATTGCCTCTCACGGATGCGAAGGCCTCAGTTGCATCATGCTCGAGAGCCAGGCTACGGAAGTCGCCGAGAATCCGGAGATCCCCGCCTCATCGTCAACGGACGTCCCCACGAGACCATCAGTGCCGGACGATCCGACCTCCCACGGAAAGTCATCGTCAACCTCCGAACAGCCGATCGGCGGCGACACGACGGTGCGCCCCCTAGTGAAGCGCTTTTATGAACTGATGGATACGCTGCCGGAAGCAGCCCGTTGCCGTGCCATCCATCCGCCGAGCCTTAAAGGCAGCGAGGCGAAGCTTTACGATTATCTCACCGGTTATCTCGGAGGCCCTCCGGTCTATGTGGAAAAACATGGCCATCCGAGGCTGCGCGCCCGCCATTTCGCCGCGGCAATCGGCCCTCAGGAGCGCGACGAATGGATGCTCTGCTTCCGCCGTGCGCTGGACGAGACGA